>NZ_SLUB01000022.1 GCF_004799755.1 Bacillus timonensis | reverse complement strand
AGATGTGTATAAGAGATAGGTGCCAGAGGGGTGCCACAGGGGTGCCAGAGGGACGGTTCCATTGGTACCCCCTGATTCGGTTACGATATTTAGGAATTGCGTCTTACGTTTTGATATTTGCGCTTTAATGGGGTGGAATTGCGCTTTATTTTGGGGAATTGCGCTTTAACGAGGAGGAATTGCGCTTTATCGATTTAGGTGGCACTTTTTCAGCACATCAAACAAAAAGAAGACTAGCAATCATAACGTGATTGCTAGTCTTCTTGCTTTTGCTGGTAGAGAGAACCTTTAACCAGTTTGGAAATACTAAAGTTTTTACTATTTAAAATCCCTAATGTTTTGAAATTGCTCCCATTCCTTCTAGTACAATTTTCGCATCCTTATTAAAGTAAGGAATTAGATCCTCACGCAGCAAGAGCTGGGAGTTTTCCTTTACAAGCAATTTCAATCCTCTTAAATCGAACTTTGTAGCATAGGCATTAATCGTATTTATTATTGCTAATTCATTTCTTTGTAACTGCTTGTAATCTGAATTATGCATGTCGGTTATGACTTTCAATAGTTCCCGAGCATTTTTATTTAGGTAATGCCCTTTTGAATTTAACAAATCAATATTTTCCTCAATGTATTTTCTTGCAGTTACTAGATCTAGTGCATCTACGCTGTTGTTTATTTCCTTGCAGACCTGTTCAATATCCATTGTTAAGCTCCTTTGAAATTATGTCGAATATTGTCTAATTTTGATATCGGTAAAAATTCTTAAATGTTAAGAATGCTGAAATAAAATAACCCCATCTCCGAAGAGAAAGGGCTACTACAATAAAAAATCTATGCCAATTTTATTTCTACCGCTTCAATGCGTTTTGATTGGCCAGTTGTACCAGCTATCTCACCATTCTTTTTCCACTCAGTCCAGCCAATGGACTGAACATGAACTCTATATAAAACATTATGATCACTACACTTAATTTTGATTGCTTCTAGTCTCAAGCCTTCATCCATTGTGCCGATAATTTCACCATTGGTTCTAGGTGTAGTCCATCCTTTACCTTCCACATGACCCTGCATTTCAAGTTCAGCATTCGATCCTTCTAGTTTAACAGTTAACGCTTCTAATCGTCTGCGTTGCCCAATTGTTCCGGCGGTCTGACCGTCTTTTCGTTTACCTTGCCATCCCAGACTTTCTAAATGTGCTTGATAAGCAATGGAGCCTTTTGGACTCATTTCTTTTACCACCTCGTTAATAAATTGTTCCCATGTGATACCATGACGTTTTAAACAGTCAACTGGGTCTGTTCTTCGTTCTGGATCTAATGTCTTATGAGCTACAATGTGTTTTCGTGGGTCAAGGCTAAACGTTTTACATAGGTGTGCATGGTACCAAACATAACGCTTGTAGGCTTCTTTAAAATTAATACTACCACCCCAACACAACTCTACACCGATTGCTGCATCATTTGCATCAGCACCAAAAAGCCGGTTATCCGTCGGTTTGTTGTATTGTACATGCCATGCTTTTTCATTTAACGGAATAATTTCTAAAATATATTTATCATCAATGAAGGTATGGGCACTTGCGCTTGGTTGTTGTTTATTGAAATAGTTCCAATTCTGATAAGCAGTTGATCCTGGATTACCAGTATCATGGCTAACAATAAAACGCACCTTTGAGATTTTTTGCCCTGAGCGAGAATTTCCTGTACGAATGTAGTCTCTTGTAATTTGGTACATTACTTTCCTCCCCTTTTTAATAAAATATGTTAGTCTGTTAATTTCGTACTTGTTGTAACAATCCTTTAACACAAATTTAAAAAAGCTACCTAGGTCCACAGGGACGGTTCCACTGGTCCCCCTGAATCGGTTACGATATTTGGGAATTGCGTCTTACGTTTTGATATTTGCGCTTTAATGGGGTGGAATTGCGCTTTATTTTGGGGAATTGCGCTTTAACGAGGAGGAATTGCGCTATAGCGATTAAGGTGGCACTTTTTAGCACATCAAACAAAAAGAAAACTAGCAATCATAACGTGATTGCTAGTCTTTTAGATGGGACAAGGAACCTGTCCCTCTGTCCCATTTAAATCTTAAACTTCTTAACCAATTCTTGTAGTTCTTCCGCCATTTTTGTTAATGAAGTGGATGATGCGGTGATCTCTTCCATGGCTGCGAGCTGTTCTTCTGTTGATGCTGACATACTTTGTGTTCCTTCAGAGGTGACCTGCGTGATGTCCCCTACAGCTTCCATGCTCCTAACCATCTGTTCAGCTCCAGCTGATAATTCGTGTACGGCTGCTGTAATTTCTTGAATTTGCGAAGTTACCTCTTGTACGGCTTGGCCGATCTGCTTGAATGAGCTGCCCACGTCCTGGATAAATGTGATGCCATCGGACACTTTTGTTGTTGTGTCATCCATGGATTGGACGGTTACCTCTGTATCTGCCTGAATCACAGCAATGAGAGACGATATCTGTTTTGCAGAAGCTGACGATTGTTCTGCTAGTTTTCGAACTTCATCGGCAACGACCGAAAATCCCTTCCCGTGTTCACCTGCTCTCGCTGCTTCGATTGCGGCGTTTAATGCTAATAGATTTGTCTGTTCGGCAATCCCTGTGATGACACCGATGATTTGATTAATTTGATTGGAGCTTTCACCTAATGTTTTCACTTTTTCAGAGAGTTGGTTTACCGTTTGACTGATTTCGTTCATACGGTTTATAATCCCTTCAACGGATCGATTGCCATCAACGGCTTTATCAGTTGCTTCAACTGACGTATTTGAAACAATTTCTGAGCTTGTGGCAATCTGGCGTACTAATGAAGTTAAATCAATGATTGTTTGGTTGGTTTCATCCAAGCTTAGCACCTGTTTGTCCGTTCCAGCGGCTACCTCTTGAACAGTTGAGGCGATGACTTCTGTTGCTCTTGTTGTTTCTTCAGAGCTTGCTGATAATTGTTCGGATGCTGCAGCAACCTGTTCGGCATTAATCGCGACCTGTCTGACTAAATCTCGTAATTTACTTACCATCATATTAAAAGATGATGCCATTTCCCCTAGTTCATCTTTTGTTTTTATAGAAATGGCCTGGGTAAGGTCAGCCTCGCCTTCTGCAATTTCCTTCAAACGCCTATTCATGATCATAATTGGTTTATTAATTGATTTTATGATTAAAGATGACGTGAAAACTCCACCAACAAGTGAGAGAATAACAACTGCATATAAAACGACTGAACTTATTTCTTGGAACTTTTCTAATGCTTTTGTATCACTGTTAATTGTTTCGGTTACTTCTTTAATTAGTGATTCAATACTTGGATCCACTATCTCTTTTCTGATGGATCTTTGTTCTTCCATATGAATCTTAAGGGCTTTTTCCTGATCCCCGCTTCTGTATGTCTCTACCACTTTTTTATTTGTTTCAAAATAGGTTTGTAGGTTTGTTTTGATTTCTTCGAGTGCTTTCGCATCTTCTGCGTCTAAGTTCGTTTTTTGAGCGTCTAAGAAATATTGTTCAATATCTGTTATCTTCTTCTCGACTCCGGTGACTAGCTCCTCATCTCCCGTAAGGAGAAAAGCCCGTTCGTCATTCGAAATCCCTGTAAAACGATACTCGATCGACTTCAATGTAAACTGCAAGTCTTGATGAGTCTCTATATTTTTATATACCTTATCCGTTTCACCTTGTTGATAGATCGATAACCCACCTGTGACAAGCAGTGCTACCAACAAAATAAAAACGAGCATACTCAGTTTTGTCTTAATCTTCATAATGACCCTCTTCTCCCTGGCGTATCTACAAAATTCTGCATTTTTCGACTAGAACTATTTTACCACAAAGAGAACCAGAGGGACGGTTCTTTTGGTCCCCTTTTTGACAAAATTATGAAAGAGAGAATTGCGGCATTTAGAGGCTATTTGCGTTTTATTTTGAAGAATTGCGCTTTAGCGGAGTGTAATTGCGCACTATATTGTAGAATAGCGCCTAAGGTAGGAAGAATTGCGCTTTAGCGATTTATTGGGGTAGTATTTTATTAAGACTAAAATTTCAAATAAAGAGAGTTGATCCCTGTTGAATATTGAGTATTCTTTTACGTTCGATTCAGATTTGAATATGATGAGCGGATATGGAAAAATTACGGCGTATTTAGACGATAAGTTTGAGGATGAAATTGAAGTTGGCCATCTTTCCTTCCATTATTACAATGGATATGAAATGGGAGATGACCAAGATTTACTTTTCAGTGCGGATGCTATTTCTGGGGACCAAGAATACATGATTTCTAATTTTATCGATACGGATTTCGATGGTGGAAAAATTATCACGCTAGACCGAATAACGATTTTAAACGAATACAATCAAGATGAAGCAGAACCGCAAATTTTAAAAAAATTTATCGAATTCTGCCACTATATGAATTTTGATTATGTATTAGTCATTGCTGCGGACCCAAGAAATGATGGGGACAAGGAAATCATCAAGTTTCCAAAGCTAAAACAATATCAAGAACTTGGATTTACAAAACTTAGTGGATCCGATAGCCGCGCTCCTGTAATGATCAAGATTTTAGATGAGGATGAGATATTATAGGAAATTAGAATAATTTCTTAGTGAAAATCATGACTATAACAGCCTATTTGAGATGCACAAATTTCGTCCAATCAAACGCTTGTTTGAAATTCTAGTTGACCGCCAATCCTTTGTTAAACCGCTGTACAAACGTTTGTTTGAATTAATAATTCATTATTAGTACAGATTTTGCCGAATAAATATTTTACTATATTCAAATAAGAAACTTAAGGTATAAAATAATAATGGGTCTTGGGGTGATTCACTTCCCCCTTGACCCAATTTTGTTCACGACATTCACTCCACCCGACGCCGAAATCACACTCCCCGTGATGAAATCAGAGTTTTCCTCACAGAGAAAGGCGATAATTCTAGCTATATCTTCGCCTGTGCCAGGGCGACCGATTGGCGTTTCGGGGTCGTTTCGTGTGCGAGCTTGTGTGATAGTGGCTTCTTTCATTTCACCGGTTATGTCCCCCGGGCACACCATGTTGGCGGTAATTCCGAACTCAGCTTCCTCGAGGGCGATTGATTTAGTAAGTGACACCAGACCGACCTTTGCCGCACTGAAGGCCGCACGATACATCCAACCAGGCGCGCTCTCTGCATCCTGAAAGCCATAGGTGATAATTCTGCCGAAATTTTGCTTCCGCATGATGGGGATGGTTAGCTTGAGAAAATGAAACACCGAGCTGAGATTGCCGTCAATCATCTCGTTCCATTCGTAATCCTTGTAATCTACTAATTTTTTTCGTTCAAAAATATACGGTCCGGCGTTGTTGATGAGGTAGTCGATTCGGCCAAAACGGTTCATTGCCTGGTTGAAAATGTTTGTGATGTCCTCTTTTTTTGTGATGTCACCTTGAACGAACTGAATGCACTCTAAATAGGGTTTCCACTCACTTTTAAGCTCTTCGACGCGAGCCTTGTCACATCTATAGTTCACTGTCACCGAGCAGCCCTTTTTTAAAAATTCCTCAGTCACTTTTCTGCCTAAGCCCTTTGTTCCCGCTGTAATCACTGCATGTCTCACCTACATCACCTACCTTTTGGTATTTTGGGGTGGGCGGGACCACGGGGACGGTTCCCATTGGCTCCGAGGGAGCCACAGGAACCGTACCTATGGTACCAATATACGTGGGAAATTTTCAATTATGTTTGTTTCCGTATCGATTAGAGACATCTTGTCAAACCTCTTTTTCCTATTACTTCTGCTTTTGCATCAGATTTCCTTCCTACGAAAGGACTATAATGGGGGTGCTTGCATTTTATCTAAAATAAAAATGCGACAATCAAATCGATCATCGCATTTTTGTTCCTATCTATTATGTTGTACATTCCATCTCACGTTTAAATGGCTAATCATTGCACGTTCGAGCGCTTTTACCGTTTCAACGTCTTCAGCTGAACTCCCAACGATTAATATCGAAATTTGAACGCGGTCTCTGTTCTCATTCATTTTCTGTCCAGAGCCATGGGTACGCGCGCTATCACTATTTCGTACATAGTCTCTTAGTCGTTTTCTAAATCCGCCATTATTGTATTCAATCGCCCTGCCTAGATATACGACTTGCCCATTCATCTCAGCCTTATATAAGCCTATATGTTTGTTATACCGACTTAAATCTTCTAATGTAAGAGAACTTAACACGCCTAATCGAATCCACTTTTGATTCCATTGAGAAACCGTAAGTCCTTTGTATGTTGCTTCACCACTGGCATTTTTCGACTGTGAGCCCCGATTATAATAGGTATTTAATTTTTCTTTTTCTTCTTTTACTTTTCTTGCAAAATCTGGATCACTCATTCTATTTGATTTTTCTGCTTGTGTTACTTTTCTTTCGTGTTCTTTTATTCGTCGATCAGCCTCTTTTTGTAAGGACGCTTGTTTCTTTGCCGCCTCTTGTTGTAAGGCTCCGATTACTTCAGGTGCATGATCGATTACTGCTCCTACCACTTTTCCGACTTTGTTCCAAAATCCCATTTCATTATCCCCCTAATCATTTCCATTAGAAAAAGCAGTGACCCTCTCAGAAATCCACTGCTTTAATAGTTTACATGCGAGAAACTTGTATCTTCATCAGCTATAAATTAGATAGGATAAACCCTACGACGACAATAATAGCCACTAGACAACCTATACCGCTGAGTAAGTTTTTTATGGCTCTTGCTTTAAAATACCATACGAACCCAGCGATAATTCCAACGATTGGTGTCGCAATAAACGATAGGACAATTCCAAGAAGAATTGAGAAACCAACGGATCCCCTACCATCATCTTCAGTAACAGGCTGTGAAGAGGTTGAATTAGAAGGATATGATGTTCCCTGATTTGTAGGTTTTGGATCACCATAGTAAATTAGATCCTGTCGAACTCGGGATTCAGCACTACCCAGCCAGTCATTTACATCATAGAACTCATTATTATTGATGTCCCTAACTAATCGCACAAGCTCTTTATATCCATTATTCTCGTTTGAAAGATTATCGCACAGTTCAATTAGCATGCCTAATAGTTGTTTCTTTTCAGTACTATTGGAATATAACTTTTTAATTCTTGTGATTACTTTTTGGTGATACATTTGATTATCCGCAATCATGGTTATGAAAAATAACTCTTCTAATAAGGGATAATCATGTACAGATTCTTTTCCTTGTTTTAACTTTTCTTCTAAAACACGACAAGCCTGGTCGTAATTATTCAATTGACAATAGGCACTTGAAAGGCGTAAATAATAGTTTGACTCACCTGGTGCCAGCACGATAAGTCTTTCATAGTAATGAACCGCTTGTTGATAAACCTTTTGGCTTTGGAATACCTGAGCAAGTAGATATAGTGTATCTTCATCATTCGGGTTTTCATTTTCTAAAAGGTATAGAATCCTTTTTGATTCTTCATAACGGTCTAAATTGAGATAACATAAAGCCATATTCTTCCGTACCGTTTGATCATTCGGGTATTGCTTTAACATCTCTTCTAATGTGTAAATAGCACTATTGTAATTCTCATTTCCCATACTATCCAGGGCCTGTTGCATTAATCTCGAGTATGCCCCATTGTCCATAATCTCGCGGTCATAGCTTGCCTTCGCATCGGCATCCATTAAGACCTTATAAGCCTTTGATATCTGTTGGAATTCCTCTGGATGTGTTTCATTTGGGAATTGACGGATTTTTTTAAAATAGGCTCTTTTAATTTCTGCCTGTGTCGACGTTCGATTAACCTCGAGCAGGTCGTAAAAGTTTGTAACAGTTGTAGCTTGCATGATTGATTGTTCCTCCGCAATTTCTTTACTATTAGACGTTTTGAAAATTATATGTATTCCAATTCTTTATTTATAGGCTTAAAGCTCTACCCTCTTGCGTTTTAGCCTAAGTATAAATCAATAAACTACTATAATATTAACATAATATTACAAAAAAAGTTGCCTTTCGACATTTTTTTCATGTATATTATAGTTCTTTTTTCATAGGTTTTGCCCATAAAAAAGAAACCTAGATTCAGGTTCCTTGTTTTTAGCGGTATTCTGCTCCTCCACCCCACAGCTCTCTTCCACCTGTGTGTCCAGTGTTATGATGGGTCTCCTCATCAACGAGCTGGAGAACTCCAGCCTCTTCAGAATGATGCCATGTATATCCTTCTGGTGTATTCCCTTGAGCAAGCTGTTCGATATCTGCACTGTTTAAACCTAGCTCTTGAGCAAGAGTTGAGTTGGATTCGATTGCTTCATATAATTCAACATTTGCATATGTAAAATGAACCGAATCTGATTGGAGGTACATTTCTTCTTGTAGTTGGACATCATACACGGATTCAAACACTGGGAAAGTTCCTGTGATCGGTCCATCTGGAACTTCAACCGTTTTTTCCATAAATGGAATATTTGTTTCTGGATGAAAACTGCCTGCTAAAGCATCATTTCGAGTAGAAATCTCTTCTGCATCAACCATATCTACTCCATCAATGACATCAACTACACCAACTGCTAGGGTTGATATAACCGCTACTTTCCCTATATTTTTCACGCCCTGTAATGTTTTTTCATTATCTCCAGTTCTGATTCCATCAATGGTCGTACCTGCGCTTTTTACCGTGTAACTGACTGCACTGCCAAGACCTTTAAGGGTTCTTCCAGTTGAGTCTTTTAAATCATAATACGCCTCTTGCTTTGCAATCTCATCTTGTTTTAAAACACCGTATGTGCCTCTTACAGCGCCATCTACAAATTGACCCGCGTTATCTAAAGCAATCGTTGAGGCTTGTTTAACCCCGTCTCCGACCTCTTCAACCCACTCGGACTTTACAGCCTTGCCGACTATTTTGATCCCACCACCGATCACACCACCAGCAACCGTTCCTACTCCCTTACCTACCTTACGAAAGAAGGCCATCTTCCCTCACCTCATTTTTCGTTTCGTGAGTCTATCGTACTATGTGGTTTGGAAGATTGGTAGTAAGTACTAAAAACTTTTACTAAAAGTTCTCCGATGACCCTACTACTTTTGTAGTATTTTTACTCATTTCCTTCGTTTTCCGAATGTTTTCGTTGCCGGATTGATTATTCTTTCAGTATGTTTTTTATGTATATATCAAAAATATTCCAATTCTTTAAGTTAGTAAGTAGGAGGCTTTCTTTTTATGGTTCCAAATAGTACGGAAAATGAAGGACAGAGGAGAAACACACATTTACGTCAACTTGCCTCGGTTGGGCAAATCGCTGCGGGGATTGCCCATGAGGTACGCAACCCACTTACAGCCGTAAAAGGTTTTTTGCAACTTCTACAGCAGGAAGAAGAGCATGAGTACCTTGATATTGCACAGAGCGAACTCAACAATGCGCTTCTTACCTTGAACAATTTGCTTCAAGTGTCTAAGCCTGATTTGGAAGACGAGGATGCGCAAGTGATTCATCTAGCGGCTGAATTAGAATCGATTTTGAATCTATTTTTAGATAAATTGTATGAAATTGAGCTTGAATCAGACTTCCAAAATACGGATGCCACTATTGTCGGCAAGAAAAATCAATTCAAAAAAGCCTTTTTTAATTTGATCAAAAATGCGATTGAATCGATTGAGGGGAACGGTAAAATCAAGATTACTCACAGTGCCAATGACAAGGAAGTTATCGTCACCATTAAGGACTCAGGCGTTGGTATCCCAAAGGAAAAAATGAATCTACTCGGGACGCCATTTTTTTCAACAAAGGATGCTGGGACTGGGATGGGACTTGCCCAGGTTTTCTCTGTGGTCTACCAGCATGGGGGAGACATTTCCGTTGACAGTGAATTGAATGCCGGAACAACCTTTACAATTAGATTGCCAAAACAACACAAATCAATTGATCGAGGTGTAAGAAGATTGGATCTCATCTACAAAGATTCTATTAAAGAGTTTTTCCTAGAAAACAAAGTCTATTTCGAAGAAAAGTTGCTAGAGGAAGCCATTAATGTGAAGGATAAAATCAAGGAAATTCACACGATCGGAAACATTAATCTCGTCGATAATGCTCATAAACTCGTACTCTATGTCGTCGAAGAACGTGAACATGAGTTAATTACATTCGCAAAGCGTGAAGGCATGGCATGGGCAAAAAATTCGCTAACACTAGCGTTCAAGCTCGAGTGGGTCCAAGCCATTCGCCGCACCCTCTGGGACTTCCTGTACAATTATGACCTATTATTGAATCACGAATCCAGTCGTGACGAGTTTTTTACACTTGTGAAAAAAATGAATATTCTTCTCGACCACTTTTTAACACACTTTTTCATCAGCTATTCGAAGTACAAGGATGAACTGCTGGAGTCGCAAAGGCAACTCGTTGAAAATTTATCTGTACCAATCATTCCGATTAACCAGGATACGTACATTATCCCGCTGATTGGCGGTATCGACCAGCGTCGCCTCTTGACGATCGAGGACAAAATCCTGTCTACGATTGAAAATGAACATATCCGTACACTAATCATGGATTTATCGGGTGTCGCCTTTATGGAAGACGAGGTTATCTCCCGCTTCACGAAGCTGATTGAGGGTATGAAAATGATGGGCTGCCAAACCGTTCTCACCGGAATCCGCGCAGAAATTGTGAAAAAAATGATCGCGTTGGGCATCAGCTTTGCTGATATCGCCGAATCAAAGGGCACCCTCCAACTCGCATTAAAAGACTATTTGTTGGAGATGTAATGGGACAGAGGGACAGGTTCACTGTCCCAAAAATGGCCCCATTATTTAACATTTTGGGACGAGGAACCTGTCCCCGTGTCCCACTCATAAGCTAGTGTTTTCGATGATCATTGCGATTCCTTGGCCGCCACCAATGCAGAGACTGACGACTGCGTATCTTGCACCGCGACGTCTTAGTTCGTATGCTGCCGATAATAGAATTCGTGCACCACTTGCCCCAACTGGGTGACCAAGTGCAACTGCCCCACCATTCACATTTGTTTTTTCACGGTCGAGCCCGAGTTCTTTTTCAACTGCGAGATATTGCGCCGCGAATGCTTCGTTTACTTCGACTAAATCCATGTCAGCTAAGCTAAGTTCTGCACGTTTGAGTGCCTTTTTAATGGCCGGTACTGGACCTATCCCCATGATGGTTGGGTCGACTCCCGCTACCCCCCACGAAATCACCTTTGCAAGAGGCTTGAGCCCATTTTCACGGACTGCTCTTTCACCAGCTACTACAACAGATGCCGCCCCGTCATTGATACCAGATGCATTTGCGGCCGTAACCGTTCCGTCAGCCATGAAGGACGGACGCAATTTACTCATCGACTCCAAATTTGCGTTTGGCTTGATATGTTCGTCTTTTTCTACTAAAATACTTCCTTTTCTCGTTTTCACCTCAACCGCGACGATTTCTTCCACAAAGGTTCCGCTCTCAGCTGCTTTTGCTGCTCTTTGGTTTGATTCAATCGCAAATCTGTCCTGCTCCTCACGGGAGATTGAGTACTTTTCAGCTAGTTTTTCAGCGGTCATGCCCATGCCTTTTCCCGTGTATTGGTCAGTGAGGGTCGTCAGCAACATGTCTTCGAATTGAAGATTGCCTAATTTTGAACCTCGAAACCTCTGGGTAAAATTCACATACGGGGATTGGGACATATTCTCTGTTCCTCCGGCGAGTACGATGTTCGCATCCCCTACTAAAACATGCTGAGCCGCAGAAACGACAGATTGCAGCCCAGAGCCACATAAGCGGTTCACCATAAACGCAGGTACCTCTTGAGGAACACCAATATGTAGGGCGATGTGTCGCGCCAAATAGGAAGCATTTTTTTCAGTATGAATGACATTGCCATAAATGACATGATCAATTTGAGCCGGGTCGACTTTGGATCGCTTCATTGCTTCAACAGCAGTTGCGCGTCCTAACTCCGTTGCACCTGTCCCCGAAAATGAACCTCCAAAACTAGTAAATGCTGTACGAGCTCCATCCACAATAAAAATGGATTCCATTGAAAAAAAACCTCCTTTTTTAATTAGTTTACCACGTTGCTTGTGACATGTAACGAATATTCTGACTAATACTCGCTCCATTGGG
The DNA here is from genome assembly GCF_004799755.1 of Bacillus timonensis. Lineage (GTDB taxonomy): Bacteria > Bacillota > Bacilli > Bacillales > Bacillaceae_L > Ferdinandcohnia > Ferdinandcohnia timonensis_A. The sequence continues at coordinate 55,328 of NZ_SLUB01000022.1, read as the reverse complement.
AAGAGGTGTACATTTCTGTACACCTAATTTGGACTCATTCAGTTGTTTATGTTGAACTTGGCTGTCGATAGTGGAAAAAGCGGGGAATAAAGGGGTTGAAAGCTAGTGAAACGCTTTCAATTATAAGTATGTATTACAAAATATATGTATAAATCTGAGCTGCGTTTCAAACAAGGAAAAGCGCTGCCGATTTGAAATCTGTGACTTTCTACCTATAGATTAACCTTTATTCCAACAATATTCTGTTAATTTAATCACATTTTTGTATTTTTTTACAAATTTTTCGAAGTTTATTTTACTTAACTGGTAGCATACGTGAAGTTTCAGTATAGCAAACGTGACATACGGTCCCCTCCTGACCCCCTCGTACTTGAAGTTTACGCTTTGGACTCCCTTCCTGTGACCAAGTAAATTGGACGTACCGGCGGAATAAAAGAGGAACGCGTTCTTTAAAAGGACCATTTTTGTGGAATTTGAGGATCTTTTAGTACAGTATAAACCATTAATTTTTCAAGTAATGAAACACTTGCGATTGTACGGAGACAAGGAGTGTTTTTATCAGATTGGCTTAATCGGACTTTGGGAAGCGTCAACCCGCTTTGATCCAGAAAAAGGGGTTGCGTTTTCGACATTTGCTTATTCAACAATACGCGGAAAACTTCTTGATCATTTGAAAAAGGAAGCCCTTCACCGCGACCGTTGTCGACCTATGGGGGAGATGATTTTCTTGAGTCTTACAGATAGCACAAAGAGGGATTCGGTAAATGTAATTGAAGAGTATGGCGAAGGATTGACGGACAACCAAGTGAAGTGGGTCCAAGGGCGAATTATCGAGGATAAAAGCTACAAGAGAATTGCCGACGAGCATGGTGTTTCCGTGGATTCTGTAAAGTCCTGGGGACGACAAGCTATTAAGAAATTGCGAAAAATCATTATCTTCGAAGGATAACTTTTTTCAAGCAAATGTTTGTTTGAATTTTTTGGGGTAGTGCATGTGGGCCTCCGTTTTTAAACAAGCGCTTGTTTGGGGGTTGTGTTCATTTTTCGAGGATAATGAATGATTAGGATTGCGACGTTGGGCAACAATGTATGGTGAGGTGAGAACATGATTAAGAGGTTGCTACTTCTCGCAATCATCGTGGAGCTTGGAGTGTTTTGGTACGTGCACCACGAAAAGACCCCCGTCCAAGTTCAGGTGGAGAAATTCCCACAGCGCGAGCTTTTTTTGGACCAGAAAAAGGTCCCTGCTGACGAACCGGAGCTTACGGTTGAAACTGCAGCCACAACGGACCCTTTGACGGTTATAAAAGACAAATATACAGTTGAATTCGAGAATTTAGAAAAGGAAACAAAAAAGAAGGCGAAGGATCTGCTTGCACGGGCTAAAGAGGATTTCATTGAAGAATCCACCGATGGCATCGCCGCTCTGCAGGTCATGAGCAGTTATTATAACGAGTTCAAGACGCTTGAAACGGAAACCGATGAAGCCTTCGAGCAAATCTATGCTCAACTCGAGGAAGAGCTTGCTGCGGGCGGCTATTCAAAGGACGAGGCCGTGATTTTCCGGGAACAATACGAGGAAAAGAAGAAGAAAATGATGAAAAAAGCGTTGGATGTGCAGGGTAGTTATGAGTAGTGCGTGGGATTGCGCGTTAATCTGGAGGAATTGCGCTTTAATCTTGCGGATTGCGCGTTAATCTGGCGGATTGCGCTTTAGTTACTGGGAATTGCGCGTTAATCTGGAGGAATTGCGCTTTAATCTGGCGGATTGCGCTTTAGTTACTGGGAATTGCGCGTTAACCTGGAGGAATTGCGCTTTAGCTTTGGAGATTTGCGTTTTAAACTAGCAGATTTGCGCTTTAGCTGAGGAAATATCCCGCTAGTTTTTCACCAAATCGACTCCCTAAGATGTTGATATAACCGTTTATAATGCTTATAATAGAGATATAATAAAAAAGATCAGGTGCTCCAACACCTGATCAACACAATTACATGCCGCAAAGTGAGCGGCTAACCAATTAATAATGAAGTTTCACAAAATGAAGTAATCATCCCTTATACTCTGGTCGAGGCGGGGCGGTTACTTCTTTTTGTTTGCAACGACCAACATAACTACAATTGTTATGACCCCTAGCAAAACTAAATTAGATTGCAATGCCACAGACATTGCCTCGTATGACGTCATCGGACCACCTCCCAACTTTTGAGGAAGTGGCTAACCGCCCACCCGCATTATCCCGCATTAACGGGCAGTATAACTTTCCGTTCAAAATTTTAGTGAAACCAATTAAGTTTAACAGAGGATAACTGCCCGTAAATGCCCGATTGGTTCAACTAACAATCAATGGGGGATGGAGTAAACCCCCATTGATTGAAGTTTCACTTTATGTAACTGTACCCCTATTTTAACATTTCAGATAATAGATTACTAGTAAAAACAGAACATTTGTTCGCATTACTTTTCCCACCCATGTGTTAAAATATAGAAAAGTCTAGCAAAAGGAGCACTCCCTATGAATTTTTTCGAAAAATTACTATCAGATTATGATTTTACATTAGATAAAAAAGGCGTCAGTGGAAAGCGTTTGGCGTCACGGCTCGCCGCTCTATCAGAAATTGGGTTGACCCCTGATAACGGCTCACACCGAATCGGATTTTCCCACGAAGAAAAGGCCGCGAAGGATTTGGTGAAGCAATGGATGACAGAAGCAGGGCTTACCGTAACTGAGGATGGGGCTGGTAATGTATTCGGGCGACTCAATGGCAATAATCCTGATCTGCCTGCACTCTTGTCCGGCTCCCATGTTGATAGTGTTCCGAACGGCGGACATTTCGACGGTCCCCTTGGTGTGCTTGCCGCACTTGAGGTTGCTGAGGCTTGGAAACAAACAGGTTTTGTACCGGAACGTCCATTTGAGGTTGTTATTTTTTCTGATGAAGAAGGTGCTAGATTTAATGGCGGTTTCAGTGGAAGTTCGTCGATGATTGGTGAAGCAACTAGAGAGGAGCTTCTTCCAAAAATAGATATCCATGGTGACTCTTTTACCAAAGTTTTAGAGGATATTGGACTGTCGGTTGACGACTTTTTCAATTCAAAAAGAGACCTAAAACAGCTTGAGGCGTTTGTTGAAATACATATTGAACAAGGAAAAAGGTTGGAGCGCGCCGGAGTGCCAGTGGGGATTGTAACTGGAATCGCAGGACCTTGTTGGTTAATAATGACGTTTACGGGCAGCGCTGGACACGCGGGCAACACGCCAATGGACGACCGCAGAGATGCGCTTGTTGCAGCGAGCCAGTTCATTTACGAGGTTCAGGCCCTCCCCGCTCAGGTTAGCTCCTCAGCTGTCGCAACCGTTGGAAAAGTGGATGTACTGCCAAACGGCGTGAATGTCATTCCTGGTGAAGTCCGCCTCACTGTCGATATCCGTGATATTAAAAAGGAAACTCGCGATCAACTCGTTGACCTGGTCATTGAAAAAGCAAAGGCCATTACCGAGGAACATGGGATCGAACTTCAATTTGAAGAAACATTACGAGAAGCACCCGTTCCGATCAGCAAGGACATGCGGCAAAAACTCGAAAAATCTGTAATCGCACAAGGAATTGAACCAGTGTATTTACCTAGTGGCGCAGGCCACGATTCCATGATTGTCGGCCATGTGTTGCCGGTCGCAATGATTTTCGTCCAAAGCAAAGATGGCATCAGCCATAACCCAGCCGAATGGTCTTCTTTAAGCGACTGCGTGCAATCCGTGCATGTATTGAAGGACTTTTTGGAGGGGTATGATAGGTAATGGTGACGAAATAGCCTGATGTGAAAAAATTGGGCAACCATTATAAGTCTCAAATGCATTTTATAAAAAGCTTTTGTAAGTTTTGTCTCTGAGTGTATCCCTCAGAGACATTTTAATATGGTATCCACATGATTTTGTCTTCGAGATCCTGTCTCAAAGACATTTCACATTACTTTTCACTTCATTTTGTCTTCGAGACACTGCTTCAGAGACATTTCACATTACTTTTCACTTCATTTTGTCCTCGATACCTTGCCTCAGAGACAATTCACATTACTTTTCACTTCATTTTGTCCTTGATACCTTGCCTCAGAGACATTTCACCTTACTTTTCACTTCATTTTGTCCTCGATACCTTGCCTCAGAGACATTTCGCATTACTTTTCACTTCATTTTGTCCTTGATACCTTGCCTCAGAGACATTTCACCTTCTATACAACATTGATTTGTCCGTGAGAACCTCGCTCAGAGACATTTCTCCAATTCACCCATGCCTATTTGTCCCTGGTCCCCCAATTAACAAACATTCTTCTATTGCCCCCTCCCCTTTTTCCAACTCCCACCATTTACAAATCCCCGCTCCCGTCATATAATACCAACATACCATTTGAATATCGGCATTCACTCATATAATCACGGGGATAGGGCCCGTAAGTTTCTACCAGCGCACCGTAAATGTGCTGACTATGAGTGAGCAATGGGAATGCATTTATGCTTATTCCACTTTCCTTCGTTAAAAGCCTGAAGGTCATTGACTCACTCGTATTGGGGAGTGCAATGATGTTCAGGCTTTTTCATTTTAAAGGAGGAAACTCAAATGGAACTTTTACAACAAAAAATTCTCAACGAAGGTACCGTCCTCTCTGACCACGTCCTAAAGGTCGACGCCTTTTTGAATCATCAAATAGACCCACAACTAATGGTCGAAGTCGGCAAAGAATTTGCGCGCCGATTCCAAAACGACCGCATCACAAAAGTCTTAACGCTCGAATCCTCTGGGATTGCGCCTGCTATGATGGCAGCCCTCGAGCTGGGAGTGCCGGTGATTTTTGCGCGAAAAAGAAAATCTCTTACACTCGTAAACGACCTACTTACAGCGTCCGTTTATTCTTTTACGAAAAAAGAAACCAATGAAATTTCCGTATCTCAGAAATTCCTCGAACCAACGGACAATGTGCTGATCATCGATGACTTTTTGGCAAATGGGCAGGCTGCACTTGGTCTTGCTAGCATCGTAGAGTTAGCTGGCGCTAAAACCGCTGGAATCGGAATTGTAATTGAAAAGTCCTTCCAAAACGGGGGTAAACTGCTTCGCAACAAAGGATTTAAAGTTGAATCCCTCGCACGAATCCAATCCCTCGAAGGCGGAAAAGTAACATTTGGGACAGAGGGACAGGTTCCTCGTCCCACCATATATTCCCAGAACCAAGAAACATCTGTCCAAGAAGTGGGGGTTGGTCGCTAATGAAAGGGAATCTATTTAAAACAGCGTCTCTCGGAATTCAGCATGTCCTTGCAATGTACGCAGGAGCTGTCGTTGTGCCGCTCATCGTCGGTGGCGCCATCGGGTTAACAGCTGAGCAGCTCACTTACCTTGTTTCAATCGATATTTTAATGTGCGGTATCGCTACGCTTTTACAAGTTTGGAAAAATAAATATTTTGGAATCGGATTACCTGTTATGCTCGGCTGTACGTTCACAGCGGTCGGACCGATGATTGCAATTGGTGGCCAATACGGGGTTTCCGCGATTTACGGGTCGATTTTAGTCGGCGGTGTGTTCCTCGTACTTGTTTCAACGGTTTTCGGAAAGTTGATCAAATATTTCCCACCTGTCGTAACCGGGTCAGTTGTCACGATTATTGGAATCACCCTGATTCCAGTCGCGATGAACGACATGGCGGGCGGTGTAGGAAGCGCGGATTTCGGTTCGGTTCAAAACCTCGCTCTTTCATTCGGAACACTTCTATTTATTTTAGTGTTGTACCGTTTTGCGAAAGGATTTATGCGTCAAATCTCTATCTTACTTGGATTGCTCATTGGAACAGCTGTCGCTTATTTTATGGGAAGAGTGGATTTTTCAGCCGTTGGCGACGCGTCATGGATACACATGCCACAGGCATTTTACTTCGGCATGCCAACATTTGAGCCATCTGCCATCATCACCATGATTCTTGTGCTTGTCGTAGGCCTTGTTGAAGCATCCGGCGTCTACTTCGCACTCGGTGACATCACAGGCAAAAAGCTATCTGAAAAAGAGTTATCACACGGCTACCGTGCAGAGGGGATCGCCACTATACTAGGTGGAATTTTCAACGCGTTTCCTTATACAACTTACTCACAAAACGTTGGTCTAATCCAACTTTCAGGTGTAAAAAAGACCAGCGTGATATACGCGGCTGGCGCATTTTTAATCATTCTTGGATTCATCCCAAAAGTCGGTGCGTTCACAACCGTTATCCCAACGCCAGTTCTCGGCGGCGCAATGCTAGCGATGTTCGGAATGGTCATCTCAGCGGGAATCAAAATGCTAAGCAAAGTTGACTTCTCATCACAAGAAAATCTATTAATCATGGCATGTTCAATCGGAATGGGACTCGGTATCACAACCGTCCCAACCCTATTCGCAAACCTTCCAGAAGGCGTCCAAATCTTAACCAGCAACGGAATCGTCATCGGAAGCCTAACCGCTATCGTCATGAACCTCATCTTCATGAAAAAACCGACAGAAAAAGCGGTGCAGGTACTGGAAGGACAAAAGGCATCATAGGGACACGGGGACAGGTTCACTGTCCCCCCATATTTTCCCAGGGACAAGGTACCTGTCCCTTTGTCCCATTCTATGTTCCCTCTGCTAATTTAGTTCCCATTCCCCTTTTATTTCCTTCAAAAACCTATGATGAAATTCAGGGATGAACTCCATGATCTTATCAGGTGTGTTCTTTTCATTTATGAAAAACACCCCTATTTCTGATTCTTTTTTTCCAGCACGATCTGTTACTCTTTTCCCGTTCTCTAGTAGATAACGAGGGTTTTCTTTTTTAAAGTGTTGCATTGTATCCTCGAATAGCTGAATGAGAGCCTGAAGCCTTTCTACCTTTTCCCGTCTATACGAATCTAATGGTTGATTTAGTTTACTTGCATTAGCTTCATAATTGTAATATTGACGAACCGATAAATAATAGCCTTCTTTACGCCTGTCCAAACGATAAAATAAAGCCTCAGGAAATTCATCGCTAGTATTCGATGGTATGAAGGAACATTGCGTCCACGGCCTACCGCTACTATTTCCTCTGCGTATCGACGTCTTATCGTCTTTTTCTGCAATCTTTCCAAATAGCTCTTTCATAAAAATCCATTGGCCCACATCCGTTTTTAGTGAGCTTTTTACCTTATCCAACTCTTTTGAAGCCAAATTAGCTTTGATAAGCTCCTCTTCTTGTTGCAGTTCTAAAATGTAGTCATAATAATCGTGGAAAATGTCACTTGAAATTACATCTATGTATGTAGATATAACATGAATCATTTCTTGTCTATTAAAGACTTTAAACTTGCCTATCTTTTCATTAAATCGATCAATGTAGCTAACTTCATTATCAAAAATATATCCCGTTTTATAGTAAACTCCGAGTATTTCCATGTCATCTTTATTATTTTCACTTTTTAATAGATTAAAGTACTTTTCTAGTTGCCCGGAATGCATAGCCGTGTTTGTTTTGTCCTCAATGATTATTTGATACTTTTTATGACCTGCACTAAAACGGATTAGGATATCAATGTTTTTGTACTGCCTTATAACCTCTATTGAATCGATTACGTTACTCGGAACATGAATATCATGCAATTTTAACATGGTGTTTAATAATTCCAATCCGTATCTCTTTTCTGGAAAATCCCCAGGCACATTGATCCATGATAAACTCCAAACAATGAAAGCATCTTGTGTCAGTTCCTTTGTTGCAAATTTAAAGATATTAGGTCTATTTTTCATATGTCATCCTCCCGAAGTCTTTGATAATAACCGCAATAATTACTACAAATGAGTGCCGGGTAGATGATTTCTTGAACAAGATTTCCATTTTCCTCCTCATGAATCAATTCCCAAACATCTTCAATCAACTTTGAATTACAATGCGGACATTTCTCTACGCCATCCATCAAATCCACCAACTTTTATTAAGTAATACCTATAATTTAAATTAGATTGGATGGTTTATCCAGTAAAATGAACAAGGGGTACAACTGTACCCCCCTTTTTTCAAAGCTCTATCAACGATAATTTGATTCTATCGGCGTTAGCTATTTCTTACCTCCTCAACAACTCAACCCCCACCCAAATTTTCCATATAACGAATGCTCCAACAAAGGTTAGGATACTGGAAATGATTCCAATCACCGAACCCCTCCCGTATAACGCTTCATATGCACCCGAGAAAAGTACGATTAAGCTGATGATGATAGTGAATACGCCCAATGACTTTGAAAATAAACCTGTTTTTAAAATGAGATATCCTACTTGAATGAGCCAAATGCTGAGACAAATGCTAGAAAATACAGATATGACGAGTCCGAGTTCAATCATTGGGTGGATGGTCGTGATAGCCTCTTGGATGTTCTGATCTTTATTAACGAGGTCGTGAAGGGCTGCAGCTGGTAGCAGCATATAAAAGGTATAGGAAAGGAGGTGGAGGTAGGCGAATCTGGATACATTTGAGCTCAGTTCTGGATACCCTGATCGAAGTCGCGTATCAATCGCTTCAACCGTCCAGAACACTAGAATCATTGCGAATGCCCCAGACAGCAGTAATACCCAGTTCAAAACGGGATAAGTCGCTAGCGAATGCACCGTTTGCTCGTATACATCCTTCCCCTCTACTACAACGGTCTGTGAAATAACCATCACTAGAACAAGCATCAAAGCAGAAATAAATGCACAATAAGCACCGAGTCGTTGGCGTACCATTATGGATTCCCCCTTATTTTTTTACTACTTTATTCCTAGAGGAATCAGAACATGCCAAGTCTTGCGCAAACAAAAAACGGCGAACCCAAACAGAGTTCAACCGTTATTTTCCACAACACTTCTTATATTTTTTTCCGCTTCCACATGGACAAGGGTCATTTCTTCCTACTTTATTCTCATTTCTAATCTGGACTGGTTCCTTCATTGTATGTTGGAACTGTATCTCTCTTCCCATTGCCACCCTCTTCCATTCCAATAATTCTGGGTGTTTTTCTCCCACAATTGTGTAGAAAGAGTAAGCAACATGCTCTATTTCTATAAGGGAATATTCATATTCGTATTCCATACGAGCATTGAATTCAGGAAGAGCCTTTTTTGAAAAATGATGGCAAAGCGCTTCAATGATTGGCTCCTGCTCCTCAAATTCATCCGTTTCATGATAAGCTTTTCGTAACTCCTGAAGCGCACGGTCCGTTTTAATATTCCCTAAGATTGATGCAGCATAGATGACCGATTCCGAATCTCTTACATACGGGGCAACCTCTTTTACTACTTGATCTGAATGAAAACGAACTAATGCGGCCGAAACCTCCTCCAATAAAAAATCATCATCTCTTGTTAACAAGCTTGCAAAGAGAGGGATATGTTTTTCAAGATTTAGTAACCCTCCCATATAGACATTCATGATTCCATTTGACGAGAACCAATCATCATTGGCTTCCTCGGACAACACAATATCAATTTCCTTCTCAGTTATCCACCCTTTTTTCACGATACACTCAGATAGTTTTTTCGCCGCTTGGTAAACGTCAGATCCTCGAGATGATGATTGATCAAGTTTGTTCAAAACTTCTCCGTACATTGAATAAACGTCTTCCTCTGATCCATTTTCGATAACTTCGAAGATCTCCCAGGTTTGTTTAGGAATATATTTTTCAAGCTGTTCTTTATATTGAAAAGCAAGTGACGTATCAATATTACTTAATAGGTTTTGGGCGAGGTGCCGCTCAGTCTCGTTCATTTTTGGGATATTGTCGATTAAAATGTTGAGCGCTTCTTCATTGATTGTTTGATTTTCTATGTACATTAAGATGTTTGATTGTTTCTTTTCGTTTCGGAACGCATCCTTTAGTAACTCTACTGTCCATTCCTCTGGAACGTTCGGGTATTCATGAAGCGCATGTAAGACGGTTTGTTGGATTAAGATATCATCTGAAAGCAAATGTGGTTTGATTTTTTCTAAAAATGACATGGGGTGGGTCCTTTCCATTTAATTTATTGGATTATGAATCAATATCATTTTCACCGGTTTGAATATCCCCATTATAACCATATTTCATTGAAAATAGGGCATTTTCCCAAAACTGAGCGTAAGCCCAAGGTTAGCTATCGGCGTTAATTCGATTCTATCAACGTTATTTCATCTCTATCGGCGTCAACTTGATATACGTCAAAAAAAGCCGCTCCACCTAGTGGAACGACCCCCGTTCATTTTTTTATTCAAATAAAGGACTCACAGCTCTTTCGTTGTGGATGCGGTCGATTGCATTGACTAGCAATGTCGCTACGGAAATGGTTGTGATTTTGTCAATTTGTTTTTCTTCTGGTAATTGAATGGAATTTGTGACGACCAATTCCTGAATTGGTGAAGACTCAATTCGTTCAATCGCTGGGCCAGATAAGACTGGGTGCGTACAACATGCGTAAACCCCTTTTGCCCCTCTTTCCATTAATGCTTTAGCAGCAAGAGTAATCGTTCCGGCTGTGTCAATGAGGTCATCAATCAGAATGGCATTTTTACCTTCGATGTTACCCACGATGTTCATCACCTGTGCCACATTTGGCTTTGGACGGCGTTTATCAATAAAGGCGATTGGTGCATTTAGTTGGCTTGCCATTTTTCTAGCTCGAACCACCCCACCTTGGTCAGGCGATACGACTACAACATCCTCAAGACCTTTTGCCGCAAAATATTCAGATAGAAGTGGTACACCCAGCAATTGATCCACTGGTATATCAAAGAATCCTTGGATTTGTGGTGCATGAAGGTCCATAGTCAAGACCCTAGTTGCACCGGCTTTTTCAAGTAAATTTGCAACTAACTTAGCGGTAATTGGTTCACGGGAGCGCGCCTTACGATCCTGACGGGCATACCCATAATAGGGAATTACAACATTGATGTTTTTGGCGGAAGCTCTTTTTAGCGCATCAATCATGATCAATAATTCCATTACATGTTCGTTTGCGGGTTGTGAAGTTGATTGAATCAAGTACACTTCGCTTCCACGTACACTTTCATCTATATTAATGTGAATTTCCCCATCACTGAAGCGTGAAACTGAACATTTCCCCAACTCACAACCGAGTAACGATGCCATTTCCTCAGCTAGTTCTGGATTTGAATTTAAACTAAACATTTTAAAACACTCATTCAATTGGTAAGCCACTGTTCGTCCTCCATGCAAAAAATAGTCTATATATAATATAACCTATCTTTACAATCTTTACATAGTGCCAAGTTACAAATTTCGACAGAAATAAATTGGAAACCCCAATTTTACAGGTTTTCCAGTAAGCTAATGTAATTCTCCAAACCCAATTATTTTAAAATCCATTCCTTCTTTTGCAAATGTATATTGAAATTTTTTCAATTCAGGAGGTTTACTTTCAATGATCAACTCAAATTGATTAAAATGACGTCTAAAATCAATCACTTCACCCTTATAAATATTTGGATATTGTCCTATCATTGAAAAGGAAGCTGCCATTTCCTTCACAACTGCATCTTTCGCTAGATTGTCACGCTCTTTATTGGTAAGCTCAGGATTCGTAACTTGATGAAGTACCTCAACCTTTTCAAATCCAACTTTTTTTAAATAATCCTCGGTGTAAAAATAGGGTGTTAATAATTCATATGTAAAGAAAAGGATAATAAAAAGGCTTCCCATAACTTCAATTGAAAGCTTATATCGCAAAGCGAACATCCACTTATTTACCTTTTTAACCACCCATACTATAAGCATTATGATGAGAATATAAATGATAAATTCAATCAAAAAATGAATGAAAAGGAAATTTAGGTAGAGTTCGTTTTTTAAGAAAATAACAAATAAAAACACACCTACTAATGATAAAAATGCTTTCTGAACTAGTTCACGCATCCTATTCCCCCTTTTTCCCTTCCTATAAAAGGTATTCGATAAATAATATATTTATCCTTCTCTTCAAAAAAAGGACCCCACAAATGTGGCGCCCCTGCTATATTTAAAACACAATTGTTTTATTGTTATCCACGATAATTCGATCCTCAAGATGCCATTTTACTCCACGTGCAAGAACGCTTCGTTCAATCGTTTGACCGATTTTTTTCAGTCGCGCTACATCATCACGGTGATCCACACGTGCGATGTCTTGTTCAATAATTGGGCCCTCGTCCAAATCGTTCGTTACATAATGCGAGGTCGCACCGATTAATTTTACCCCGCGTGTATAGGCCCGCTCATACGGTCTCGCTCCGACAAACGCAGGCAAGAATGAGTGATGGATGTTAATAATTTGATTTGGATAGGCCGCAACAAAATCGGGTGTTAACACCTGCATGTAACGCGCGAGCACGATCAAATCGATGTCATATTCTTTTAAAAGTTGTAATTGCTGTTCCTCAACCTGTTTTCGGATATCTTTGTTCGCTGGAATGTAAACGAACGGAATACCAAGATTTTCAACAACTGGTCTTGCATCTTCATGATTGCTCACGACTAGCGCAATCTCCGTCATCAAGTCTCCGCTTTGCCATTCCCATAAAAGCTCATGCAAACAGTGAAGCTGCTTAGAAACAAAGATCGCCGTTCTCTTCACATTTTGAACGTCAATTAGCTTCCATTTCATTGAAAATTTTTCGGCAACTTCTAAAAATGAAGTCTCCATCTCTGACTTTTTCTCCGTTAGGGATGGACATTCAAATTCAATTCGAAGATAAAATGTACCTTCCTGGTGATGCGTGGAATACTGGCTAGACTCAATAATATTGGCATCGAATGAATATAAAAATGCAGAGATCGCCATCACGATCCCCGGTTGGTCAGGACAGCTCACCAATAGCCTTCCGTGATTCTGATGCTTGCTTTGAAACTCTTCTTTGTTAAAATACATGATCATTACCTCACAATAATTAATGAGGAATATTATAACAGTATCCTGAGGAGTTGTCTAAATAATTCAGATTTTGGGACGGAGGGACAGGTTCCTCGTCCCACCCATATTATTCTGGGACACTGTACCTGTCCCCTTGTCCCTTATTCATTTGCTAGTTTTTCAATGAGTAACGCAACCAATGCACTTCTTACTGGCATTTGCGAGATACGTAAATGCTCGTTTGAAGCGTGAGCGCCGTCTCCAACTGGTCCTAAGCCATCCAAGGTTGGGGCAAATTGCGATGCGAAGCTGCCGTCACTTCCGCCACCACTAGCTTGATCTTCTAAGTCAAAATCAAGGTATTCCTTCGCTATTTCCTTCGCTGTTTCAAACATTTTTGTGATCTCTTGCGTTTTTTCCATAACTGGACGATTGATGCCACCCGTAACTTCGATAGATAAGCCTTCCTTAGATGGCGTCAAGCCTTGAATCAACGGAATGATTCGATTGAATTCAGCGGTATTTTTAACACGCAAATCTAGTTCTGCCTCCGCTTCAGCAGCAACCACGTTCGATGCACTTCCGCCTTTTATTAGTCCGATATTTAATGTTGTTCCTTTTTCGAAGTCTGTTAAGCCATGCAAATAAAGGGTTTGTCGAGCAAGCTCCTCAATTGCACTAATTCCTTTTTCAGGCTCAATGCCGGAGTGTGCCGCGCGTCCCTTTACTTTGATCGTGAACATGCCGACACCTTTGCGAGAGGTCTTTAGCTTTCCTTTCGTAGACGCTGCTGCGGATTCTAGAACAAGCACATATTTGCTCTTCTTCGCTTCTGCTTCGATTAACTCGCGTGAAGACTCACTTCCGATCTCCTCATCTGTCGTAAATAACATAACAACCTTTGTTTTTAAAGGAACCTGAAGTGTTTTGAGTGCATGCAATGCAAACACCCCTTGCACGATGCCGCCCTTCATGTCAAATGAACCTGGACCATAAAGCTTGTCTCCATCAATTCGGAATGGAAGTTCTTCAATCGTACCCTTTGACCAAACCGTATCCATATGCGCCAAAATCAATATTTGCTCATCGCCCTCCCCAAACTCACAACGGTAATGATCTCCAAAATGTTCATTGTTGAACTTCTGGATGGAGCCACCCACGTATTTTCTATACAGCTCCTGAACCTGCTTACCCACCTGGTCCACCGCTTCTTTATCGTGAGACGGAGATTCCAACTCTACTAACCCTTTCAAAACCTCCACCATCTCAGACTCTTTCTCTTTTAAAAATGCTACAACCTGCTGTTCCATTACATTGCCACCTTCTATTAGGACAGAATATTCCCTGCCCATTAATTTGGGACGGAGGGACAGGTCCCGTGTCCCACCAACTTTTGCCTGGGACGATGGACCTGTCCCTATGTCCCTAAAAAATTTATATATTATAACAATATTACAACAATTGAACCCATGCTACTATTTTTATAGCATGGGTTCAAAAATTCTATTGTGCAGTGGGCACTCTTTTTAAAAAATGATCCAGGAATGCCTGCGCGTCGACTTCGGTGCACACTTGGATTTTAGGATTTCCTTCCATGATTGGTATGGTTCTTCCGTCTTCTTTTCCTTCAGAAGTCACGTCAACTGCTATGTCCTTCGCTTTCACTAGGCTTGGGTCAATCGCTACACCTACTGCCAATGGATCGTGGAGACCACAGCCACCGATTCCTGGGTTAGCAGACTCATAAAAGTCGTGGTAAAAGCCGACCATGTCTGCGAAAAAGTCACCGACTTCAGAACCTCGCCATGCATCTACTTTTTCTCTTGGCAACAAGGTCTGCATCGTCACATCCAGCCCTACTAAAGTTATCGGTAAACCCGATGACAACACGATTTTAGCCGCTTCAGGATCTGTAAAAATATTCGCCTCAGCATGTGGTGTCGCATTTCCAGGTACAAAGACCGCGCCGCCCATAATCACCACATCGGAAACATGTTCGACAATCTCTGGCGCCTTTTGAAGTGCAAGAGCCAGGTTTGTCAACGGGCCCACGGCGATAATGGTGACCTCATTGGGATGCTTTTTGACCTTTTCAATGATAAAATCAACCGCAAACTGGGTTTCCGCGGATGCAGCAGGTTCAAAATTCAACACATTGCCTAGACCATCTTCCCCGTGGACCTTTTTTGCAAAACCTTCTCGATTCCCTCTGACCAGTGGCTTTGCTGTACCCGCATATACCGGAATCTTTCTTCCTAGCTTCTCTAAAACTGCTAACGTGTTTCGTGTCGCCTCATCAACCGCAACATTTCCGTAGCTCGTTGTTAATCCAAGAAGATCAAGCTCCGGTGAGTTCACGGCATAGGCAATCGCCATCGCATCATCTATTCCAGTATCCACATCAAAAATTACTTTCTTCATCGTTTTACCTCCTTGGGACGGAGGGACAGGTCCCTTGTCCCACCAATTTTTACTTGGGACGATGTACCTGTCCCTGTGTCCCAACATCTTCAAGTGTTGGCATTGAGGCTTGAGCGCCTTTTTTTGTAACGGTCAATGCGCCAACCGCGTTTGCAAATTCAGTGGCTTCTTGCAGATTTTTCCCGCTCACGAGTGCTGTAGCGAGCGCCCCTGCAAATGCATCACCTGCTGCCGTCGTGTCAACCACGGACACTGTAAGTGGGCTGACAAAGGAGGTTTCGTTGTCCCTTAACACGACGACTCCTTTTCCACCAAGCTTTGCAAATACCGTATCGACACCTTTTTTCAATAACTTCGTGCCAGCCATTTTTGCAGACTCCGCATCCGAAATTTTCGCGTCAGCCACAATCCCTAACTCACTCTCATTTGGAACGAGATAGGTCACTTTTTTATAAAGCTCATTAGGAAGCGTTCGTGCCGGAGCAGGGTCCAGCATAACTGGAACATTGTATGTATGTGCAATATTTGCAACCTCAATGACAGTTTCAAGAGGGATCTCGAGCTGCATCATCACAAGCTTTGCCTCGCGAATGAGTTGCTCATGTTTTCTTACATATTCAGGTGTCACATGGTCGTTTGCACCCGGTGACACAATAATGCTGTTTTCTCCATCTTCATTCACGCTAATTACAGCCACGCCAGACGAAACGCCGGGAATTTTTGCAATCGGAGAAGTATCAACTCCCACTTCTTTCAAGCCTTTTAGAAGCTGCTCACCAAAAATGTCCTCTCCGACGCAGCCGAGCATCGCAACCGATGCCCCAAGATTAGCTGCTGCATACGCCTGGTTGCCACCTTTTCCACCATTACCGGTAAAAAAGCTATTCCCGAGAACCGTTTCACCCCATTCGGGCCGCTGCTTCACACTTACCACCATATCCACATTCAAGCTACCTACAACCACAATATCCGCAGCCATCTGAGTTCCCCCAATCTAATGGGACATAGGGACAGGTTCCGCGTCCCACCATTTTTTTCCTGGGACAATGAACCTGTCCCCCTGTCCCTAAACGCGAGTTTCATATAGAATATTATAGACAAACTGAGTCGACGAGGCAAAATGAAATGGGGAGTTTACCTATGGGACGGAAAAAGAAAAAAGGGAACAAGAGTCCAAAAAAGCAGTTCTGGGGATTACCGAAAGATGTACGAATAGAAAAAGGAAAAGAATGGATCGCTCAATTCGAAGGCGATGATATTATAAAAAAAGCTATTCTAAGACATTTGACCTTAACCTAATAAGTTCAATGAAAGAGCTAAGAAAGCTTGGGGTTCCAATAAGTAGTCAAGATAGCAAACGTATTAAAGACTTGGTTGAAGAAAGAAAACGAGAAAAACAACAACGAAGAGAAAAAAGAAAACATGCACAAGGACTCAATGAATATGAAGATTATGATGACACATTTGCATTTATCGCTGGCTTTACATCAGGTGGTGCTCCTTATGGCATTACCCATGAGGAGATGGAAGAATTTATAGATAACGATGATTAGTGTGTCGAAAGTAAGCTTTATTTTAATAATGAGGATAGTACATGAAACGTTTCCGACAATCTATCCCCAAGTTTAGACATTTTTCACAAAACCTTGTAACTTTTTCTCTTCTCAAACGTCTAATACTTGTGTACTATTAATTCAACTAGTAATCTACGAAAAGGTGTTGATAATATGAGTCGAGTTGACCGCCATTCGAAAAAGAAAACGAAACGGAAATGGCCAAAAGTTGTGGGAACAATCGCTCTTGTTTTATTGTTAGCTATCGGTGGATACGCCGTTTATTTATATCAATCTGTTGCCAGTACGGTTGGAAAAATGCACAGCGACCGTGGTCCATCTGACAAGCGTACAGAGGAAATTGATATCTCGAAAGCAGATCCGATTTCGATCCTGCTCATGGGTGTTGATGAGCGCTCAGGTGACAAGGGTCGTACTGATACGTTAATCGTGGTTACCGTTAACCCAAACACGAATTCGATGCAAATGCTAAGCATTCCGCGTGATACTCGTGTTGAAATTGTGGGAAGGGGTACTCAGGATAAAATCAATCACGCATACGCATTTGGTGGCGTTGATATGACGATTGATACCGTGGAGAACTTCCTAGATATACCAATTGACTACTATGTAAAAGTGAACATGGAAGGCCTACAGCAAATCGTGGATGCGCTTGGTGGTGTCCAGGTGAACAGTACATTGGCATTCTCTTATGAGGGCGCCTCATTCAAGGAAGGTCCTCAAACCTTAAATGGTGAGGAAGCACTTAAATATGCGCGGATGCGCTATGACGACCCTCGTGGTGACTTTGGTCGACAGGATCGTCAAAAGCAGGTTATTCAAGGGATTATCGATAAAGGGGCAAGCTTTACTTCTGTCACAAAAATTGATGACATTCTTGGTGCGCTTGGCACGAACGTAACAACCGATATCTCCTTTGATGAAATGAAAACCATTCAATCGAAATATAAGGGTGCTCGCCATAACATCGAGCAATACAGCATCGATGGTGTTGGGCAAACCCTTGACGCGTGGTACTGGATTGTCTCTGATGAAGAGCGCCAAGCCGTCTCATCTCGTTTGAAACAACATTTGGAAATCGAATAAAATACTAAGAGCAACCGGTCATGTTCCGGTTGCTTTTTTTATGGGACACCTGGACAGTTATTATTTTTAAGCACTATTACCAAGGGGTCGATTTATAGAACAGATACTAAAAAAAGACTCGGGCAACACCTTTGGGTGCACGAGTCTCTTTTTAAAACTTAAATGAACTTATCAATGAAAATCCATATTACAAATTTCTTACATGATGTATCTAGGTCACATTTACTTAAGTCTCACTGTTTTTGTTTGGCTAACAGTAGCATAGTTTGTTAGGTTTATTGAAGTGGATAATTTGTAAGTTCCTTTAACAGATTTTTTAGTAGTTATATATTTGAATAGTGCTATTCCTTTTGAATTTGATTTTACTGTAATAGTTACTGCTTTTCCTTTTGGTGGAATAATTGTTAGCTTAACAATCGCTCCCGGCAGTGGTTTCCTTGTTTTAGAATCAATCACTTTTACAGTCGGCCAAATGGTATTACCAACGTTGTATACTGTTTTAGCAGTTGTAATGGTGGAAATCATTTTTTTCTTTACGATTGGTTTTGAAACAGGCTTTGCAATTGTTTGTTTCGGTACTGGATTTACCACTGGTTTAGGAGCTGATGGTTTTGCTGCAACCGGGATTGCTTCAATCGATTCAGTTGGTGCCTGAGCTAATCCATAACCAAAAAACGTATCTCGGCCAGGTGTTCCAAGATCCAATGCTGTAGTTTGGAGCTTTTCTCTTAATTCAATATGCGATAAAGTTGGATATGCTTGTTTCAATAATGCTAAGATTCCTGTGACATATGGCGCCGCCATTGATGTTCCGTCCATTTTAACATATTGGTTTTTTAAGTACGTACTTAGAATATCTATACCTGGTGCGGCAATTTCCACAGATTTCCCAGTAGATGAAAATGTACCCCTATGATGTTCTATATCTACCGCGGAAACAGCGATAGTAGAAGCGTACTTTGCAGGATATAGAACTGAGTCGGTATTACCATCCGTGTTACCGCTATTTCCAGCTGATGCAACAACTAATATTCCTTTACTATAAGCACGGTCCACAGCTTGTTTTAATGCTAATGAGTCACCTGTTGAACCTAAGCTAAGATTAATAATATCCATATCATTTGTTATCGCCCAGTCTAATCCAGATATAATATCAGATAAATACCCAGAACCATCCGCACCTAATACTTTAACTGCATAAATGCTAGCTTCTGGAGCAACACCAACTGTACCAATTTGGTTATTTTTCGCTCCAACAATACCAGCAACATGTGTGCCATGCCCATTATCATCCGAATAGGACGTTGTATAAGAGGTGAAAGATATCCCACCTGCGATCACCAAATCCTCATGTTGGGAAATACCCGTATCTATAATTGCAATTTTTGTTCCAGAACCCGTATATTTTGTTTGCCATGCTTTTGGTGCTTTTACGTTCTCAATTCCCCAGTCCTGAACTTGTCCGCTTACCTTCACCACTTGGTCAGTTTCTACAGCAAGCACAGCCTGATCATTTTCAATTTGAGTTATTGCGGAAGTAGGAATCTCCCCAGATAAGACAGGAACATTTTTTGATATATGATCAATCTCACCATTTACCTTGTTCACTAATTGTTTATCTACATTATCTTTAAAAACAATAATGACTTTTTCAGTTGGAACCTCCGCATTTGCTTTTGGTCCTAATGGGGTTAATAGAGTAATGACAGCCAAAAAGGACATTAATTTTTTCAGAACAAATCCCCCGGTTTAAAAAATTTTTTTAGTTCAACTTGAGATAAATATAAAGTATTTTTCTAAAAAAATATACTGGAATTTATAGGGCAAAAACGATAGATAGCCCTGAAAATTACATGTTTCTTTCCAATAAACTACATACTAAAGGTTGAGGTGAATTAAGATGAAAAATAAATTTTTTCTTCGTCACCAGCTGGTGGAGGATCATGGACATTTTACAGTTATTTTGCACTTACAACCTTTTACTGAGGAATTGGCTTCAGAGTTAATGCTTACGAATAAGGAGGAAAAATACAATTTACGAACAGCGGCAATGGAGTATGTTAATCAAAAATTTCCTTTCCTTAAAAGATCGACTATTGTCGTTATGGCAGGAGCAATGTTGTTTAGTACTTTTACTGCCGGTGAAAAAGCAGAAGCCCATGAGGCAAACTTTAATATGACATATCTTTATTTTGGGAATACAAAATCTTATATTTCCCAAATCGATCGAACGAAAGGGAATATGAACCTTGTTGCCCCTAGCTATTTTGATTTAAACCAGGATGGTTCATTAAAGATTACCACTCAATTTGACCCGACATTTGTGTCTGAAATGCATAATCGTGGAATTAAAGTTGTTCCATTTTTAAGTAATCATTGGGACCGTAATTTAGGTCGTTCCGCTCTTCAAAATCGAGAACAATTGTCTACCCAAATTGCAAATTTTATCATTAAAAATAACCTTGATGGTGTTCAGGTGGACATTGAAAATGTATCTGATATTGATCAACAAAATTACACAGATTTAGTTCGATTGCTACGTCAAAAGCTACCGAAGGATAAGGAAGTTTCTGTGGCTGTTGCAGCCAATCCGAATGGATGGACGAAGGGCTGGCATGGTTCCTATGATTATAAAGAATTAGCGAAGTACTCAAACTATCTGATGATTATGGCGTATGACGAAAGCTACACAGGCGGTCCAGAGGGGCCAGTAGCAAGCTACCCGTGGGTTGAGCGTTCCATTCAATATGCTCTTAACCAAGGGGTCCCTGCTTCTCAAATTGTGCTTGGCATTCCTTTTTATGGAAGGTATTGGAAGGCTGGAGCAACAACAGGCGGCGATGGAATTTCGAATACACGGGTGGATGAAATGTTGGCTAAATACGGCGGTACCATTGTTTATGATGAGAAGGCAAAGTCCCCCAAAGCAACGGTAACCATTGGTCCTAGCGACCCCACCATCACCATTGGAGGTAAAACCTTAGGAGCTGGCACGTATACAATTTGGTTTGAGAACAGTGATTCTATCAAGGCAAAAATCGACCTTGTACACAAATACAATTTAAAGGGAACTGGTAGTTGGAGTCTCGGACAAGAAAATCCTGTTATCTGGAATGACTATAAGATGTGGATGACTACTCATCAAAGTGTCATCACACCTTCACAGCCTGTTACACCTAGTGTTCCAACTGTAACGTATCCAACTTATACTGTGCAGTCCGGGGATTCATTATGGAAAATTGCTACTACATTTGGTTTAGCCGTAGCGCAATTAAAGCAATATAATTATTTAACATCTGAAACCATTTTTGTTGGGCAAGTGCTGTATGTTGTTCCACCCCCAAGCCAGAGCACACCTGCTGAGTTACCACGAACAATCGTTGAACCTGTTCCAATAACGCCAGAGAAAATAGTTCCGATTGTCAAACCCGTTCCAAAGATAGCTGCACCAGTTGCAAAAACACCTGTTCCAAAAGTAGCTGCGCCAAAAGCTGCAACACCGGCACCAAAAGCATTATACGTTGGAAAGCTCATGATACCCAAAGCAACTAAAACCGCAATCCGCAGTGGGAGCTCTACTACAAACAAGGTCATTAAATACGTAACCACAAAGGATGAGGTTAAGGTCATTCAGGAATACACGGATAAAAAGAAAACAAAGTGGGTAAAAGTACAGCATAAGGGGACAACCGGTTGGATGTTACTGTCACAGGTTAAATTAAAACCAGTCGTAAAAGCCGTTCCAAAACCACCCTCTATCTTAAAAACTGGTTCAACTGGAACAGCCGTAAAAGACCTACAGACTAAGTTAAGAAAATTAGGTTACTACAAACAAACGCCTAATTCAAAATTTGATATGACTACAAGATCTGCAATAATTGCGTTCCAGAAAAAATATAAGCTCAAAGTTGATGGAATAGCCGGTCCACAAACCATATCAACGTTAAATTCCAGAGTTAAATAAGTGGGACGACGAACCTGTCCCTGTGTCCCAGACCACGGACCTATGTCCCAAAGGAGGTTCTCATAATGAAACTTAAAATATTATTTTGTATAACGTTATTATTTCTATTTGTTTCGCCAGCAAGTGCTGCGGAGAAGTCGCCTTTTTTTGGAGTGAGTGCGACGGTGGCACAGGTTGAGGATGGTACATTTGAAGTAAAAACGAAAGGTGAAGAGGAAAACGAGGGATTTGTGTTTTCACCAAGAGGGGTTAAGGGTGGCGAAACGATTGTGTTCGAGGTCCAGGTGAAGGGCAACACTGCCGTTTATTTACTTGTCGACGAGACTGATGCACGCGGAACCTTTTTAGCGGAGAGCGTATCCCCGGTGATTGGCTTGCATGATGTGTGGCGAACGATTCAGCTTGAGGTTGACCTTCAGGAAACTACTTCGCAAATCGATGCAATGGTGCTGACTAACCAGCAAGAGAAAACCACATTCATGTTCCGAAATGTAAAAATGAGTGTAAAAAAATAAAGGGTGCCGCGCAGGCATCCTTTTTCTACCACAATAGCTTTTCAACTTTTGCTTTAATCTCATGAGGCAATGGCTGGTTCAAAGCACGTGCTAGCAACATCGGATGCTTCACGCCATTCTTGTTAAAATGTTCTTCGATCCGTGCTGCCTTATCCTGCCTGTTGGGAATGAGCATGTAAAGAATATACCAATCCTCAAGCGAGCACAAAGGAATTCCCTCCACGCGCCCGACCACCGAGTTTTCATCAAATGGCAGCCGATATACTCCTTCTTCATGTTCAATTGCAAATCCTCCCATGCTATCGACATTAAACCCTCCAACCCTGAATTTCGCAAAATAGCTCGTTCTAAAAGGACGTAAAGACTTCGCCTCAAGCGACGTTCCAAGCAGTTCAAGTTTCTTATTGAACCATAAAGCATCCTCTTCATTCACCAACAAATCAATATCATTTGGATGCTGAACAAGACCGTGAAAACTTAATAATAGCGATCCTCCAACACCCCAAATGATTTTTCGTTCGCCAACGGTAGCCACAATCTCCCTTAATGTTTCAATCACAATGATTCCTCCTAAAAGAAAAACTTGAGATCATCTCCCAAGTCTTACTCTACTTTTTTTAAATGTCATCTAGCTTTGCTTCCATTCGTTTGACACGCTTTGAAAAGCGCACGACATAGATGAGTACTGCAACAAAACTAAGTGGAACGAGAAATGCAAATAACTGAAAAAGAATGTCTCCGATATTTACCATGCCGGATTTTCTCCTCTCCGGGACAAGGAACCTGTCCCTATGTCCCACAAATTATTTTAGCTTGAATTGCTGGATTAAGGTGTTGAGTTCGCCAGCGTTTTCTTCGAGCTGTTTTGCGCTTTTTGAAACTTCTTCCATTGAGCTGCTCGATTGTTGGGCAGTTGCCGATACTTGCTCGACACCCGCTGCAGATTCTTCTGCCACAGCTGCAATCCCTTCGACTGCTCCGCTGATTTCTCTTGTATCATCAAGCACACCGTAGAGCGAGCTTGACATGGACTCGAATTGAGTGCTTATTTCATCGATTTTTCTCTTTAATTCGTTAAATGTTTCACCAGTTGTTTGGATTTGTGCGGTACCTTCCTCCACAGATTGGTAGCCATCATCCAAGGATTGAACGACTTGCTTCGATTCCGTTTGAATATCCTTTACAATCACTGTTATTTCAGCAACGGATTTTCCAACCTGTTCAGCAAGCTTACGAACCTCGTCGGCGACTACGGCGAAGCCTTTTCCGTGTTCACCTGCTCTTGCTGCCTCAATCGCAGCGTTCAATGCTAAAAGATTCGTTTGTCCTGCGATTTCCTGAATCACATTCACTAGCTTCGTAATTTCATTTGTTTTGTTATCAAGCCCAACCACCATCGTGTGGGACTGCTTCATTTTTTCATGTATACTGTTCATCTGTTGAATTGATGTTTCCATATAGGCGCTGCCATCGTTGGTCAATGTCAGCATGCCTTGTGACTGTTCCTTGATGTCGTCACCCTTGATTGCAACCTGCATGATTTCCTGCGAGAAATTGGACATTTTTTCAATTAAAAGGGTCGATGATGATGCCTGGTCCTCAGCACCGCGGGAGAGTTCTTCCATTGTGACTGCAATTTGCTGGCTGCCAGCCATGACCTCATCCGCATACTGGGTCAATTCCTCACTTTGGCCGGTCACATGGTCTGACACAACAGACATTTGCTTGACCATACCTCTTAAATTGTCGTTCATATCATTAACTGCTGTAACGAGTTGACCAATTTCGTCCTTTAGCTTTGTTTTAATAGGCTCAGCTTGAAGCTCACCATTCGAAATTGCCTTCATCCGGTTTGCCACATTTTTCACTGGTCTTGCAATCACTACTGATGTATAAATGGAGATGATCGTTCCTAAAATAACCGCAATGGCCGCCACCACAAGTCCAGCAATGTTCGTACTCTCCCCGTAGTTCACTACGTCGTTTCCTGTTGAAACAATATGTCTTTCGCGATCTTTTGATAGCTGTTCAACTTGATCCATCAAGCCCCTTGCTGCTGGTTGGACGTAGGTTTGCAGATTATGCTTAGCAAGATCTGCATTGCCGTTTTCATATGGGATGAACACCTTTTCATTTATCATATCCCGCCATTTTTTCGTCTCGCCTAAAAGTCCCTCAACCTCTTTAATCTTCATCGCGCTTAACTTTCGTTCGGTTAAATCATATTCCACGGAATAGATGTCATAATCATCTCTATAAGAAGATTCCCCATACAACACATATCCTCGAGCCAACGCTATACTCTGTGCAATATTGTATTTTAAACTATCGTATTCTAGTAAAACCGTGAGTTCCTCGGAGACCATGTCGTCCGTCTTTTGATTCATAGTGGACACTGAAAAATAATTATATGCCGCTAAGCCAATGCAAAGGATAATGATGGCAAAAAAGCTGACAAATAATCGCGTACGAATACTTTTCATCTATAGTACCTCTTTCTTGTTGAATAGTAATAATTAGGCAAAAAATAAAGCCAATTCTACTAGATCGGCCCAAACGCTTCATATTTTTTGGTGCATTTCTTTTCAAAGAGTTTGCCCTTTTCTACAAATATATGATTTTCTACCTAATAGTATATAAGTTTTCGCACCATTCAACAATACTCGACACCACGATTCATACTACTTTTTTACTATTAAATCTAGCAATAACTTCAAAAAATCTTCCCTATTAACCGGTAACACCTCTGGCAACTCAACACCTGTTTTCACTAGAATCCCTCCTTTGAACCGCGGGGACGGTTCTACTGGTTCCCATTTAGGACAGTTTCCTTATCCTAAATGGGACGATGGACCTGTCCCTCCGTCCCTTTCACTAGTAATCTAGTATTGCCAAGATTTTGGTAGATATACATGTTTACTAGGAAAACTTTTGGTAGATTTGAGGAAGGGATTTGCTAAAAACGGTAAAAAAGAGGAAGTAACCAAAAAAGCCAACCCGTGGGTTGGCTTTTAATTACGAGCAGACGCAAGCGCCTGTTCAATTACACGCATATTTTTCAATGTTTCTTCAACGCTGTACATCGGCTGTTTACCAGAATGAACACATTCTGCAAAATGCTCGACCTGAAGCTTGTACTGGTCACCTTGAACCGTTTCTTCACGCTGGCCAGCTTCAGCATTCACGACAAGCACGCCATTTCCACCTTCATTGTCTGGACGGAATGCATGCTTCACAAGGATAGAACCTTTCGTACCAACAACCTCATATGAAGCTTTAAAGCTTTGCTCAAAGCTTACATCGAAATTGGCAATCACACCACTTTCAAACTTCAATGTACCCGCTGTGGTAATATCGACATCATGTGTTGGATGAAGATTTGCTGTTGCTTTCACTTCAACCGGCTCTTCGCCCGTAATCAAGCGACTCGCATGAATGCAGTAACAACCCACATCGTACAGTACACCGCCGCCAAGCTCCTTTTGCATCCTGATGTTTCCAGAATTCAAATCATGGAGGAAGGAGAACGTCGAACGAATCAACTTTACATCTCCAATTTCACCTGAAGCAATGATTTCTTTCACGCGGTTATGCTGGGGATGGAATTGATACATAAAGGCTTCCATAAAAATGACATTGTTGTCTTTAAAAGCAACTGACATTTCTTCAACGTCTTGTGATGTCAAAGCAGCCGGTTTTTCACAAAGCACATGCTTGCCATGCTTTGCTGCTTCAATCGCCCATTGTTTATGTAATTGATTTGGAAGTGGAATGTACACGGCGTCGATTTCGGGATCATTTAATAAATCTGTGTAGGATTCATAATGCTTAGGAATGCCCAGTTCAGCTGCAAAATCCTGCGCTTTTCCGCTCTCACTCGCAACCGCCACAACCTCTGCATTGTGTGCTCGCTCCATTGCCGGAATCAATGTATTTCTTGCTATTTTCGCTGTAGATAAAACACCAAAACGAACCTTTGTCATCGTGATCCTCCTATTTATTAAATCAAATGCGCCTTGGCGTATTTGCGCCCAGATTTTATCGAGCCCGCTCGATAAATTTCCGCTAAAATCTGTGGTATCCGCCGGAGGCCTTAACTTTATTCAGACTTTGTTTTATCTGCCACTCAATTTGTTTACTTTTTCACAAAGACCAGTACTCCTAAAAATAGTGGATGACTGCTTAATAAAGTTAATATTCAACAAATCTATATTCTCATATTTTAGGAGATTATGAAAGGGCTTTACATTATGAAAACAGATTAAAAAATAATAGAAAAACGGATCTAGCCATTACTAGACCCGTCTTTTCAATAGATTATTTTAACGCATCGTAAGCATCCAAATGTCCGTTTCCA
Source organism: Bacillus timonensis (assembly GCF_004799755.1). Classification (GTDB taxonomy): domain Bacteria; phylum Bacillota; class Bacilli; order Bacillales; family Bacillaceae_L; genus Ferdinandcohnia; species Ferdinandcohnia timonensis_A. Next base: position 28,518 of record NZ_SLUB01000022.1, on the reverse strand, counting down.
AAATACTGTTTGTCCTTGCCCTTTACAGGATCTACCGCTTTTTTATAAAGAAGGTCTTGAAGCTTAGCAGGTGACATTTTTCCATACTTATCAATAAGTAGCGCCGCAACGGCGGAGACCTTTGGCGTTGCCATTGATGTACCAGTTGACCAGTACCAGCCTCCATCTTCACTAGCGCTTAAATTGAATTCCGTCTCAAACAAACGTTTTTCAAGGTACTCATCAAATTTACCTTCATTTAAATACTGAACATAAAGCTTTGAATCTCCACCACTAGTTGTAATATCAACAAAGCCAGGTCCATAGTTAGAATAGCTAGCAAACTCATCATTAGGTCCAGTTGCTGATACAGTTACAACACCTGGAATGGTACCAGGAACTTCAAAGCCTGCCCCTACAAAATAAAGTCCATCTCCTGCATATTGGCTATTTAAATAATCCATAACTTCTTTCTTATTTGTGGCATTAATTCCCTCATTACCGGCAGCCACTACAACGAGCGCTCCCTTGTTCGTCACGTACTCAACAGCACGTTTGTATCCTAAAAAATCAGCAACATCATTACCTAGGTTCTCCTTTTTACCAGTTACAGGGTCCACATAAAACGTTTGTCCTATGACATCAAAACCACCTAAGCTCATTGAAATCACATCGACTCCATCATTGGCCGCTGCAATCATCGCATCGTAAATCCACGCTGACTCAGCAGAGCTAGTACCGAATACACGATACGCACGGATGCCCGTATCAGGAGCCACTCCTAGCATTGCACCATTTCCAGCGATTGAACCTGCTACATGGCTTCCATGTCCATGGCGGTCATCAAACGCAGCAGAATCACCTGTTTCAGCAGGCTCTGTTCCCTGGAATCCGCCCGCTGGAACAAAGTTTTTAGAACCAGGTAATAGGTTCTTTACTAAGTCAGGATGATCCCGGTCGATACCAGTATCAACGATTCCAACAACCACATCATGTGAGCCCGTTCCTAATTTATAGCTTTCACCATCATTCGTGATGCGTTTGATATCCCATTGTAAATCCCATAAAGCTGCATCAGCAGGATTTACGTTATCAGCCTTAATTTGCTGTGATTCCGGAAGATTCCAGGAAATCGAAGGATTGGCTACGCTCACTCCTGTAATTCCTTTTAGCTTTGAAAATGAAGCCGTTGAAGCTTTAACCTGAGCGAAACCAATTTCCGGAACAGTGTAGACGACTTCACCACCAAATTTGCTAACCTCCTTCGCGAAGCTAGCAGGTATACTGTTCTTATTGAACAGTACCGAATAATACTCCGTCTGAACATCTTTACCAGTTGCTGAAACAGCCGGTAGGAAGCTCAGTAAAAGAGCCACACTGAGTAAAACTGCAAAAACCTTTTTCATTATACTCCCCCTCATCACGATTGTTTGGAGTTATAGGAACTCCAACATACATATATTTAGACGAGTCTTTTCCCAATCCTCTAACTTTCGTTCATCAAATTAATACAGGAACACCCATGGGCAGTCGAATTGTCGGGGGTTATGTTAGATAAACACAAAAAAAGCCAGAGATTTCCCTCTGGCTCGGTCTGTGGCATTTCAAACTTAAGCGGATTGACACTCTTTCAATCTACCAATAAGATCTTGCATGACCTCTTCTGTAGTTATCGTAGCTGTATCTTCTACTTTTTTCTGAATATCAATCATTATTTTTAAAAGTTGTTCGGCACTCATACTTTTTACCTACCAATCTTATTTTCCAATTAAAATCCATTTTACACTATTCGCTAAATTTTGCAAAGGAAAATTGTTACAAAGTTTCGACAAAAAAACCCCCAACTGTTTGTTAGGGGTTAACATATTGATTTATTCCATTGGTGCACCTTGAAATCCAGAGAATTTTCCATTCGTAAAGCCAGCGAATATTACATCGCCATTTTCATGGACAAACGGAACTGCGACAATTGTTAAAAGGGTATCTTCATAAGGCATGTGGACAACCATTATCTGATCCGCTCCGGCAAATTCATAGCCTTCTTTTCCTTTGTCTGCCTTCACTTTTTTATACTCATCCAACTTCAACGTGTTGGCAACAGCCTTGTTGCGCTCTGCTCCTTGCAAATAGGTCACGCCACATTCGCAATCATCCCCATGTGCAAATGCGGTGTTTCCAGGAAGAACAAGCATCAGCAGTACAAGCACTACACCTAAAAATTTGACCATTTTCTTCATTCTAAATCCTCCCTTTCGTAGCTACATTGATACAAATTACACAGGAATCCGACAAATTCCTTTATTTTCTGTAAAAATGAGTCGAAAGTCGGTTCGATAGGTCTTTTTGGCCATATAAAAAACAACCCAACAAGTGGGTTGCATACATTACTCTTCACCAAATTCATCACGATCGACAAGTTCCTTGTATTTCACAATTTCCTCATTAAGCAGGTTCTCTAGTGCCTTGAATTTTGTCGAAATGCTGCTTGGTGACACATCATATTCTTCAGCAAGCTCTTCATAAGTAGAAGTGCCCTCATATGGATAAATTTGTTCAACCATATACACCAATGCGGCTTCATAAATTCCCGTTTTGATAATCCTTGGATTTTTACGCTCACCATACATATGCCACAATGAAAGTCCGATTCCAATAATGTCTTCATCGTAATCGTACTCTTTCATTCGAATCTGAAACATTTCAGCGACCTCTCGCTGTTTTGGTGTCTTCCACTGATAATCCTCTGCCGTTATTTTTGCCTTTCCAAACATAAACACCATGAATACATTGATAAATTCATGTGACATAAAATCAACCGGATTGCTCTCGCCACTCTTTTCAAAGAGTTCCAGGATCATGTTTCGCATATCTCCCGCAAATTCCGTTGGCAACTCAAGAAATGTTGGGAAAAAGATGGAGTTCGCGCCAGCAGGCAACAATGTTCCGAACACAAAATAACCTGCTTCAACTCCCGTCTCTGTTTCATAGATCCGTACGCAGTGCTCAGTTTCCGTAAATATATCACGTATCGTCATATAGGTTCCCTGCTCATCCACCTCAGTCACCGTGTAGGCAGATGGTCGCGCCTCTTTCCATTTCTTTAAAAGATCACGTGTACGTGGGCGGCTGCATTTCGGTCCATAAATATCGACATACTCTTCTAGAATCGTTTTCTCCTCTAACGGTATCGAACTAACCACCCAAACGCGTGAAAAGAATGAGAATAAATCATACACATCCTCTGGAAGCTCATCAAAAATATCGGCATACTCTTCCAACACGTCATCTAAAAACTCTTCATACATATGAAATGCGTATTGAAACATATCATGCTGGATATCGTTCAGCTCGTTTTCTACGACTTGATCGATTGAAACAACCGCAGACCGGCCACAGCATTTTTTATACTTTTTTCCACTCCCACATGTACAAAGATCGTTCCGTCCAATAACCTTCAAATCATTCACCCTTCTCTTCTTTCTATAACACTATCATATCATAAATCCTTGTAAATTTATGTGGTTGGTAATAATTTGAAGAGGGAGAATGTAGTCTGCACACAGGTTCGCGCTTTCATGCTGGGTTTGCGATTTAGAAACAGAATTTGCGTCTTGGGGAACGTATTTGCGTCATTCCACGCATGTTTGCGTCGTTCTCAACTTTTTTGCGTCATCTCAAACACTTTTACGTCTCCCTACACATACATACGTCACACAGCAGCACATTCTCAACCCAGCCCAAAATAAAAAGAAGATAGACCTTGTGCAGTCTACCTTCTTTCATAAAATACTTATTCTAATTCAAGTTCTGGCTCGAGTTCTGCTTCAAAGATACGTGGCCAAGGAAGTTTGACATGGACACTTTCTAAGTCAGAGATCGTCTTGTAGAAATCCTTGTTTCCTCTTGAGCCGATGTATACTTTTTTACCGTCAAAATATTGATACCATTTTTCGGTTTCAAGTGTAAGCTTTTCTTGAACAAAGTGATTGACTTGGTCATACTTTTCTCCAAGGTCCCATTCACTTGCGCCGATAGATTGAATATACGTTCTTGCTGCAGGATGTACTATGTTTTTATAGCTTTGATCCTTTGTAAAGCGATGGAGTAAAAATTCGTAATGGTATTCCGCTGTTTGCCCATATAAAGGAACGCCAAAACCATTTTCTTGAGTTAAGAATGCGTAACGTGCGGCAGCATGACCTACTGTAATACCCAGTGCATTTCCTGCTGTATTCCAACCGCTATATGAAAGGATTTTAGTTAAATCTACATTCTCAGCAAGCTCCGTCACAAACGCTTCATCTGCTTTATTGACAATCCAAACATCTCCGATTGCCACTTGTTCTCCATTTGCAATAAGGGCACTTGTTCTTTCTACAAGACCTGCTATGTCTTTCTCCCTTGTTGAATCTGCTGCTGATGGAGTGTTTAACAGAAGATGAATATCAGCATCCTCTTCATTCGTTACGACTTTTCCTCCAGCAGAGACAATATGTTTTTGAACATTATAATCAAAAGTCGTATCTTCAAAAGGGGCAATCCAATCTACTCCGTGGAGTCCGCCATATTCAACAAAGAATGTTGGTGTTGTCCCGAATAGATGATTCACAAAGCGTGAAACCATTACGACATCTACCTCATCAGCGCCTGGGAAAACAGCTACTTGATCCCCCACATTAAGAGTATCCACTTTTTCAAGTAAAAGCTCTCTTTCAGCACGATGAAGACCATATGGAGCAGCGTCATCCTGTGATAAAATCAAATAATCAATATACCCCTCTTCCACCCAGTCAATCATCAGATTATTGACTGTGTGATTTCTTGCCCTTGCTTTTTTATAATCTTCTAATACCGCTTCAGGAATAATTCTCTCTAATTCTTCAAGTCTTTCCTTTCCTGGCATTCCTAAGTTAACAACCTTGTCATATAGAACCGCCCATTCACTAATTAGTGAATAATATTTTAAATACTCATCACTTATGGCCGTGACGGCTAATCGTTGAATCGTATCATACACATAAACAGGTTTTTCAGGATAAAGCTCCTTAAGTTGTTTAATAACCTGAATGTCGGAAAGTGCATCTTCAAGCGACTTTGTGCCTGTTCGTGAGGCAACTAATCCTCCATAAGCAAGCATGCTTGTTGAAATGACAAACCCGTCTGCTTTATCTCCGTTTTCGATTAACCACTTACTTATTTCTTCGCCATTTCCTGGTGTTGTGAACTTTCCGATTATCTCTTTAGGTGGTGTAATGACTTCAACACCAGCTGAATATCCTACTTGGGTAGGAAAATAAATGTTTGCTGGTCGATCATCAAGTGGAACCATTAAGATTGTTGCAAGTTCATTTTTTTCCTTTGCCGCACTTATTATGCTGGCTGAGCTAAATAACAAAAGGACCGCGAGACTAATTGAGAACAGTTTCCTCCACCTTTTCATTGGTTTCCTCCTTCACACCTTATAGAACTACCCCGTTTTCTTCTAAAATCGCCTTTAACTTGTTGATGTCTAGATCCTTTGGTGCAACATTTTCAGTAATTGAAAGTGCTGCGGCTGTTCCAGCAGCTTGCCCTGTTGCCATTGCACTAGGAGTAAGTCTTGTTGTCGCTAATGCCTCGTGTGTAGTTGAAATACACCTCCCCGCTACCAATAGATTTTTAATTTTCTTAGGCACAAGGCATCTGTATGGAATGCCATAGCTTCCATCCCCTTCGATGTCATTTGCCTGTACGCCTTTACCAGTTGGATCATGTATGTCAATTGGGTAGCCACTAAGAGCAATCGTATCCTCAAACTTTTCTCCCGCCACTACATCCTCAATTGTAAGAGCATATTGTCCATCAATACGGCGAGTTTCACGGATACCAATTTGCGTACCAACAGCTGAAATAGATGCCTTTTCAAAACCAGGAATCTTCTTCTGTAAAAAATCAGCCATCATTAGTACTTGTTTTCTACCTTCTTTTTCTCCCTCAGATAGGTCAAATACATCTGTCCCATCTAAGCCCTGAACACGTGTACAATTGACTAAAACCTCATCGTCTTCAGGACCTGCAAAAAAGAGCACTTGGTCACGATTAATCGGAACACCTGATTCATTCCATTCCTTATAAAAGCCTTGAACACCGGTTAGTGGCAACTCATCTAATTCGGCAATTGGTGTTTTTTTATAGAAATTACTTGGGTTTGCTTTCATCTCTTCCTTCACCTTTGACAAATCAACGCCCCTCATTCGAAACTTCATTGTCATCGGTTGTGTTTTATGATCACTGTCCCTACCCTTTAAACACGGGGCTCCAGATAAAAAAGCAATATCTGCATCACCAGTTGTATCAACGAATCTCTTTGCCGAAACCGTGATTGGTCCGGATTTCGTTGTTAAATTAATAGATGTAATAATGTTTCCGTCAACCTCAACCTTATCTACGAAGCTATGAACAAGGACTTCAACTCCTGCCTCTTCAAGCATTTCGAGTGCTAATAGTTTATATTTCTCAGGATGATAGGGGGTAAGTGTATTTGTAAAGCCGACCGTATCACGTAAATGACCCGGTGAGCCACCTTGCTCCATAAGCCGATCCACAATTTCTTGTGCAATTCCTTTGATGACCTGCTTTCCAGAAGATGTATGAAAGGTCATCCATGGATAGACTAACGCTACCGTCGACATCCCACCCAAAAATCCATATCTTTCAATGAGAAGTGTTTTAGCTCCTGTCCTACCTGAAGCAATCGCTGCATTAATTCCAGCAGGGCCTCCTCCTGCTACCACGACATCAAACTCTAGTTCTCTCTTCAAAATAGACACATCCTTTGTACATATTTACTTACCACCGGTCATAGCTACACCTTCAATAAATTGCTTTTGTGCAAAGAAGAAGACAACAAGCAATGGAACAGTTGCCATGACTGATGCACTCATGAGTAACTCCCACTTCGTTCCAACTTCGTCAGTAAACAATGCCAATGCGAGTGGTAATGTCATCAGCTCTTTTGAATTGATATAAATAAGTGGTTCATAGAATTCATTCCAGCTTGTCAAAAATGTAAAAATCGTTAACGTGGCAACAGCTGGTTTTGCTAATGGAAGCATGATATTCCAATAGATTCGAAAATATGAGCAGCCATCTAGTTTTGCTGCCTCTTCCAACTCTTTAGGCACTAATAGAAAAAACTGCCTCATGACGAAGACACCAAATACACCTGCCGGACCTAAAATAGGAATAGCAATTAACGGAACATGTGTATCAATTAACCCTAGATCCCTCATAAACAAAAACAGTGGAATTGTGATTACTTCAACTGGGATCATCATCGTGCTTAATAAACAGAGAAATAGGAATGAGCTTCCTTTAAACTTCAGTTTCGCAAATGCATAGCCAGCCAATGATCCTAAAAAAATAGTCCCTACTGTTACAAGAATGGCAATATATAAGCTATTAAAATAAAAAAGATGAAATGGAGTAGAATCTAGTACTTTTAAATAGTTCTCCCATTTAAATGGTTCTGGTATTAGCTGAAAAACAAACACCTTCGTTGAGTCCTTAAAGGATGTATTCACCATCCACAATAATGGGACAATCATGATAAGAGATATCAATGACAAAATTCCGTAAAACAAAAACTTCGTAAGTATACCGTATTTCTTTTTATTGTTCATGGAATACCCACCTTCTTCTTCCAACCCACTGAATAATGGTAAAGAATAAAATGATGACAAATAATACGAGGGCGATTGCTGATGCATACCCAAAATCAAAGAGTTTAAATGCATTTTCCCAAATATAGTAGACTAGTACTTTTGTGGAATTCCCTGGTCCTCCACCTGTCATCACATAAATTTGGCCGAACACTTTCATCGACCCAATGACTGTTAAAATAATCGTCAAAAAGACGGTCGGTGTAATCATTGGAAGTGTGATATTCCAAAATTGCCTTCCTTTTCCTGCCCCATCTAATACAGCCGCCTCGTAAAGGTTTTTATCTACTTGTTGTAATGCGGCTAAAAATAGTACCATATTTAACCCCACATTCTTCAAAGCACTTACAACAATAACAGCAGCCATTGCAAGGTTTGGCGAATATAACCAAGCTGGTCCTTCAATTCCAAAAACAGCAAGCATTTGATTGATAAAACCTTCATCTGTCCCGAACATATACTTCCAGATAATGGACCACACTACAATTGACGTCATAACCGGAATAAAAATAGCCGTTCGAAAGATGCCAATCCCCGGCAAATTACGTTGTAAGAGAATAGCCAAGAATAATGCAAGTACAATATTGATTGGAACTAGTCCAGCCGCAAAAATTAATGTGTTTTTTAGGACTACCCAAAAGTCAGGGTCATTCACTAGCCTTTCGTAGTTTTCGGCACCAATAAAGTTCGGATCCCCTAGAAGCTGCCAATCTGTGAAACTAATGTAAATCGAATATACCAGCGGAAACACCATCACTATCAAGAAGCCCAATACCATAGGACTGACAAATAAATACCCATAAAAAGCCTCACTACCTATAAATTTACGTTTTCTTTTTTCACCATTCAAAGGTAGGCGATCCGCTGTTTGTACTTTTGATTCCACTTCATCCTACCTCCTTATAATGAGTCAATTCCTTCACGAAAAATAGATATGGCTTTCTCAATACTTTCTTCAGTGTGTCCCGTTACGATGGCCCCAAGCATAACAGCCTTTACTCCCGCTCGATAAAGAACTGGTATATCATGTGACTCCAGTTTTCTTTGTGATGGAACAAGGACAGGTACATCTACGCTTTGCACGAGTTTACTATAGGCAAGTACATCTTTAAAAGTTAACGGAGTCCCATACTCCTCCCCACGGACGATCGATGCTTCTAATGCTGTAATTCCAAACTGTTTTACATTCCCGATATTCTCTATTTGATAATCACTGGTGATCGCAAATGTTTTTTCGATCTGATCTAGGCCCAACATCCAACTTGGTTTATGGTGCGCGTAAATCGAATAAAAACTAAACCCAAGATTGATCAACTTCTCCATTTCAGTTTGTTTTATATCTTCAAATGAGCCACCCGGAACGACGCCAAGTGGGCCAGAAAATTCATCCCTAATACTGCGAAAAACTTCAGAGTAAGAGTCAACTTCTGTAAAATGATTTCCTGATGCACGATGGTCAACATTCACATGCATTTTTATCACATCAACGCCAGCACGAATGGCAGTTCTTGCTAGGTCTAAACGGTTTTCTGGCAAACTCACGATTAACGTCATCTTCTTTTTTTCTAATACTTGTTGTAATGATGTACTCAAGCAATTTCACCCCTAGGAAAAGGTATGCGGTTAAGTCTTTTGCATACTTAACCGCATCCTTGTCATTCTTTTATTTCAAAAGTGGATTAATTTTCTCTTCCATTGTTTTTAAGATATCTTCAGGCTCTTTTAATTGTCCAAATAACTCGTCAAATCCGAATTGAATAGCGTTGTCAATTTTTTGCCACTCAATATGGCCAGCTTGAAGTCTTGCATTGTCCATTTCATCAATGACCGCTCTTTGAATGCTCTCAACCGGCGGATTATTTGGCTGATTCACAAACTCATCAGAGCTTAGAACAGACTCGCGTGGTGGTACAAAGAAAGTAGATGTTGCTGTAATTCCCTCTTGGCTTGTAAAGAACTTTAATAGCTCCTTGGCTTCTTCAGGATGTTTTGAACCTTTGAATAAACCATATCCCGCTTGACCAAGCATTGGGAATCTGCCTTCAGGTCCCTCTGGCAGAGGGGCAATGTCCCATTTAAAGTCTTGTACATTACGTGCAGCCGACACATAGCTGTATACATCGAAAAACATTCCAATCTTTCCTGATTCAAAACTTACTTGTTCCCCTGCTTTTGGATGAGAAGCATCTTCAAACATCATCCGTTCAAGCATTTTTAAGGTTTCTACACCTTGTGAACTATTCCATGTAAATTCCGTTTGGTCTTTATTAAACAAATCCCCACCGTTTGCCCATGTATGCGATAATAAGGCAATCCATGTATTCCAATCACGGAAGAAGTTTGCACCATATACTCCGTCGGCTGAAATCGCTTTTGCGGATTTTTCAAATTGCTCCCATGTCCATGTTCCCGCTTCCGCATGCTCGTTTGGTGTCTTTTCACCAGCATCTACGAACAAGTCCTCATTATAGAACATAACCATTGGAGGCGTAGAAAACGGAATACCTAATAATTGATCGTCCTTCTTAAATAAATCGAGCGTAGATGGGAAAAAGTCATCCATGTTATATTCAGCATCATCTTTGAAAGAAGATACATCCTCTAATAGATCGTTTTCCATAAATTGAGGCACCATGCGCTCTGCTACCCATCCAACATCCGGTAATTCCCTACCTGCTGCTAAAACGGTTATCTTTTGCTGGTAATCTGGGAATGGTACACTTTCCATTTTTACCTTAATATTTGGATGTGTTTCGTTGAACTTCGCGATTAATTTGTTGTACACTTCCTGATGAGCTTCACTTCCCCACATCATGAAGGTTAGTTCTACTTGTTTATCGCTTTTTTTGTCTCCATCCCCTTTTGATTCGCCGGTATCTGCGTCACTGCTGCACGCAACTGTAAACGCTATCAAAAGAAATGTTAAAAAAATGATACCAAACTTTTTCATCTTCGTAATCCCTCCCTTTCCTTTTCATTTTAGGAAAATAGCCCATTTAAAAATATCCTCCCAAAAAGAGAAATAGTTCGTTAATCTTAGATAATGTGATTGTTATGAATATTTGCGGAACTGTACGGGAGTCATTCCTACCTCTTGCTTAAATACAGTCATAAAATGTTTAGGACTTCTATAACCTGAGAGCTGAGCGACCTCATACACTTTTAAATTGGTGTCTTTCAAAAGCTTTTTGGCACGCTTTAATCGCTCCTCCGTTATATATTCTGTAAATGTTTGATTCAGCTCTGCTTTAAAAAGCTGACCTACATATTGAGGATTCAAAAATACATAATCTGCAATATGCTTTAGCGTTATTTCATGACTTAAATGATCGGCAATGTATTGAAGGATTTTTCGAAATTGTTTTGAGGTTTCCGACGATTCCTCTTCCTTATCCTTAAATAACTTTGATATCGTTTCAGATAATTCCACTCTGTTAATCGGTTTTAATAAATAGTCCCTTACTTCATATTTCATTGCCGTACGTGCATATTCAAAATCGCTATGACCACTTAAAATAAGAATTGGAACCTCCTTCGAGATTTGTCTAACCTTCGAAATAAAGGTCAAACCATCCATTGCTCCCATTCGAATATCGGTAATAATAAGGTGAGGTAGTCGTTGATGTAAAAGCGATAAACCTTCTTCTCCACTTTTAGCTTCACGGACAGAAAATCCACCTATTACTTGTTCAAGCAGTACCTTTAGTCCTGCTCTTATAATCTCTTCATCTTCAACAATAAGAATTTCCTTCACTTTTCTTCCCCCATTCTTTGAATCGGAAATGTTAAGATGACTGAAAAGCCTTGCTGTTCTCCAGCTTCAATTTGTATTCCATAGTGTTTTCCATACAATAGCTGAATCCGTTCATGAACATTTGATAAGGCAATTCCGCTATGTTTATTAGAGGATGTATGTTTCTGTTTCTCTATCAATCTTTTAAGTTCTGCTAGACGTTTTTTTGTTATTCCCTGCCCGTTGTCTTCGACCTTAATCTTTACACGATTGCCTTCCCTGCTTACCTTAATAAGAATAGAGCCCCCATTACTGGATAAGCCATGAACGATCGCATTTTCAACTAAGGGCTGGAGTAGTAGCTTTGGAAGCAATGCATCATATAGGGAAGGGTCGATTTCTTCTATATATTGCAGTTTCTCTCCCATCCTTACCTTTTGGATTGAGATGTAAGATTGTATAAATTGTAATTCTTCCTTTAAGGATACAACCTTTGATGAATGATCTATCGTATATCTGAGTAATCTCCCTAACGAAGATACCATATCTGACACATCTAAATTTCCTTTTGTAATCGCAAGCATATTAATTGATTCGAGTGTGTTATATAGAAAGTGTGGATTCATCTGACTTTGCAGGGCTCTTATTTCAGCCTCCTTTTCACGCAAACCCGTTTTATATACTTCTGAAACAAGTCGGTCAATCTCACTAATCATATGATTAAAGCCATTGCCAAGCTGACCAATCTCATCATTAGATGCTATTTCAACCCTTTGTGAGAAGTTTCCCTTCTGAACCTTATCCATTGCCTTTTGCAATTTATGAATAGATTGTACAAGTGGTTTGGAAAGGATAAAACCCAGTAAAAGAGAAATGACAATTCCAATTATCACAACAACCATCATCACTTTTCGCAGTTGATTCACTTCACTAAAAACTACGGATCGAGGGGTTAGCATAATAGTTTTCACTCCAGAATAAGAAGATTCATTGTAAACCATCATGTAATCCTTTTCGTTAATTGGAATACTCGTATAGTTTTTTACGGTCACATCCTCCAATTCTTCTAAGAAACTTGGCTCAATGATTTTATTTTCTTTATTCGGATAAATAAATAGATTATCGGAGTCTACGATGAAAATATGGCTTTTTGAATTTGTATTGTCGATAATTTCCTCAATAAGTTCCTGCTTCAAATCTATTTTTATAATTCCAAGCGGCTCATATGTTGAAGGATCCCGAATAAGCCTAGCAACCGAAAATACAGATGTTTCTTTATTTAAATAGTAATTAGGTTGATGAAGGGGGAGTAACACCCACTCCCCATCTGCCTTCTCAATCTTCTTAATCCATTCATTGTTTCTTTCGAAGACCTTTAGCATCACTGAATTCGAATCTAAATTACTAAAAATCGTCCCGTCGTTTGCTAAGATATGAATTCCTTTAATCTCATTTCTCATATGTATCAAACTTGAAATATATCTCCACATCGGCAGTCGCTCGGATGCGGGTGGAAAAGTAGTAGATGAGCTTGGTTTTTGATGGGCTTTTAAAATATCCAAAATCTGCTGGTCATATAAGGGTGAAAGTGAGATAATCTGCATCTCTTTTAAATACCGGTTGATATTTTGATTGATTTGATCAGCCAGTTGAACCTGATACTCCTCCGTCCGTTCCTGGCTTGATTTTGCAAATTGATAATAGGTGATGCTCCCCAAAATTAGAGCTGTTAAGAGAATTAGAAGTGAAAAAACAAGCATCAGTTTCACACGATAGGGTAAAGAAAGCAAATAACTTTTAAGTCGTTGATACTGTGGCATCCTCATAGATTTCCCCTCATGAATGATTTATTTATTTTTTATTTCTTTCGACAATTATCCAGAGAAATCCTTTTGTTTGGTTTTAAGAGAAATAGTTCCTATTTTAGAGGTTTTTGCTTATTTCTGTAGAAATATTTTGAAAAGGCAGGTGAATCTTTTGAAAAAAGTCCTTGTAATTGATGATGAGCCCATCGTTAGGCAGGGTATTAAGACTTTACTAGAAAATGTGATTACAGGATACCAAGTTCCTTGGGAAGCCTCAAACGGTGTTAGAGCACTAGATATCATTCATATTGAGATTCCAGACATTATCATAACGGATATTCGAATGCCCGAAATGGATGGTATAGAATTTCTATCCTCATTAAAACAAATCTACCCAGCACTTCCGGTTATTGTAATTAGTGGTCATGATGATTATATATATGTTAGAGAAGCGTTAAAACTTGGAGTTAAAGATTACTTATTAAAGCCTGTCAGTAGACATGAGCTTGCCAATATTCTCTCAAGTATTAAAGAAAGTGGTGACAATGGATTTATTAACCCAAATGACTCTACAACTATAAGACATATTAAAAAATTAATTGAAAATCATCTTAGTGAAGAGCTTTCATTACATTCTATTTCGCTTGCCTTACATCTTCATCCCAATTATATTAGCCAGCTCTTTAAACAGAAAACTAATATTAACCTTTCTGATTACATCATCCAACGAAGAATTATCAAATCAAAGGAATTACTATATCACTCAAACCTTAAAATTTATGACATAGCACATCTTGTTGGTTATTCTAATTCAAAGCATTTTTCTTCTATATTCAAGAAGATTGTCGGAAAAACGCCGCTCGAATATAGACGGGATCAATAGGTTATCAACTTTATATTCTTAATATTACAAACCTTTTCTTAAATCCACTTTATTATTTATCGCCTACATCATTGCTATTATATGGGTATGGAGGGTATTTTTAAAAAAGGACTAGTTTTATAACTTTACCTACCTTACATAATGAGATAGGTCCCTATCTTTCTCTCCTAAAATTTTACTTATAGGAGGAGTATTTATCATGTGGTTAAAATTTCAAAAAGAATTACGGAATGCTCTTGTTTTTGCAGTAATTATCTCTCTTGTTATGATCGTTGTACCGCAAAAAAAATTATTAGCAAATGAATTAGAACGTTCTTTAGGTGATATCTCCTTAGTACCATTGGATGACCGCCAGTTTAATGTATACACTCCAGAAAAGATAGCAGAGATTGGAGGTTTCCATGTGAATACACCTAAAATAGATCTTTTAGGAAAGTACTTTACCCCTGGTAACAGTAAGGCTATTGGTGAATGGTGGATTGATAACGCTTCCAAAACCTCATCCTCTGTAGTTGCGATACCAATGTTAGCATACGGAGGATTGATTAACTCAAGGTATGAGGAAATATCTCTCGAAAATGCTAAAGAGAATTTAAACGTTCTCAAGGAGTTTAAAAAACAAAATCCTGATAAAAAATTGTATGCTTATGATACCTTAACCAGATTAACAATCTCCCCAACAAGAGACTATCCAGGGAACTTTGCAGGTGAGATACGAGAATGGGCCATTTTAAAGGACAAAATTGAAAATCTTGGAATGAATGAGCCAGAACTCATCCAAAGGTACGAAGAACTTAATACAACGATTCCCGGTGAACTAATCAAAGACTATTTAAAAACTCGTGAGCGGAATTTTTCTATTAATAATTTAATGATTGATTGGGTAAATGAGGGAATTATTGATTATTTAATCATTGGTCAGGATGATGCAGAACCGCATGGATTACATCGTCCGGAACATGCTGCATTAGAAAAAAGGATTCATAATTTAAACCTCGAAGATAAAATAGATATTTTACCTGGTGCTGATGTTGTCGGTGCATTATTAATCACTAAGCTAATGATGGAAAAAATCGACGTCCACCCTAAGGTATATGTAGAGTACTCTCGTATTCATGGAGACGATTGGATTGCCCCCTATCAAAACATACCTTATAGTCAATTAATTAAAAACTATATAACCATACTGGGTGGCACAATTGTATCGGAACCAAATGAAGCAGACATCTTACTAATGGCCAATTCTGCAGGTGCGGAAGAAATTAATACATTCGCTGACAAAATATACGAATATATTGGGAAAGGTTATAACGTTACTGTCGGGGATGATGCTAGAGCAGGTGTAGCCGATTCGGAATTAATCGATCTCTTAAGTAAACGAATAAAGTTCTCCGATCTTTATGGATATTCTGGATGGAATATTGGTGTATCCATTACTCAATCTTTTGCTAGGTTTGGACTTTTAGAATCAATCACGAATGGTAAATTAAATATTCTAGAAAGTTCATCCGTAGCCCATCTAGAGCTTTTATTAGAAGCCTTGGCTCATGAGGATGCATATCGGAATTTTGTACGTGATGACACCAAAAAGTTTGCGGAGTCATTTGGTGAAGATCCGCAAAACATCATTAACAATTTTGAAGAAGTAAATCAGTTTGCTGTTTCAAAAACCATGCCCCTTGCGAATGAATGGTTTAAAAATCATTTTTTAAACCAACAAATAAAACTTGGAGGAAATGAAAATATTATAGGAACTGTAACCGGATTATCTGAATGGGATATGTTTTTGCCATGGAATAGATATCAGGAATTAGCTGCATTTCCAGAACTAGCGTTAACTCTATCACCTACTCACAAGAATGTTCTTGTCCGAAATACTCCGATGCCTTTCAGTTCAGTTGCTTCCCTAGGTAATAAAACACAGAAAGTCAGTGTTCTTGTAACGAATGAACATACATTACCAATTAAAGGAGAAGTAATACTTGAATTACCTGAGGATTGGAGTGCAACCTTAGACGAAGGTGACTTTTCTCTTGATCCAAATGAAAGCACCATGATTTCCTTTATTGTAAACATTCCATCTGATGTAACACCTGAACAAACATACCAACTGTTGTCTAACGTAAATTACAATCTTATAAGAGGCAATGGTCAGGCACATGGTCAATCGCAAAAAACTTCTACGAATACATTTTACATTACACCTAAACATATTAATCATGCCCTTGAAACAAACGGTGGCGTTGCTACTGCAAGCAGTCAGTTCAGTACTTACAAGGCTAATTTCGCTATTGATGGAAATGCCACGAATGTTAGAAGCAGATGGATTTCCGCAAAAGCCGATATAAACTGGTTACAAGTAAACTTTCCTGAAAAAAAAGCAACTAATAATGTAAAAATCATCGGTTATAATGGGTATGAACTCAATGATTACAAGGTGCAGGCACTTCAAAATGGGAGTTGGATTGATGTAGTATCTGTTTCCGGAAACATTGAAGCTACAACGGAACATGTATTTGAAACAATCGAAACTGATGCTGTCCGTCTTTTGATTACAAAAACTAGAGATGGAATGGCAAGGATTTATGAGTTCGAAGTATATAAAAAATAGTTTAAAGTTACTGAAACACTGGTTTAGTTTTATTTACACATTAGAATAGCTAACTAATAATAATTGTTGCCTTCTTGTCTTCGAATTTCAGGGTGTTACACCATTCTAATCAGACAAGAAGGCTTTTGCTATTCCTGCTTCCCCATACATCGTAACCTCTAAAAGGCACCTATAATACCGAACACCTCCAAGGCATTCGGGTCTCCATTTATACCAGTATCTTCAACGTTTGTCCAATACTTAGGATGTCACTTGTTAAGTTATTTGCCGTTTTTATGTTGGCCACGGTGGTGTTATAGCGTTTGGCAATTCCGTACAGGGTGTCACCGGACGCGACGGTATGCACCACAACATTTGTTGGAACTTTCAATACTTGTCCGACGTAGATCATGTCTGACGTTAAGTTGTTTGCATTTTTTATAGCGGTCACGGTGGTGCCGTTTTTAGTAGCAATTGCAGACAGTGTATCGCCTGCCACAACTGTATAATTCACGGTGTACGCAGGTGCAGTTGTACCACCATCATCCCCAGCCGGTACAGGAGACGGTGCCGGTGCAGTAACTTCATCCGTTGGCACCCGCAATACCTGTCCGACATACAACGAATCCGATGTTAGACCGTTTACCTCCTTCAATTCACTCACCGTTGTATCGTTGCTGTTCGCAATTACCCATAGTGTATCCCCTGCAACAACCGTATACGTTTTATAGTTCTGAACTGGCCCAGTGTAGACCGGCGATACAACTGGTACGGTGTTAGGCAATGTTGTCGTGTAGCTGTTCCAGACGCTTTTGTTTTCCTGGCCAAGGCTCCAGTTTCCAACGCCGCGAAGATTGTATTTACCGACAAGCCCAAGCTTTGCCTGTATGGATTCGTCATTTTCAAACCAAATCGTGTAGGTTCCTGGTGAAAGCGCAGCACCATTCACAAATGTCACCGGATCGCCCTCTTTTATCGTGACAATCGCTTTTGGTGTTTTGCTTACCTCATCAAACACAACGGTGCCATTATAGCGATCAATCATCGTCTGGACCTGCGAGTTTGAAATACCATAGCCACCATAGCTTTGGCCCTCCATCCAATAGCGCCCAAAATGCGCGATTCCAAGGACAATTTTATCCGGTGCGACATCCTGTGCCAGTGCGTACTGAATTGATTTTTCAACCCACGAATAGCTCGCAACCGAGCCAGGGTCGCCACCCTGATAGCTCTCGTCATACGTCATGATCATGAGATAATCCGCATACTTCGCAAGATTTGTGTAGTCGTAAGACCCATGCCACCCTGCATTCCAGCCATTCGGATTGGCTGCAACGGCAACGGAAACCTCCTTTGTCGGCGGTATTTTTTCGCGCAGCAGCCGAACAAATTCGGTATAGTTGGCGCGGTCCGCATCGGTTACATTTTCAATATCAACATTGACTCCATCGAGATTATAACGTGCGATGGCATCGGCAATTTGCTGGGCCGCAAGCTCCTTGTTAGCAAGCATCGCCCGACCCACATCACGATTCCAATGATTACTTAAAAATGGAACAACGCGCACTCCTTGTCTGTGCATCGTTTCGATAAAATTCGGGTCAACCTGATAGGTGAGCTTCAGCGTCCCATCAGCATTGATATCAAAATAGCTTGGTGACGCAATATTCACCGCATACCCCGTTGAATTAACGGTATTTACATATTGCTTCGTGTTGCCAAAGTACATATACCCAAGATTGACAACCTCGCTTGCTGTAATCGGCAGGCGTAATGTTTGGTTCGGCTGAAGCACGTCACTTGTCAAATTATTGAGCGACATCAATGAATCAACCGTCGTGTTATAGCGCTTCGCGACACTATACAAAGTATCACCTTGCGTAACGGCATACGAACTCATCGCAACATTGGTGACCTCGCTCGTATTTCCAGCGACATCGGTTTGTGTAACCGAAGCCGAAGCTACGTTAAAAGCGCTGTCGACATACACATCTACAGAATAAAATCCATTATCATCAGCATTTGCGATTCGTGTCACGAGTACATTTTTATCAGCATCAAAAAGGGAAACCTCAACCCTGGCGTTCGCCTCGGCCGTTCCGATTACTGTATAAATGTACTGCAAATTTTCATAGCGGAAGCCATTCTTCGTTGCGACCGCATTGTCAACAACTGTATCCTTCTCAATCGTCAATGCCTCTGCAATACTTCGATTCCCCGCTCGATCCGTTTGTCGCGCTTCAAAGGTTAACGGTCCATCCTTCAGTCCCGAAAGATTCAAGTTGGCACCGAACGTCCCATTTACAACCTGGGCAGTTTGCCGCACCGTTGTCGTGCCATCACTCACAACTATCTCAATGGTCGCCCCTTCTTCGACGCTAGAGCCTGTAATGGTAAAATTGGTCTGGTTGGCGCTGTTGACATACGTTGGTTGATTCGTCACCACCCCAGCCGGTGCCGTTGTATCTTTTTCAAACGAAAAGCTTTGCGCGTCACCCACGTTTCCTGCATTGTCTGTGGCGCGGAATGAAGCAGTCAGCTCTCCATCTTTCAACGTACTCAAGTCAAAAATTTCCTCAAACCTGCCATCGTCATCCGTTTCCACCGTTTTCGTGACCACATTGACACCGTCCGAGATTTCAATCACCACTGTACTATGTGGTTCGACGACACCGCGAATAGGGTAGACCAACACATTATCCGAAAAAATGGGCAGCTGCGTTTCCAACTGAATCGCGTTAGGTCCCACTGTATCCTTGACCAAGGTCTTTGTGACTGCAGGGCTTACATTTCCCGCTCGGTCGATCTGGGTCAATTCAAACGATACATCTCCATCTGAAAAGGCAGTTAAATCAACTGGAACACGGTACTCACCGTTTTCATTTGTCGTTGCGGTCACAACCTGTTCCTGACCACTTCCGTTAAAAATACGAATATGGAGATCTGAATTTGCCTCCGCTTTCCCGGTTAACTCGTAGGTTGCTTGATTTTCACCGGTAATAAATTGATTATTATTAAAAATCGGTGCGATAGGTGCTTTTGTGTCTTTTTCAACCGTTACATTACTAACATTGCTTGTGATGCCGGCCGCACTTGTTTGAAATGCAGAGATTGTCAAATTCGTATCCAACATGGCACTCATATCAATAGCGACATTGTATTCCCCGTTTTCATTCGCAGTCGTCGATGTGATGATATCCGGATTCACCCCGTCAGACACCGTAATATCAACAGTCGTACCCGGCTGTGCCATTCCAAAAATGTGATAAGTCGCTGCATTCATACTGTTGATGATCTCTGTATTGCTAATAACTGGTGGTGCAAAGGTTGTTTCCTTGATGAGTGTAGCCTGCTCGACTCCACTTTGATTTCCATGTTCATCGACTGCACGCGCTGTAACAAAAATTTCCCCGTCATTCAAACCGCGGAGGTCGACATTTGTGCGGAACTCACCACTTTCGTTCGCCACAGCTTCTACCGTTAATTCTGGATTCACTCTATCTGAAAACACAATTTGGACGGTCGAACCTGGGTCTGCCATTCCAACCAATGTATAGCTGTTGGCATTTTGTGTGGTGATGGGTTGCTTTGTGTCTATGACAGGCTCACCCACGATAGAGTCCTTTGTAACGGTAACTTGTGCTGGTGTCGAACGATTTTGAGCATCATCAGTTGCGGTTGCTGCAATAGTGATTGCACCGTCATTCAAACTAGACAGATCAAGAGCAGCCTGAAATGTGCCATTTTCATTCGTTGTAATGGTTGTTTCCACACTTGTATTAGCGCTGTCTGTTGCGCGAACGGCAATGGTCGCATTGGGCTCAGCCGTTCCAGCGAACGTATATTGGGCTACATTTTTACCGGTGATGTCTTGTAATTCCTGAAAAATGGGCGCCGCCACTGCGGTATCTTTTTTCAACGATAGTTTCGTCATACCACTTTCATTTCCAGACGAATCAACGGCTTTCGACGTAATTGAGATCGGACCGTCACGCAATTTACTGAGATTCACGAACGTATTAAATTCGCCTTTTTCATTTGCAAGAACTTCCGTCGTAATCGGTGCATTCACTCCATCAAAAAAGACAATTTGCACTCGCGATGCAGGCTCAGCCGTTCCTTTCAACGGATAGGCGGCAGCTGATTGGCTATTAATGATCTGTGTAGTAACCAATGTCGGTGCTTCTAAGTTAATTACAGGTGTTTCCTGTACAGGCTCTTCTGGTGCGGTTGGCGCTACCTCACCAGGAATCGTTAACACCTGACCAATAAATAAATTTGTCGTCGTTAAATTGTTCGCAGCTTGGATTGCGTCAACGGTTGTACCAAATCGTTGCGAAATGTTATATAGGGTGTCACCTGCAGCGACCGTATAGGTCGATGTGACAGGTGTTGGTTCCGGAGCAGGCGCTGTTGGCGTTGGATTTGTCGGTGCAACCACAACTGGTTCAGACGCACTTCCCGGAATTTTCAACACCTGTCCGATATTTAACACATTTGACGTAAGGCTGTTGAGCGCCTTTACCTCATCAACTGTCGTACCAAACCTTGTAGAAATCCCATACAACGTATCACCCGCGGCAACTGTATATGCGAACGTATCTTGTGTTGGCGCTTTATCCTGGGTTGGTGCAGGAGCGGTTGTTGTCTTTGTTTCCTCTACTGGCTGTGGCGCTGGTGTTGTTGTCTTTGTTTCTTCCACAGGCTTTGGTGCCGGTGTTGCCTCCAACAGTGGAATCCGCAATTTTTGTCCGATCATCAGCATGTCTGATTTTAATTGGTTGGCTGTGCGAATTTGGTCAACGGTTGTGTTATACCGCTTTGCAATATTGTAAAGCGTGTCGCCTGAGGCCACCGTATAGGTGAAAAACGGCAATTTCAGTTGTTGACCAACAAATAGCATATTTGTCGTCAGCCCATTAACTTTTTTAATCGAATCCACTGACACATTGTAGCGCATGGCAATCGAGTATAAGGTATCACCCGCTTTTACCGTGTAAATGTCGTTGACTGCTTGCGTTTGACCGCTAATGGTTTGAGCTCCAACGTTAGGGGCGGTCGCTCCTAAATAAAAAGTCGTGATCAGCATTGAACCCGCTAGCACCTTCGCAACCTTAATCGGCAGATGCGGGAATTTTTGTTTAACGAGATGGCGAATTTGTGTATTCAAGTCCTTTTTTTCGTGTTGAAAATACCCGCCAAACTCGGATGCAAATTCCGTCATTTGCGAGTCCAAGAAGACCACAAGTGTATACTCATCCTTATCTTTTACAAGCTTATATCCTTGAATTTCCAAACGGAACACCTCATTATCCAAACTTTGGTCTTAGTTTCTCACCTTCCTTTTTATTCATTCCTTTTTTAGACATGAAAAAGCACCCGACGAATTTCCATCAGGTGCCAAGTTTTCTACGATATACTTTTCTTCGTCTCATACGGTGGGTTGGCCTTCATGCTTTGTGGCAGCATTTGAATTGAGTGAATAAACTCCTGAGTAGCATTAAGTAATTTGCTAATTAATTACTTCTTTTTCAATTTAAGAAGTTCTTCTTTGGGTAGTCCGGTCATTTTCTCAATAAATGCAAGATCTAACCCTTCTTGCATAAATTTCAATGCATATTCGTAATCTTTTTCTGCTCTACCTATCTCTCTTCCTAATCTCCGCTCTCCTTCAAGGTTACTTAACAAGTCACGCAACTCTTTTGCTCGCGCTTCATAAATGACACGATTTTCTTTATTTGCACTTATTGTTTCCCACTCAATGAGTGCTTCTTTTACTTGTTCGATGTTCATTGCCCATTCCTCCAATTCGGACATTAATTCATCGTCTAATTTATTTTCCGGATAATCCACTGCGGTTAACATTAATAACCAAGGCAGTTCTTTGTTGTCGTTCAGTTGCCTTCGGTATTTTCTCCATTTTACCACGAAAGAGGTCAAATCAAACACATGGAATTCAAGTTGCTCGCTCCATAGAAAATGGCTACTTTTTTCTCGGATATGAAAAATAGTGTGGAAATCATCAGTTTTAGTAGGAAAAAGTGAGAAGTTTAAAATTGAAATAGAAATCGTAGGACGCAGTTTGCGATATTGGTCACTAGAATGTATGGAGGAAGAATAAGTCTTTGCCCAATAATAGAGAATTCGCTCGGGTAAATCATGTTGGTTAATCACCAGAATTTCAACATTGATATTTTCACTGTTCTCAGTAAGTACGGCTAAATCCAACCGAACTGTTTTTCCATCCTTAGTCTCCTTTGAAATTTCAGTATTAATAAATTGCAAATCTTTAATTCTATTGTGTCCTTTCCTACCTAACAAATCATTCAGAAAAGCAATTGTAATATGTTTTCGACTTGGCTGACCAAATAATTGCTTAAACATAAAATCTACTTTTAAATCGAGGTATTCTGGTTTCATCTGTATCTTCCTTTCGGGGTTATTTATCGGGGAGTATAGAGGCATATGTAACAAATATCCATTTCGACATGAAACCACATTTTCCTGCAAGTTGTCAAAAATATAATGCACCCGACTACACAAGTCAGGTGCACATCATTTCTACGATATACTTTTCTTTGTCTCATACGGTGGGTCGGCCTTCATGCTTTGTGGCAGCATTTGAATCGAGTCAATAACACTATCAAGCTTCGTTTCGATCCGGTGCAAAAGATAAAATGTCACGACGACAGGAAAGCCAACCTCTTGAATTAAAGGCAAGAACTGTTCCACCAAAACTCCTCCTTCCTCTAAAAAAGTAAAGCCAACTTCCTAAAGAGAAAGTTGGCCCAAGTCCAATTAAAGTTCAACTGTTTCAACATTACGCTCGACCAAGCGTGCGCCTTTTTTCTCGACAATTGCACCACCAGGTGTGAGAAACACATTTGTTGATACAATGAGATCCATTGCAGTGGAAACCGCTGCTGCATCAACAGGTTCGATTGGATTTTCAATGGAAATTGTCGCCGTTTTTCCATCTTCATTTTTAAATTGCATTTCCAATGTTTTTGCCATTGTTATTCCCCCTTTCTATCCATTTTGTTTAAACCTTACTGTCCGTCACTAGCTAGTGAATAGCTGTCATTACGCTCAATTCCGATAAGCTGTAACGATTGAAGCTTTTCGATTGAAACGGCTACTGCATACAAATCTTCAGCTGTTACAAGTGGGTTGATGTTGTTGTAGTTTTTATTTTTGTACGTCATCTGACCTTTGTCATCAAGCCCATTTTCAAACTCAAGGCGCAACTGTGTACGTTGAATGTCCGTTAATACTGCCATGTCCCTCACCTCCTTTACACCTATGTTATAGAGAGGTAAGGGGCAAAAAGGGGCATCGATTTTAAAAAAAAGCAAAAAAAATACCTCCATAAAGGAGGTTCAACAAAAATATATAAACAAAGGGGGGAATACACTATCATCATTGCCAGATCACAACCATCTTATACACATAAAAGAAAAAAATATCTGGGGTTCCAATAAATTCATTATAATGGCTCATACTAGTCGTATAAGTTGCATTTGCCGAGGTGTACGTATGATTTCAACTATTCTATTCGAATTTACAAACTCCCACATCACCTTTCAGTATATTTTGTTTAAAGGTATGAGCCTAGTATTCCCAGAAGATGACGGCCTTTTTACCAGTAGTCTCTTTTTTCCGTTTCTTATATTTAGTTTGTTTTTATGCATGTTTATTGCGATTCTCGGCAACAGGTATCAGCGAAAATTAAACAAACAAGAGCGCTATTTTCGCCCTCTTTACGATCTAAACCCAAGCTCGATTATTATGATTGATCCGAGCGGATTCATCATTGACTTAAACCCAAGTTCAGAAAAACTAACGCAGATGGATAAAGAAGATATTATTGGCTTACATTTTACTCATTTTTTACCTAAACATGAGCAAGAGGTGACGAAACAACGATTTGAAAAGGTATTGGCGGGAGAAGTTGTGGAATATGAGGTTCAAATCCATAACTCCAACGGCGACATGATTGATGTATTTGTCCGGAATATCCCAATTGTAGTAGAGAACAAGATCCATGGAATCTACGGGATCATTATGGATATCACCAAGGAAAAAAGAAACATGGAAAAAATCCACTTCATGGCCTACCACACGCCTCTCACTAATTTACCGAATAAACGGAAACTTAGTGAGGATGTGGGAGAAATATTGGCGCATCGAATTCCATTTAGTCTCATTTATCTTGATTTGAATGAATTTAAAAAGACCAATGACCGTTATGGACATTTGGCTGGGGATGCAGTTCTAATGGAGGTTGCTAAACGCCTCAGAGAGGTAGACGACCAAGGTGTTGCCTATCATATAGGTGGCGATGAATTTGCCGTGACTCTTCCCGAGGTTCAGCATGAAGCGATTGAAAAAATCGCACTAGGCATAGCTAATGAAATAAGCCTACCAATTACCTATCATGAATTTACCTTAGAGGTCTTTGCAAGCCTCGGAATTGCGCGTTTTCCGTTTGATGCTGAAACCATCGAGGAAATACTACAAAAAGCGGATCTAGCCATGTATGCATCTAAGGAACTCGGTCGGGGCCACCTTGTTTTTTATCATGATACTCTCTTGAAAAAGGTTGAGGAACGCTTTAAGCTTGAGCAAGATTTAAAGGAAGCTCTTGAAAAACGGGAGTTTGAATTGTATTATCAACCACAATTTGAAATCTGCACAGGAAAATTTTGTGGGGCTGAAGCTTTATTACGTTGGAATCACCCTGAAAAAGGGATACTTAGTCCCGACGTATTTATCCATGTCCTCGAGGAAACCGGTCTAATTGTGGATGTCGGTGAATGGGTGATTACAGAAGTTTTGGGATGGATATGTTCGTGGACCGAGGCGGGCTATGAGTTTGAGCACATTTCAGTGAACCTGTCACCAAAGCATTTTGAAAAACATAGCCTATGTCGTTTTATAGAGGAAGTGAATCATGAGCACACCTCATGCCTTCATCGCTTAGACATCGAGATAACCGAAAGTGCCTTGATCAATTTGGAAAAGTCAATTGATTCCGTCCGCGAATTGAAGAAACTTGGGATTAGCATCAGCCTTGATGACTTTGGCACCGGCTATAGCTCCCTAAGCGTTCTTCATCAACTACCCATTGACTGTTTAAAAATTGACCGTTCTTTTATTCAGAATTTTAATTCAGATACCAAAGCTCTCATTCAAATGATTATCCAAATGGCCGATAACCTAAACGTCAAAGTCGTCGCCGAAGGCATCGAAACAAACGAACAACTCACATTTCTCATCAACCAAGGCTGCACCTACGGCCAAGGCTACTACTTCAGCAAGCCCCTCCCCCAAACCGAATTCGAAGAAAAGTGGCTAAAGGGACCATAGGGACGGTTCTCGTGGTCCCTTTGGGCAAGGAGTCCACGGGCGCAACAGAGCCACAGGCAGAGCCACAGGGACGGTTCCTGTGGCTCCACTATCAACAAATGTCCGCAGTTTAATTCCGTTCAAACGAAGAGATGTGACAGAAGCTTCAACCAACCAAAAAACGCAATCCAAAGAGGTATACTCAAGGTCGTTCCCCACACCATACCAACTGCTAATTGATTCGTATTCTCTTCCATCACTTCGCCTCCTCACACTCTCTTACCTATATTATAACGAAATAATGATAACGCTTACACATAAACTCATCAACAAATTATGCCAAATTGCATCAAAAAAAGAACCCCTTGGTGTGTTTGTGCCTGATTTTAGATCTACACGAGGTGGTTCAAAACATCGCTCTACCCAGCATCACTGGTTTGCTTCTGCTGAATAAAATTATACCCAAAGCTCCCTTTTTGAAGTAGTGATGGCGGTGGCACCCGCTTCAAGTGCCTTTTGCACTTCCTCTTTTGTCCGAATCAGCCCACCTGCTAGCACCGGAACATTCAATCTCTCTTTCACCTCTTGGATCATCCACGGCATGGCTCCTGGCAGCACTTCAATATAATCAGGTTGATTTTTTTCAATTAGCTTATAGCTTTTTTCAAGCGCATGCGTATCAATCAAAAACATCCGCTGTATCGCGAAAACTCCTTTTTGCTTCGCCTTTTGAATCACACTTGATTTCGTCGAGATTAACCCATACGGCTGAAACTCCTGGCAAATAAATTCCGTCGCATACTCATCACTTTTGATCCCTTGTACCATATCCACATGAAAGATCATCTTCTTCCCATATTCATTGGCCATCCTCTTAATATGTTTCAACTGAGCAATGTGAATTTCCGTAAAAACCCCGATTTCATATTTACTTTTTAAAAAATACTCGAATTCTTTCATCGTCGTTGATGCGGGTAAAATTTGTTGATCCACCAGTCTCCCCTCCATCTCTTTAAACTAGTATACACTTTCGGTTACAAACAAAAAAAGAGCCCTACTCAACATGAGCAGGGCGAAAAGAGAAAAAAGTCTACAGGTAAAATATATAGTCAAATGTAGAAAACCCCTATTCTCTACATTAACTAACAAGATTATGATTGGTTATAATACCAATCTAGTATTTTACTATAATTATATAGTACCAATGTATTAGGAAATTGTATATTGGGAAAATCGGTGTAAAAATATAGCGATTATTGGCACTTTTTGAGGGTGACTTTCCTAAAAAGGGGCTTTTTTAGCGATTTTTGTCTAAATTTGACCAAAATATTTTAATTTTTTACTACACGTTTCCACATTTTTATCAACATGGACATGCTATTATTTTTTAAATAGATTATAAAGGTAAAAAATAATATAAAAATAATGTGTTGACTGGGGGAGGAGTGCTAAACTTGCCTTATTATACCTTTAAAGAAATTTGGACACCCTTAAAGATCGTGGGAATTCGTTTTTATAAAAGACTGGAAGATCGGCTGTATTTTGTGAGATATGGCAAAGGACCACGTCGTCCTTTCTTAACTCGCTTAAGTAAATTTAGCGCTAGGGCTTAGGCTCTAGCCTATTTTTTTGGGACAGAGGGACAGGTTCGTTGTCCCACACCAAATTAAGGAGGAAATCTTGTACTAGGACAACTTTTCGAAGGCATATCCATAATAGTAAACAAGCTTAAGGGGGCTTTTGTTTACTTATGAGAAGACGACGCGGCTTGCCCATTCAGTTAATTTTGATCATAGTTGGGGCCATTCTTTTTGTAATTCTAGTTATATCATTTTTTCGTTCATCACCGGAGGAAGAAGCCAAGGAGCTTGTTCACTCCTTTTATAAATACGAACAGGATGCCGATTTCGGAAGCTCCTGGGAATTATTCCATCCCCTGATGCAAGAGCGGTTCCAAAAAGCCGATTACATCCAGCAGCGCAACCATGTGTTTGTTGGACATTTCGGAACTGACACGTTCAAGTTCACGATAGAGGACGCCGAAAAACTCAAATCCTGGCAGATGACGCAAAACTCCACTACTTTCCATGATGTCTATAAAGTCCCTATCACTCAAACCTACAAAAGCACATATGGAACCTTCTCCATCCACCAAGATGTTTTCGTGGTTCATGAAGATGGGGACTGGATGCTCTTGTGGTCGTATCGATAAGATGTGATGTAGCGGCAGAACGCAATGTTTGGGCACTTTCTAACGATAGGGACTGGAAAACACCATTAAGTCGATTGTTCGACTTAATGGTGGCTGAACTTGAAACAAAAAAGTACCGTAATCCATCTGGGGGGACCACAGGAAGAACGAAATCGCTACGCGATGGCTCTTTAAAAGCCCGCACGGACTAAAATTAATAAAAAAAAATGAAAAAGTATTCTCATTGTGGTATTGTTTAATCGCCAAACCAAACAAAAATTCACAGAGA
>NZ_SLUB01000021.1 GCF_004799755.1 Bacillus timonensis | reverse complement strand
AGATGTGTATAAGAGACAGCTGTCGCTCCAGTTACTCCGGTTGCTCCTGTCGCTCCAGTTACTCCGGTTGCACCTGTTGCGCCTGTGGCTCCAGTTGCTCCTGTGGCTCCCGTTGCTCCTGTCGCTCCCGTTGCTCCTGTCGCTCCTGTCGCTCCTGTTACTCCGGTTGCTCCGGTTGCTCCGGTTGCTCCTGTCGCTCCAGTTACTCCGGTTGCACCTGTTACGCCTGTGGCTCCTGTTGCTCCAGTTGCTCCTGTCTCTCCCGTTGCTCCGGTTGCTCCTGTCGCTCCTGTGGCTCCCGTTGCGCCGGTTGCTCCCGTTACGCCATTGTCGGTGCCTATTAATAGTGAAACATCATCAATAACTACATCTGAAGAGCCTGGCCTAGGTAGATTATTTACTAGAACTAAAGCCTGTGTAGTTCCCAATGGTGCAGGTGTCGTAGTTTGGTAGACTTCTAACCAAGTATCATTAACTAGTACATTAGGAATACGATTCTCATCTATTACGGTAATAAGACCGTAACCTAGAAAATTAAAAGCTGCATCATAGTAACCGACAGATAAAGTAATAGGTGAACTTAGTGCCGTGCCTGCTCTCGCTAAAGACGTTAGCATTTCGAAACTCTCGCCTGGGTCAACTTGTACAATTTGAAAAATAAACCCGTTCACATTATTGCCTTGTAACCTAGCAGAAAAGAATCCACTGTGGGAAAATTCTTGGGTAACAAAAGCATTTAAAGGTACCCATGGAGAAATTTGTCCTGTTTCAAAACCGCCATTAATAATTCTATTTTCTATACTCATCTAGCTATCCTCCTTTATTTTTTATAGCACTCTCAATTTAGAGTACACAAAATATAATATGTTGAAGAAAAATAGCAGTGATAGTACTCATTCCTTAATTTTGCTAGTTTATATAATCAAAAATTTAAATCAGCCTAGATTCTACTTTTAAAAAAGCCGATAATTCCTATGTTAGGAAATTATCGGCCCTATTTATTTTAATATTCTCCCTGGATTACCGACAACCGTTTTATCAGGTGGGACGTCTTTCGTAACTACACTTCCAGCGCCAACTATCGCATTCTCACCTATTGTGATAGCAGGTAAGAGGGTTGCATTATTGCCAATTTTGGCACCTTTTTTAATAACAGGTCCCTGATGTTTATAAATCCCCATCCCCATATACTTATCATTTGAAGATGAACAGCAAGGACCAATAAAGACTTCATCCTCAATTACCATATCGGCGGTTATATAACAGCCTGTTTGAATTGTTACCCGATTTCCTATTTGCGTATTTGTCTCAACGATTGCATTGCGACCGATAATGCTGTCCTCTCCTATTACTACTTTTTCACGAATACTTGCTAAGTCCCCAACAAAAACACCAGAGTTAAGCTTTGCACCCCGATACAATACACTATTACAACCAATGATTACATGATCATCAATCACTAAAGAATCCAATGCCTTCCCAGGCTTACGCGCCATTTTTTTATTAGAAGATGTTGGTTTCCCTAGCACTGTTAGTTCGCCTACTTGTACAAAATTCCCGATTTTTGTATCTTTCTTTATAACCACATGATGTCCAATAGATACAGAGTCTCCTATTATCACATTTTCTTCGATTACTACATTTTCCCCTATCGTAACATTTGCACCTAATACTACTGATGGATGAATCATATACTCCCCCCTTTTTTCAATAAAGCAGTTAGTACGCTAATTTTTGGTACTATAATTGCTCATAAATACTTATAAGGTCATTTGTAACTCGTTCTGCTGAATGATAGGTCTCTACATACTTTCTACCTGCCATTCCAAGTTCATGGCGTCGAATTGGATTGCGGATTAACTCATCAAGGACTTCATCAAGATTTTCTGGTGTTGCTTGAACAATCGGAAGATCATCAGGGAATTTTTCGCGAACATCATCTCTAATAAATGCAACGACCGGTTTCCCCATTGCCATTGCCTCTACACTCAGCATTCCATAGGTGCCACAGAGGAGCTGATCGATAATTATATCTGCTTTCATATATTCAGAAAGTGCTTTCTCATGGCTCATTTTTTCAAGAATTTGATAGGTAAATGGACTCCCTTTATCACGAAGTTTATTCACCGCAGCTTCTACATAATCGGATCCTTTAAATTCACGATTTGTTGGTGCATGAATAATAAGAGGATTGTTATTTTTAACTGAAGGATATGAGACTTTAAAGTCTTCAACATTACAAGCTAGTGGAATAACATATACATGTTTATAATAATCTTTTACATAGTGATAGGCTTCATAATCCTGCACAATTGCGGTATCAATATTGGCTGAAATAATGGTTAGCTGTCTGTGAATTTCTTCGTCAGTATAATAGGTTTCTGGAAGAGGATACGGATTCATGTTGCGAACCATTTCTGCTGTCCGTACATCACTCCCCCAATGATGCATTACCATATTCTTTCCTTTTCCCTTAAGTAAAGGGAGGTCAGCAAAATCCTGAAAAAATGTGTTCGCATTATGGAAATGGAAAATATCAACATTCTCTACAAGAAATTCAAATTCTTTCATCACTTCAAATGCGTCTGTATTTAAGATATCTCCTTTATAATTCAAGTACGTGTGAAAGCCGTTAAATCCCGCTGCATGATGACCTTGTTTTCTAATCTCCTTACAAATAATTCCCATCTGTCCCGCAATTTCAGTGGGAGCATGAACAATTTTCATAAAAATATCTCTCCTTTCCTTTCCTTTCATATCATATTCAAGAAAGATAAGTTGGTTATGCAAATCTTGTAAAATGGGGGTATGCGGACACACTTTATACCTAATGTGCTCATATACTATAAAAGACATTTATGAAAGGTGGGATATTTTTGACGATTAATGATTATATGACAGCTGAAGAACTTGGAGTGCAAAACCATATTTGCCTCCTACCGTATGGAGAAGAACACGAAAATGGTGTTAAAAATTGGACAGCAGAAGACTTAAAGCCATACCAAAGTTATCTTGTAAATAATGAAGCCGTTGATACGATGTTCAATGGATTAATCTTCAATCCGATTAATGGAAGAAAAGATTGTTATCTTTATCCAATGTTTTCTGACTTTGGTAGTTTACCACAAAGAAAAGATTGGAAGGTAGCATTAAAAGGGCTGTTTAAACGTAAACAAAACTTCGATGCTGCAGCAATGAACACAAATGCAGGAAAACAAACAGATGTATGGGTTACACTCCCATACCCAATGCTTACCCAAGAAAATTTCGGCAAAGTAGACGATCTTGTTCTAAATTTTAAAAATGAAGATGATAGATTTACTGCAGTTCAATGGTGGATAACCAAATTTTTATCAAAATGGGAAGATGCTGATCACCTTCATAAGAAATTGCAATTTAGAGGATTCGTTTGGCCACGTGCATCCATTGATGAGCGCGATGAAAATCTTGTCAAAAGAGTAACTGCATATATTCGTGAAAGAAAATTGCTTTCTCTGTGGCTTCAGCAGTACGGATCTACAGGATGTGTGGAATGGAATGAATTTGGGTTTGATGCTGCTTGCACGCACCCCAACTATTATGGAGAGACAGGGCCGGATTATACTTGGATTGCTAACTCGACTGTATTTGCAAGACATTTCCATACCGGAATGCAAATCACATTTGGAAAAGGGTTACTTTTTAAGGAGAACCATTTACAAGACTATTTAAATTTTGGCTACTACAACGAATATATGAATAAGAGTCTAGTTGTCTATCAATTTCCTAATCAAACAATGCGGGATATTTATGAAAACCACTTAACTGAATATAATCACCTCTACTCCTTTATTAAACAAACCTATACGCCTGTTTACCCAACTGCAGCTTTCCCTAATTAATCATTACGTTTTTAGCCGGTAAAGAGAACCTGCTCTTTTAACCGGCTTTTTATATGGAAAAAGAAGCTATTTTAAAGAGACTTCTTCAAATAGCTCCTTATGAAGGCCAACATTGATCATAATTTTGAATAAATAGCCATCAATCGCTCAACAACTACCTCATGAGAATGATATTTTTCAACATATTTTCTCCCTTGCATTCCATGTTCCCGTCGCAGCTCTGGAATTTCAAGCAGCATTTCAACCTGTTTATATAAAGTATCAGGATTGCTATTGATAATAGGTAATTTAGCTGGAAAGGTTGGAACAAGATCAGGGCGAATATAGGTTAAAACAGGTTTTCCTAAAGCCATTGATTCCACACTAAGTAATCCATAAGAACCGCATAAAACCTGATCGATGATGATATCAGCATCTGCATAAAGGCTGATTACTTCCTCATGGCTCATTTTCTCAATTCGTCTATAATCAATATCGTATTTTTCCCTTAGTTTTTCTATCGTTTTTTCGACATAGGTTGTTCCTTTAAAATCAGGATTTGTTGGTGCATGCAGGATAAGAGGCTTATCCTTATTAATAGCCGGATAATGAGGTTCAAAGTGAGTAAGATCAATCGCAATCGGCAGCACATGAACCTTTTCATAATAGTCTTTTACATATTCATAAACCTCATAATCTTGAACAATCGCTTCTTTAATATATTCTGTGATTTTGATTAATTTTGCATGAATTTCCTCATTGGGTGGAGAATCGCCGGTATATACATAAGGATTGTTGTTCCTAGCCTGTTCATGAAACCTTACATCATTTCCCCAATGATGCATAACCATTTTTTTATGCCTTTTTTTAAGTTCCGGTAAATCTGAATACTCCTCGCAAAGAGTAGTATTATAATGAAAATGAAAGAGATCAAATTCATTTATAATTTCATTATATTTTTCATTCAATCCTTCCTGGTCGGTATTGATCAAATAATCTTTATAGCCAAGATAGGAATGAAATGTATTATAACCAACCGAACAATGCCCCTTCTTGTTAAGGGCACTGCTCAAGATTCCCATTTGTCCTGCGATTTCAGTCGTACCGTGAAAAATTCTCATGATCCATTTCCTTTTTTCAGCCAGTTATAGGTTTTTACTATCCCCTCTGCCAAAGAATGTTCAATTCTCCAATTCAATTCCGTTTGAATTTTTTTTGAATCAATACATCTTCGTTGGACTACATCAACTTTTCGTTTCGGCATGATTTGAAGCTGAATTTTCTTTCCCCCACTAGTCTCGTGAATAACTTGTGCAAGTTCAAGAACACTTGTTTCAATTCCTGTTCCAACATTATATACATTACCTATAGCGTCCTTATCCAAAGCTGTTATAAGAGCGGCATCTATTGCATCTTCAACATACGTAAAATCCCTTGTCTGATTTCCATCCCCAAATATAATCATTGGTTTTTGATTCATTGCTGCTTCAAAAAACTTTGCTACTACCCCACAATAGGGATTTTCAACAAGTTGTCCCGGTCCATATACATTTGAAAATCTTAGAACTGTTATTGGAAGTTGATACATTTGATAATATACATGACAGTAATGCTCCATTGAAAATTTACTAGCGGCATAGGGTAATTTAATATTATAGTAGGATTCGGGTGTGGGTATGATTGGTGCCTCGCTGTATATAGAAGTAGTGGACGCATAGATAAACCTTTTTAAATCTTTACAACATTCCTTTGCCTTTTGTAATAGGATATAGCCTCCATATAAATTCGTTTCGAAATCACTATTTATGTTTTCAACTGATAAGACTAGATTTTTGCATGCAAAGTGGAAAATATAATCAACCTCTGGAAGAATTTCTTCCAGCAAATTTTCATTTGTAATACTTTCTTCATAGAATGTGATCTTATCAGAATTCGGAATAGCAGATCTTTTTCCCGTCGATACATCATCAATAATATAGATATGTTCACTTAAGGGCATCAGGTTTCTTACAAGCTGCGATCCTAAAAAACCCGCTCCCCCTGTTACAACAACCTTACCTAGATTCATGTGATTTCCACTTCCTTTCTTTCATGTCTGATGTGGAAAAAGAATAAATTGGGAACTCAACGGGTTGCTTAGACAATTCCGATTGGTACATACCGAATATAATTTCAAGGGCTTTTTTTCCTTCTGTTCCGTCTAGTAGCACACCCTTATTCTCAGACTTTACGGCTTCAATAAAATTATCATACATATAGATCTCTTCATTCCCATCTTGAAGTAGGGAATCCAATTCTTCCATATCCGTATTCTCACCTTCTATATACCAACGACCAATGTTTTTAAGAGATGGTCCTTCAATGCAAATGGTCCCCTTTTCACCGAAGAGAGACAATGAGTATCCAAGATTATTTGGCTGGGTGACAATATTTGCCTCGATAATACCCTTTGCCCGGGATTTAAAATCCAAAATACCTAAAGCAACATCCTCTGTCTCTTTTACAGTGGATTGGTAACCTATTTCACCGTAAACTGAATGTACCTCTCCAAGAAACCACTGAAGCAAATCAATAATATGAATTCCTTGATTGATTAACATTCCTCCATCCGTTTCCCATTTACCTCTCCACGGAGCAGAAGTAAAATAGTCAGGCGACCTATTGATCCTTATCGAAGCAACCCCTAAATAAATAGTTCCGATTTTTCCATCATCAATAATCCCTTTAATTTTTTGCATGATTGGCCGGAAACGAAGTTGATGACAAACCATCAGCTCTTTTTTTTGTTTCTGTGCCAATGCGATCAGTTCATTGGACCCGTCAATGGATAAAGCCATCGGTTTTTCCAAAATGACATGTTTATTAAATTGGAGAGCTTTTTTAGCCATCTCCGCATGTAGTCCAGAAAATGAAGAGATAATGACTGCATCAAGCTGCTGATCCGCAAGCATCTCTTCATAATCCTTAAAATATTTGATTGGATGTGTAAGGCCTGACTGTGTTTGATAAAAATTCCTTGCTTCATCCATTCTCGATTCATCTAAATCACTTACTGCATGTAAATGTGCATCATCAAACCTTGACAATGCATGCAAATGTTTCTTTGATATATATCCACAGCCAACTAAACCAAATCGAATCACCACTTTTAGTCCACCTCTTTTTGAAGTAAGACCGAAATCACTTCATCTTGTTCAATTTCTGTTAGCAATGGATGCATTGGAACGGCAAAAAGTCTCTCCGATAACGATTCTGCAATCGGAAAATCACCTTTTTTATAATTAAGAAACGAGTAAACCTCTTGTAAATGAAGACATTGTGGATAATAGACACCTGTTTGAATATCAGCAGCCTCAAGCCTATCCATAATCTCATCTCGATTCTCAGAATGAATGCAATATAGATGGTAAATATGAGATCGATTGCTTGCCTCCATCGGTAATTGTAAATGTGGTGCATCTTTTAAATGTGTCCTGTACCGATCTGCAAGCTTTCTTCTTTGCCCGTTCCACTCATCTATTTTCGAAAGATTTACTAGTAAAATCGCGGCATGTAGCTCATCTAGTCTGCTATTATAACCTATTAGGTCGTGATAATATTTTCTTGTTGTTCCATGTGTTCGCAGTTTTCTTATTCTAGTTGCTAGGTCCTTATCTGAGGTTGTAATAATTCCTCCATCCCCCATTGTACCGAGATTTTTAGTTGGAAAAAATGAAAAACAGGCAGCATCTCCTAAATTCCCCACTTCTAGATCCTTATAGGAAGCTCCAAATGCTTGACAAGCATCTTCAATTACATAAAGTCCGTATTTTTTTGAAATTTCCAGAATGTCATCCATTTCAGCCGGCTGCCCGAATATGTGAACTGTAATGATTGCCTTAGTGGCTGATGTTATCTTTTTCTCAATTTCTTTTGGATCAATATTATAGGTAACCGGATCAATATCAGCGAAGACTGGCTTTGCTCCAACACGTGATATCGCTTCGGCGCTTGCAAAGAATGTAAATGGCGAAGTAATTACTTCATCACCCTTGCCAATCCCATATGCATCAAGCGTAAGAACAAGTGCGTCTGTACCATTTGCAACAGATATTGCTTCTTGAACTCCAATTCTTTTCGCTATTTTTTTCTCAAGTTCCATAACTTTTGGTCCCAAAATGTATTGCCCACTATCTATAACTTCATTTATTGCATACATGATCTCATTTTTAACACTTTGAAACTGTCTCCTTAAGTCTACAAGATTAATCATTATCTATTTCTCCTTCTCCTCTCTATTAAATTTCCTTTGAAAATGCGTTTCCATCCTAATCTATGACTACATTTTGATAAAGGAACGGCTGAAGACCATTAAAAGATTAGATTTTTTCAAGTTTCATATTGAAGAAATCTACATTTTGGAGTGAGTTTTTAGTTAGAATAAACAAACTATTATATCTGTCCTTGATAAAAATGCATATTTTAAAAAATTAAGGTGATTGTCCATTTCAATCAATTCGCA
Organism: Bacillus timonensis; assembly: GCF_004799755.1. Lineage (GTDB taxonomy): Bacteria > Bacillota > Bacilli > Bacillales > Bacillaceae_L > Ferdinandcohnia > Ferdinandcohnia timonensis_A. The sequence goes on along the minus strand of NZ_SLUB01000021.1, from coordinate 61,876 downwards.
ATCGCATATTTTAAGACTGTACTTAATTTTTACAAGACGAGGAGAGTAAATTAATGAATAACGAGAATTCACAGAGTAAAAATAACAAAATTGCAGTGATTGGTCTAGGCTTCGTCGGTCTTCCCTTGTCTGTCATGCTTGCTGATAAGGGGTTCCAAGTGGTTGGTGTGGATAAAGATCAAGAGAAGGTTAACAAACTCAAAAACTCTAAAAGCTATATTGGTGACATAGACGACAATAGACTAAAAAAGGTGATTGACAAAGGAAGTTTTTGTGCGACAACAAATTTTGATGAGTTAAAAAAGGTAGATTCAATCATCATTTGTGTACCAACACCACTTACCAAACAAAAAACACCAGATTTAAGCTTTATCATTAGTGCGGGAAATGAAATTCAAGGAAGACTGCAGAAAGGCCAGCTAGTTATATTAGAAAGTTCAACATTTCCCGGAACGACAAAGGAAGTATTATTACCAATTTTAGAGAAAAGCGGGTTTCAAGTTGGCATTGATTTCTATTTGGCAAATTCGCCGGAGAGAATCGATCCGGGTAATAATAAGTATTCAGTTGAAGAAATCCCGAAAGTAATTGGAGGTACGACTGAAAAGTGTCTAGATGTAGGATATTCTCTTTACAAAAATATCTACCAAGAGGTCGTACCTGTTTCCTCAACTGAATCTGCGGAGTTAACTAAGCTACTTGAAAACACATTCCGTTTTATTAATATTTCCTTTATTAACGAGATGGCCATACTTTGCGAAAAATTAAAAGTTGATATTTGGGAGGTCGTTGATGCTGCTTCTACCAAGCCTTACGGTTTTACCCCATTCTATCCGGGACCAGGGATTGGCGGCCATTGTATTCCAGTTGACCCCTTTTATCTTCAATGGAAACTACAACAATTAGCGACGAGAAGCGAATTTATTTCGACAGCTGATATTACAAACCAAAGAATGGTCGAACATATCGTAGACCGTACGAAAGGGCTACTGAAGTCTAATAAATCTCTGACTCAGGCAAAAATTCTTATTTATGGGATTACCTATAAAAGGGATGTAGCAGATACACGGGATTCAGCTGCAATAGAAATTTTAGAGAAGTTTAACGAAGAGGGTACCAATGTTTATTACCATGACCCATTTGTACCATCAATTTTAATTGGAGACCATTTGTATACCAACACAGAGCTTTCGGAAGAAATATTACGTGAGATGGATTGCATCATCATTTTAACCAACCATTCTGCAATACCACTAGACCTGATTTTAACCTTCAGCAATCTTGTTTTCGATACAAGAAACGTGACTAAAGGTCATCAGGGTTCAGCTCAAGTTGTTCGACTCGGTGAAGGATTCATCCCATAAGATTTTTCGTCACACCCCAATTAGAAAAAAAATAGCAGATTTCCATATGGTCATCTGCTATTTCTCATAACCTTTCATCACTGTACAACACTGATTAACGATTACCAATATTATTAACGTACCTTTTTACACCCACAGCCACCGGACTTCTTTACTGGTTTATTTTTTTGACTGGAAGAAAAAACCTTAGCACCTGTGAGATTGTTCTTTTTATTCACATTCATAATTATTCCTCCATAAATTGGTATAATGTTAGTATATGTCCTTATTGCTCATATTGTTTTCCACGTTCTGCTTATTTTTTATTTTTTTCATGGATGAGATTGTTAAAGAACCATTCATTTATCATACCATCAGATTCTTTATTTATTGGACGTGATTTTTGGATTTTGCTGATGGGCTCAGCAGACTTTTTTTGTGTTGTTTCGCGATTATTAGATGAAATAAACTGTTGTTTTAGCAGCTCATTTTCGGAACGTAATTGGTTGATTTGTTCCCTTAACTTTTGATTTTCGAATAGTAATTTGTCTTTTTGAATTGATTTATATTTTGATAACTCCGCCTGTAAATGGATAATTTTTTGCTGTAAAATCACTGGATTACTAGAATTACGATTCACTTTTAGCCCCTCCTCATATCTTCCCTTTACTTTATATAAAGTATTGATTCTACATATCATATGAGCAAAATTCCGCTAATGTCACAGCACACTTGACTATCTAAAACATACTATACAGTAGCCCCAATACCCAAAGGGTTATTACAACAAAAAGGAGGAACACACAAGTGGGTTCAAAACATCATAACCATAATAGAGACACAGAACGAGTTTGTATACTAACAAGAAAAATTTATGACTGGATCACTCGCCAGATTGACGTAGATCTTACATTCACAAATAATAGCAATCTTCCTGTAAAATTCAAATGTCATGGTCAAACAGAGCGCACACTAGAGGAACTTTGTAATTTTCTAGACCAATTTGATGACGTTTCAGTTAATTGCTTCTTAAGCGACAAATTTGGTCATCCGATTGAAACCGGATTCCAAGAGAATCATCAAGTTTCAGTAACAGAAATCGGGCAACGCCAACCAGTTACGGTCACATTACCAAATGGTGACCAAGTCACATTACAACGAGTGAAAACTCTAGTAAGAGGCTTTATAGGAGTAGAAATTCTAGATGATATGAATCGTGTTGTATGTGAGACAAAACATCCAATTCCATTCGTAACGACTCAAACATTCTTATTATGCGCTCCTGAAGGAACAGACCTAAACGTACATGTATCATTAGCTGAATGCGATGCAACATTAATTTGTGAATCAGATATCCACCAACTAGACATCAGCCTTACTCTTTGCCTAGAGGTTCAAACCGAAGCTGATGTGAAGCTAGAAATTGAAGCTAGACACTGTCATCCACGTGAAGAAATCCTAGAAGAAATCGTATTATGTCCAACAGAAAAATTCCCACCACAATGTCCAGAAGTTTTCCCAGCTCACTAAGAAGCACTGGTTAAACTAGACTGTTGAATCATCAACAGTCTAGTTTATTTTTGTTAGGTCAAAAAACACAAATTCATTGTTACTTACATAACTTGTAGAGGAGAGGAGGGATACCTTTTGAAACCAAGACAGCAGCAAGGTCGTCAGGAAGACAGTATCCAACTGAAGCAACGAATCATTCATTATCAATCTGAAATTACATCCTATGAGCATAAACTGAAATCCCTTCAAGGAAGTATCGAAAAAGAAAAAGTCCGGAATCAATATTTACAGGAGAAATTATATAAAATTGAGGACCAACAAATTGAGACCTATCAGAAGGAAATATATGAATTAAAGGAAAAGATAACCCAGCTTGAGGTCGAGCTGGAGGAGGAAAAGAAACGCACAGCACAGCTTCAACAAAAAGTTGTTTCAGCTAAACCGATTGCCGTGGCACCAAAGGAAAAACTTGTCGAAGCCTTTGCGAACATTCAAGCCCATTTTGCTTATTCAACCATTTTACCGTCTACGGAGGACGATGATATTACCATCATTGGTGATTTCATGATTAAAAATACAGGGACAAAAGCGTTACATGATATTATCGTTTGTATCAAATTAGCCCCTCGAGAATCAGGCACCTTAAGTGGAAAAATTGTAAATAAAAAATCACAAAGCTTTATTGAATCCGAAATTGATTGGGTCTTTTTACATGAAAACTGGAAAGAAAAAATTAAGGAGAACGGAGAATACTGGATTAAATATGTAGATCCAAACCCGCTCCCACCAAACGATACCATCATCTTCTCTCAGTTTGGTATTAATCTACCCAAGAATGAAGACAGTCATTCGGTTGTGGTAGATGGGTTTGTATATAGCAAAGAGCTGCCGAAGGGAATCTTTTCACTTAATAAAATCATAGTAAACTATTAAAGGGCTCTTGGAATGAAGGACGTTTACTAGTTTCATACTCTTGGATATTCCCTTCATTCCTTTATGGAGGGCTCAACAAAAAGGACAGCGGTGAGCTGTCCTTTTATGGTTTTGAGTGAAGGGGTCGATAGCGCGATTTGATAAAGTCCCGGATCAGTTTATGGAGAACCATATCTCTACGACATACCAAATAATCAACAACTTGCTTTTTCTCCTCTTCCGTAATTCCCCAGTCTTCTGGTGTGAAGTCAACAATTTCGTTTAATAAGTGGATAGGAATTGATTGAATGATAGATAGCTGGTCATAGAAATCCTTTTCATCCTGAATGAAGTCTGCGATCAATTCATGTGTTGCACTTTTCATAAGCTTCCTGCAATAGGTTGAGAGATTTGTACTATCCCAGGCAAATGAGCCAAATAGATCAGCATGATCAATAATATAAAGTTTGTGATTTCCCCCGGCAACTTCTTTAAATAGTACGTTTTTCTTCGTCCGATCAAGATTATACAGCCAGTAATCCATAATAATGATTCCTGCAAGCTGTTTGCGATTGATGACATTCGGAGAAGTTAGTTCATGAGCATTTTGGCAATTTGGGATATACTCAGTTGCGAACTGTGTGTTTGTCTCTTCAACAAGCTCTCCATCGGTAAGCTCACTAAAATAGGTTTGCGGGATTTGTACAAAGCGGCTTGGTGGAATTGGAAGTTGTAGATAGCGTGCAATGGAATAGCCAACCCATTCATTAAACAACACCTTTTCTTGGCCTTCCTTTAAAAATTTCACGATGTACTGTTTTCCATTATCAAATGAAAAGAGATGGGCGTTATTCGATTTTCCTTCAAATAATTGATGATACTTAGTTGGTTGGATGCTCATCACCCCCAGTCAATTCCCGAAGTAATCTTACATAGCTTTTCGCACATTTTTCGATGGAGAAGCTTAATTCTACACGTTCGCGGGCATTAGTGGATAATGTTTGATAATACTCAGGTGCATCGATAATTTGATAGATTTTTTTCGCTGCATCTTGTGCATTTTCTTCAATATACAACAATCCTGTCTTCCCATCCTCGACAATTTCAGGAATGGATGAGATGCCTGGAGCGACAACCGGTACACCACAGGCCATTGATTCAATAAAGGTATTTCCGAACGACTCTCCCTTTGTCGTGGCTATTGTGCATCCTTCTGATTGTCGAATCTTTGAGTACATATGTGGCATTTCTTGATAAGCAACCACCGGATACCATTTTATGATATCTGTTAATCCGTGATCTTTCCAATAAGTCTCAAATTCATCTCTTTGTGCACTATTGGCTCCACCAATAATCCAAATTTCAATATCATTCCGTTCACTTTTGATTCGATGTGCAATCTCCATTAAGAGTTTCCAGTTTTTTCGACCATCTAATCTGCCGATATAGGCAACTACCTTTTTCCCTTTTGGAATAATAGGTTCCTTTTCTAAGTGGGTTTCTTCGGGATTAAGTGGTTTGAAAAACTCTGTATCAATTCCGTTATAGATCACCTCATAAGGTGCATTTGAATCGATTAGAATGGATGCGAGACGCTTTTGGTGATGAGAGGGAACGATCATTCGGTCTGGCGTGACCTCGTCAAAATCAGGAAGATGACGAGTTAGCTTAAGAATTTCTGGAGTACGGGCCTCCAGTATCAGAGGCCCCTTATAGTTTGCTTTTCGAATCCATTTATAGCCCTTTTTCGTGTCACAAATAATAATCACGTCATATTTGTTTTTTTGAATAATATCCACAATTTCTTTTTTATCATTTGTTAGATAGACGGTCGCAACATCGTCCATGATGTGCATCCCACCAAGGTCTTTCACATACATAAAATCCGTTTCGATTCCATATTTTTTAAAATAAACGGCTCGATTTCGCCAGCCTGCGTTCACGCCCCCAACAGTTAATAAACGCCATATCACTAAAACCTTCAAGTTTAGCCTCCTTTCTGTACATTTTTTTATTTATATAACTACACTATTTCTTTTGTTTTTTCTTTTTAGAAGATGATGTGTAAATCCTTGTTTTCTTCTTATCTTCCTTATTGGATAAGGAACTTCCCTTTTTGTCCTTCTTATCCTTTCCATAAATATATTCCCGTTCAAGCTCTTTTGCATTTGCCTTAACATGTTCAATGTCTACTCCTCGTGCTGTTAAAGCCTTAATCCATTGCTCTTTGTGAACCTTTCTTACAAGATCTTCAACTTTTGAATCCCACTCTTTTTTGCCTGTTAATAGTATTTTTTCTTCTTTTTTGAGTTTCTTAAGCTTAAAATTTTCTTTAGAAAAGTATTTCTCATGTAATACTGTTGCGTATTTTTCCATCTGGATATATTTCTGCCACTCATCATAAAGTGTGGGGGCCAATTCTTTTACATGTTCTAAAAACATTTCTTGATATTGATTTCCTAAGCTATTTAGTAGTTTTCTGGGATATGGATAGACCCGATTTCTCCACACCGTTGTACCCACATCAAGAACCTTTAGATTTCCATCCTCTTGCACAAAAATATGGCGTTTATGATGATCAATTCTTTCAAGTCCAATTTCCTTATAGGTGGTTAATAAATGAATTAACTTTACAGATAAGTTTTTTGTTAATGGTTGGGATTGTAAATACTCCCGTAGATCGATTCCATAAACCATTTCCATGGCAATATATTTTGCTCCACTACAGAATACCTTTGGGAAAAGATCTGTGTGTTGGCCAAGGTTTAGTGCGTATAGCTCTCGCGAACAAACATCTTCTTCCCCATATACCTTAACACAGACACCCTCATTCACTTGAAATACAGCTCCATGTACACCCTTTCCAATCATTTCAAGTGCTGTATTATTATGGACTGTAACTTCCGCGTTTTCGTGTGCTTGAACAGTAATGCTATTTACATAATTCTCTATTTCCATACAGTCGACTATATGATTCAATTCGATTTCACCTCGTAACGTTTTACGTTGTATTTTATCAAGAATCCTTAATATAGATTTTTATTGAAAAAGACTATCAATATATCATATTCCTAGGATTTCAGCTCGTGTAGGACATATTAATTAGAAAACCCAAATTTTTACGGTACTTTTTAAAAAGCCTCAGTATAATAATTCAGTTCCGTTTACTTTTTGCTTCAAAAAAAACGAAGGCATCGAATTGATACTTTCGTTTTTTTTGTTATGCCTCTTGGGCAATTTAGTAGAATTATTCACGTCTGCTTATTTGATCTAAGACACTTTGAATATCGCTAATGCTAGCGTTTGGGCCAATTGTAATGTTCAAGTCACTCATTTTTATATCCATACCCAATACCTGAATGGATACGCCACCTGGTGCATTCAAATTCAATACATTCTCTGTATTTGAGCGTACTTGATTTAAACTGTTATTATTGTTTTTAGATGATTCACTTTTCCCCATATTCTCACCTCTTTACAGTTCCTAATTCCTACTATATGGAAAATGTCTATCTTCTGTATGGACAGGAGTGTAATTTTAGGAAAATGTGTATTTTACCTAGAAGACTAATTTAATAGTCTCGTAACACAGGTTTCGATGATGGCAGCAAGACCAGCGATTGCGAAAATAACAATAAGCGGTTCTGAAAGGGGGGTATAAAATACGTAAAGAAGATAAAGAAAGCCCGTTGCCCAAATTCCGGTACACCAATAACAACTCAAGAGCTCACCAATCCATCTTCTTAACCCGGTTCCTTTAAGCTGAATATATTCTTCAACAGTTCCATCTGGTAGCTCTTCCTCAATCATCTCGTGAAATGGTCGCCGAATAAATTCTGTAATTTTATCAAACACTAATAATCTTGTCAGGCGAAAACTGGCTAAGCCAAGTAGAATAAACTCAAAAACTGTCAAATGTATCTCCTCCTTTTCAGGTAGAACCGCGATTCAAAACTTATAGAATACCTATATTAATAAAATATGGTCATCATGTTGATTGCATGATGACCATTTTAGGTTATGGCTTTCCAATACCTTCATAATTAAATCCGAATTTGACAAGTTCTTGTTTATTTAGAACATTTCTTCCATCAAAAACGTATGGTTGCTTGACAGTACTTTTCACCTTTTCCCAGTCTAATTTTAAATACTCTTCCCAATCTGTAATTAGTAACACTGCATCCACTCCGGCTACTGCATCAAGTACGTCCTTACACTGCTTCACATAGGGATTAGAGAGTGTCACGATTGGATCATGTACCTTCACGGAACAGCCTTTACTTGTCAGTTCATCAAGTATAACCAAGCTAGGTGATTCCCTTGTATCATCGGTCCCCGGTTTAAAGGCTAATCCCAAAACCGCAATACTTTTATTATCCAAACCGCCTATTACTTTTTCAACCTTTTCCAAAAAGTAAAATGGTTGTGATTGGTTAATCGCTTTCACTTCTTCTAGAATGGATAAATCCATACCCTCTGCCTTTGCTATCGTAATTAACGCACTGACATCCTTAGGAAAGCATGAACCACCATACCCAATTCCCGCTTTCAGGAAATGTGGTCCAATCCGGTGATCGAGACCGATTCCTTTAGATATTTCGTCAATATCCACCTGCATGTTATCACAAAGCCTTGCAAGCTGATTGATAAAAGAAATTTTCAATGCAAGAAAGGAATTCGAAGCATATTTAATGAGTTCTGCTGCACTTGGGGTTGTTTCGATAAATGGAGAGTTTTCCGCTGCATATAATTGTCTCATCATTTCAAGGGCCTTTTTACTAGAACTTCCAATTACCACTCGATCGGGGTGAAGGGCGTCATAGACGGCCGACCCTTCTCTTAAAAATTCAGGATTTGATACAACATCAAACGGGACCTTTCCATTTTCAGCTTCAATGACTGTTGTTACTTTACTTGCTGTTCCAACTGGAACTGTGCTTTTATTGATAACGACCTTATATTTGTTCATATAGGTCCCGATCATTTTTGCTACTGAATATACTGCATTAAGATTTGCACTGCCATCCTCGTTCTTAGGTGTTCCTACACAAATAAAAATAAGGTCATTCTGCTCTATTGCCGTTTTGACATCTGTTGTAAATGAAATATTCTTTTCGGTAAGATGTTTCTTTAATAATTCGGGCAACCCTTTCTCATAAAAATGAAGCCTTCCCGCCGACAATGCCTCTACTTTTTTATCATCAATATCTAAGCCTGTTACAATGTGGCCTTTTTCACATAATACTAAGCCGGTTGTGGTTCCAACATAACCTGTTCCAATTACCAAAACATTCACGTTACTCCCCCTGCTCCCCATGCTTTAATGTATATATCTTTTGTACAAGCTTTATATATTCAGCTTCCTTTGCAATATCAAAACGCTCACTTGCAATCTCAAGGCCATAGGCGGGCTCTGATTGGAGCATGAGCTTTATAGCGTCTGTTAACTGAACTTCCGAACCAACACCTGGTTTGATTTTTTCTAAGCATGAAAAAATGTTAGGCTTTAAAATATATCTTCCTGTTACAGCTAGGTTAGATGGTGGATTATTTTGCGGTTTTTCAACAATATCATAAATTTTATATAGGCGCCCTTTTTCTCTTTTCTCTACCTTAACAATCCCATAACTATTTAGGTGCTTATCAGCAACCTTTTGCAAGGCAATAACATTTTTTTCATAATTTTTATAAAAGTCTATTAACTCTTCTAATGGATTTTCTTTGTTAGAAAGATAGATTTCATCCGGAAGTAAAATGGCAAACGGATCATTACCAACAAATTCCTTTGCTAAGGATACAGCATCCCCTAATCCCTTCGGATAAAGCTGCCTCGTATAATAAATTTTCACCTTTGGAAGTTTCAATGCGTCGAGAAGATGTTCTTTATTTTGCTGTTCTAAAAATGCTTCTAATTCTAAGGATCGATCATAATAATCAACAATTAAGTTTTTTGTACGTGAGACAATCATGAGGATTTGCTCTATACCCGCATTCACAGCTTCTTCAACAATATAGTCAATCGCTGGGCGCCCTCCGATAGGGAGCATTTCTTTAGGAAGTACTTTCGTCATTGGCAATCCCCGTGTACCAAACCCTGCGGCAGGAATAATAGCCTTTTTAATCATTTAGTTGTCTCCCCCCTTCTGTTATTATTCAATTTATTCACGAGTTGTCTTAGAGGAAGTTGTCCAGCTTAGAAAGGGCGAGTAAATGGGTAAATGCATAAGTGGTTTTATTGACAAAAAAACCACGGAATAAGTTCCGTGGTTTAAGATTTAGCCTATTTACTCATTTTTTGGAATAAAGAATCTGTCCGAATCCGCTTAGGCGGTTTAATAAAAAACAAGACAAGAATGGCTGCAAAGGCTGAAATACCTGCGACAGAAAAAAACAAAACATCATGGGAAAGCTTCATTAAAATAGCAAAAACAGGTGGTCCGACAGCAACACCAATAAACCGCGCACTACTATAAATTGAAGTAATTGTACCTCTTTCATCTTTTTCAGTACCATGCGTGATCAATGCGTCTAGGCTTGGAAGTGCAATCCCAATTCCAATGCCACAGAAAACAAGACCAACGAGGAAAACATATAAGTTTTCCGTATAACAAATCGCAAAGACAGCTGCAGTGTCAAGTAAAAATCCAAAGAAGACAATCCATTTTATCGCATTTTTATCATCGCCAAGTTTCTTTCCCGTGATAAATGAGGCGAGGCAAAGAGCTCCAAGTGGAATAGCCAAGATGAGTCCCTTAATAACCCCGTCGATTCCGTATTTATCTTCTAAGATCGATGAAAGGAAAAAAAGCATTCCAAACAGAATATACATACAGATTGCACCGACGATAAATATACAGATCAGCCAACGACCTTCTTCTTTTAATGTTCGCTTTATTTTTTTTAGAAAATATTTAAATTCAGAGGTGTCAACCTCGTTATCCTTTGGCGTATGCACCATAAATTGAATCAATAGGATTGAAATCAAACAAAAAATCGGAAAAGCAAAAAAAGGCATATACCAAATCGTAGCTGCTAAAATGGCACCTAAAATAGGGCTGAGAACCTTTCCAAATGTATTAGATGTTTCGATTAATCCAAGTCCTGTATTCACATCTTTCTCACTTTTACACATATCCCCTACTAATGGTAAAACAATCGGAGAAGCACCCGCAGCTCCGACTCCTTGTAAAAGTCTCCCTATTAAAATTAGGATATAAGGACTTTCAAAAAGCCATGAGGCAAGACCTGCTATTAATCCTCCAATTGCCGCAATGATCAAACTTGGAATAATCACTTTTTTCCTACCAATTCGATCAGAAAGGAAGCCAGCAATCGGGATTAAAATAATGGCAACAACAGAATAAATCGTAATAATCAAGCTGGATTGAAATGATGAAATTTCGAGTTCCTTTTCCATCATTGGTAATACTGGAATCAGCATAGAATTGCCCAAGGTCATGACTAATGGGATGGATGCAAGGGAGAGCACGCCCCATTTTTCTTTTTTACGCATTCTCCTATCTCCTTCGGAATTCTAAATAGGTTATATTACAATTAACTTATCCTTAAACACCTATAACTATGCAAAGAAGAAGAGTATCCTTAAAGGATTTCCCTATCAATTCCTATATCGTATTAGATTTAATTCATTGGGAATTATAAATGTGAGTAAAAACTTCGGATTCATTTCCAGTTTATTTAATGGTTCAATCGTTAACAATTCTGTCACCCAAAGGTCGATTACAACGGAAAAGAAGCAGTCTCTAACTGCCCCTTTGAATTGCTGTTACTCATTTTTCAATCCTTGGCTAATTCCTTTCGGTTTGCAGCCGTTGGTGGTTTTTCTAACCATTCATTTTTTATCATGATGTTTCGTCCATCTTCTGAGAATTTCATAACTTCTGTTAGTAGCCGCGAATAATCAACAATCAAATCGCTTCTTTGGCTCTCCGATATAGATACCCCATAATTCCCTATGCCTGCATATTCCATCAAGCTAAAGTGAAAAAGCATCAGTCTATCAGAAAATGGAGCTTCGGTTGAATCGGTTACCCCTTGATCAATTGTCATCGGCACTGGCAAAGAATTATTCGTTAAATAATCACCAAAAACTTTTATATATGCTTATTTGCAATTTCTTTTCCCCTCAAAATATAGTCACGAACCTTTTTCGAACCAGCACTTGCTATTAGAAAAAGGAATGGCAGTCCGTCCCCCTTATATTCCTTATCCGAAAGAAATTGAATATATTCAAAAACAATATTTTGTTTTAGAGGGACTTGGGAATGGCCGCCCTCCAACAGGCATAGAAATTGCGAATCTATATGGTAATATACAAACGAACCAGTTAGGAGCTGGATTAGCTACTGCTTTTAGCCTTTGTAAAAAATAGTGGCACATCAAAAAAAAGCATCCAGAGCGCTAAAACAGCCCTAAACTCATCATTTTCCATATGAATACGAAAAAGGCTTTGCAACTAATCACAGCAAAATATCTTATATTACATAAAACCACGAGTGGAAAATAACAATCTAGTTGCCCATTGTTATAACAACTTCCAACCCTGTCGGTTTTTCAAATGGTAATTTATATTGTTTAAAAACCAACTTAAGTTCAGAAGGATCGTCGGGTAAGGCTGGTGATACTATGAATGTAAAAGATTCATGCCCCCTGGAGCCCCCACCACCCTCGTTGCGACAATCATAATCAATCGCTGTGCCTTCTATCGAAAGATTAAAGAGATTAGGTTCATGAAGCCTTCTCGGCATATCATCATCAGTATCCTCCCTATCAATATTAAAATGAACGATGCTGGCATTTTCATATTGACGTACGAAAGTTACCGAATAAAACACATCATCTAATTCAAATGATTTTAAAATTGGGATATTCCTAAGGAATCCTTGTGGCTCCACAACAGGTCTAAAAATTTCTTCATTTAGGAAATGGGCAAAAACACTATTTAAAAAGTCATCATAAAAATTATATTTTTCTGCCCAGCTAGAAATTAATTTTTTTGTTGGAAAACCAGGATTATTATTAGAAAGCACTTTCCGTTGTTGCATTAATTTACATATTTGTTCATCGATTTCTTCAATTCGTTTATCATAGTGATCTGTTGGTGGTTCAAATGGTAGTCTTTTCATTTTAAGCCTCCTTGGTAATTTTATTTGAATTCAAAACTTATCTTTTACCTAACTGCACCGGGTTTCTGCACAAGTCAATTTTAACATGTTTTTCCAAATTTAATACTATACATTTAATTGTTATTATAAGCTGAAAATACTCTTGATTTATTATATTTCGGGAGGAATACAAATGAAATATATTGTTGTCGCTATAATTAGTGTTCTTGCTGTTGTATGTAGTTCCTTTTCAACAAGTGCCGCTTCAATAAAGGAACTGCCGGTAACCCAAACCTCTGGCCACTGGAAAGTAACCCTTGGAAAAGCTGAGACGGATCAAGTAAAAGAGGAGAAGGATGTTTTCAACCTATATAGTATTGATATTAAAAATGTCGGCGAAAAGGTATATGATCTAACTTTCGAAGTATATCGTGATGAGCCAAACTCCAAGACGATGCTTGGTTTAAGTTATGTTTCGTCATCAGACCAGGACTTCTATCATCATACAAACCAACCGGTTTCGATAGAAGCAAAGCAAATTGAAGTCATCGTTACCTGGATAGAAAAACCGTATGAACAGTTAACTGATGGTAAAAAAGTAGTTGGACAGAAATATAAAGAATCATTTATATTTTACCAAGAATAGAAACAAAGCCCCTTTATTGGGGCCTTTCGATCTTATAACAAACTGTTAATCTATCTAGCTCTGTTGGGTCATTACATATTTCAACCTATCCTTTAATCCATAAATTCTGATTGATCAGTAGGCTCCCAATTCCATAGTTCTACTTCACCTAATTGTTCCCCTTGAATAAATGATTCCTCTTTTAGTTTTAATAATTCTTTAACAGGACCTGTTACAACAGCACCATATACGGTAAAACCTTCCTCTTGTAAATATTGATATTTTTCCTTTAAATGCCCAAGACCCAGGAACCGCTCATAATAACTTTCTGCCTTCCCTAGGAGTTCTTCCATGTTATCTAACATTAACTGTTTACTTTCCTTTACTGAACTTTCATCTAACCTGTTGATCCTTAGCGTTTGATGAAAATTTTCGTCATGATCAATTCCACCTGTTAACCCAATTACATCTGAAACCATAATCAAATTATTACTACCGCTCCAACCGTATGGCTCGAAATTTACAAATTCCCCTGTGTATAAGGGCATCCACAAAATATGAATATCAAATTCCCGTAAATTCGCAATTAGTTTTTCTGATTCCATAAAACTATCAGTGGAAAATGCTAACTCTCCAACTGTGCCTTCAGGTAACATCTCTAATGGTTCCCACACATGAGGTGATGTATTAGCGTCTAGCTTCCTATTTGTACGTGGGTCTTCAGGGAGAGAAAAGGAAAATTCACTTAATTGTTGTAGACCGGGATGTGAATAGGTAATATTGGAATAATGACTGGAGAGACGCTTTGTTACTTCTGCCTCACCGATAACAAGGTCCTTAATCCCTACCTTTTTAAGTAAATTATAGGACAATCGCTTTGTACCGAATGAAGTCATTTCCTCTTCCTTAATATCGAAGTCCCCACGTACATTTGGAACAGTCCACTCAAGTGCAAGACTTGAATAATACATAGCTTCCTTTCCCACATCCATTTTATCAGCAATTATATTTACAAATATCATATAGATAGCATATATGAACAACACCACTAGCAATATACGGATAATCCGGAACGCTAAGGTGAACCTTGACTTTTTTAATATTCGTTTTTCTAAATCCTTATTCCACCCTGTCATATTCCCACCCTTTCTTTTTAGCAAGAAACGACAAACGCTTTCTTGCTCGATAAAGTGTTACTTTCACTTGTTCTTCTGTAAGTTGTAATGCTTCCATTATTTCTTGATAACTAAATTCCTCAAACTCACGTAAATAAAGGATTGACCTATATTGTTCGGGCAAAAAGGATAACAAATCCTCCAGTTGCTTATGTTGTTCTTGCTTTAATAGAGTTTCTTCCGGTATCCCATACGGACTAACCATTTCTTCTTTCGATGAGAAAATGGATAAAAAAGGAATATACTTCCGTCGATTTTGCTTTCGCCATTCATCCAAATATGCGTTCCGTGCTACCTTAAACAGCCAAGCACGTGCTTCTTCCCCATCATATTTATGTAAAGATATAGTTGCACGAACGAAGGTTTCTTGCGTTAAATCCTCTGCAAGCTGTGCCGATCCACTTAATTTTAAAAGGTAAAAATAAAGAGGCTTTGCATACTGTTTATATAAATTTGATAATTTTAATTGATTTAGCATCTGACCCCCCTCTTTATCCTTACACTATTTACACGTTTACCTCTTGATAATGTTACAGTATTTTTATAAAATTTTAACAAAAATATATTTAACCTGCGATATTTTCCATTTAGAGGAAATTCACCTTTTAATAAAATGATTTTACAGGATCGGAGAGAGAAACTATGTTAGAGGTAAAAACCATCGAACCAGAAATGACCTATCATTTAAGACAAACTGTTTTACGTCCAAATCAATCAATTGATGAATCCAAGTATGATACAGACCATGGGGACTATGCATTTCATATTGGTGCATTTTATCAAGAAGTCCTAATAAGCGTTGCATCCTTTATTCGAGATAGAAATCCGGATTTCCCTATTGAAAGTCAGTATCGTTTAAGGCAAATGGCAACCCTTGAAGAATTTCGGAAGTTGGGAGCAGGAAGAGCAGTTGTTACCTACGCAGAAAATATTATCAAAGAAAGGGGGATTTACTTTTTATGGTGTAAAGGCAGAACAAATGTACAAGAATATTATAGTAAGTTAGGTTTTAAAGCACATGGTGAAGTTTTTGATTATCCGCCAATTGGTCCACATATCGTGATGTACAAAAAAATTACATAACTATCGTTCTACTATCTAGAATGGCGATTGGATCCTTTTATTTATATACACTTTGTTATTTTAAAGTATTTTTTACATTCTCAACTTATATCTTTTGCACACTGAAGGAGAGACAAATGGAAACTATTACTCAAATTTCTTATAAAGTTAATGAACCAATTAAAGCGGAAGAACTCTCAAATATATTCAAAACATCTGGAATAAAAAGACCGACTGATGATTTGAAGCGACTTCAACGAATGATCGAAAATTCTAATCCTCTGATTACCGCTTGGGATAATGGCCAACTAATTGGTGTTGCTAGAGCTATTACCGATTATAGTTATTGTTGTTATCTATCCGATTTAGCCGTTAATAAGAATTATCAAAATAACGGCATAGGTAAAGAAATGGTAAGATTACTACAAGAACACATCGGCGAAGAAGTTGCCTTACTTCTTTTGTCTTCGCCAATTGCAATGGAATACTATCCTAAGATTGGTTTCGAAAAAATAGAAAATGGTTTTAAGATTCCAAGGAAAAACTAGCAACTCAGGAGTGGCGTTTAAGTCACTTCTTTTTTGCTTACTCCTCTTTACTAAATAAAATCTCTCGTATTCAAGAAAAGATTTTTCGCCAAAGACCCCTTATTTTTCGCAGCAGAAAATAAAAGATTTGGTGTCTTCAGCTGCATGTTTAAACTCCCAATCCCCATACACTTGGATATTCGAAAATCCTGCTTGTTGCAATGACTCATAGAATTCTTCCTGTGTTCGGAATTTTAATTGCATTTTTTCATGAATTATTGTTTCGTTTGTATCTGTATTTTTCACAGTTTCATAAAACGTGTAAATACCTTCTACAAACCCCTCGTATTCTGTCCAAATTTCAAGTCGCTCACCAGTCTTCTGATTTTTAGCAATATCAGGCGTCATATCTTTTTCCCATTGTTCCCGCACTCTTGCTAATGGGTTGCGTGTATCAAAAATAAAATATCCTCCGGGTTTTAATGCTAGATATGCGTCAGAAATGACAGATTGCCAACTTTTATCTGTAAGGAATACTTGTGCAACATTTGCGGTCATTATAATAGTATCAAACGTATTTGTATGTAAATTTGAACTATCGCCTACAAGCCAAGTCAAGTCGCCAGGATACTCTTTATTTTTCGCATATTCAATTGCTTCTACATTCGGGTCGATAGCAGTAATACGATAGCCCACTTTCGCAAAATGAGAAGTCAATCTGCCTGTTCCACAGCCCAAATCAGCTATTTTTTTAATAGAGCTAAAAAGAATTCATCGTCTTTACCCCATTGATTAATTTGGTCATATACTAACGGAATCATTAATTTACCTACTTTCTATATCCTAAAAAATTAAAAGAATGAATGGGCTGGCTATCTTTAGTAGTGTAATAATCAAACGCTTCTCTTTTTGCTGCGTCTTCTGGGGTTTCCCCATTCTCGACACCTCCACCAGGAAAAACATAATATGCTGAACCATGCCTAATCCTCTGAATTAATCCAACCTTACCATTTTCAATTATTACATCCGAGCCTCTATTTCTCATATTCCTTCCCTTCTCTACATTCAAGCTTTTTTGAAATCTAGCCCCACCACATTACACAGACAAATACTGACCATAGAGATACAAATATCCCTAACATGCCAAAAATTAATATGTAGAAAGGAATAAATTTATCATCCATTTTTTCAAACTTGATCATCAAATATGCTATTAAAGGGGTAACGAAGTAAATGAGGATACTACTAACCGTAAACGCGGTTAAGTAATACACAGCATTATTGGTATTAGTTATGTTTTCCAAAAAATAGGCAAGTGATTGCCCGTATATACCAAATGTCGTAGCAATAATTATTAAAATCCAAATAACATAATGACCTTTATACAATGCCGACTCCCCCATAATAACCACAAGTTAATTCATTATTAGTGTAATATTACACTAATAATAACAAATAACTCCACAATTGGAAATAGTCTTTTTTAAACTAGCCATCACCATTACTTTAGATGAACGTAAAAAAGACCGCTAATCCAACGGTCTCATAATCTACTAAAAAGCATTATTTTTTTATCCCTTCTGAATTTCAATATTTTTGCTAACAATACATATACAAGTAAAATTGAAAAGTAGGAAGATAAATTCATTAAAGGTAACAGTAAATTGAAAATAGTTAAAGTTGTAATAAAGTAGAACACAAAACTAAACATCAAAATACTGATTACCAGTATAAGATTGTATTTGAAAAACACCCATAATTTGTTGGTGATAATAGAAAGTATACCCATAACAACAAACAAAATTATTGAAGAGATTTCAATTCTCTCTGACCATTTTCCATATTGCATAATACTTTCTATATTTTCTGGAGTTAATGTGTCTGCTTTTGCCATCCAGACATCAGACATTTTTATTCTATAGTTCATTAATAATACATAAGCAGTATAAATAACTAACATTAAGATTAAGTAGATGTGGAAATTTCTATTGACCTTACTTCCAGTTAATTTTTGAATTAAACCCAAGTGAAGCCCCCCTTTTTCCCATTATTGACCATATCTGTTTAATTTTATAATAACATTATTCAATTTTCTGTCAATTATCTTTATTATTCATATCTGTTGAAAAGCAACAATCTTTTAGAAAATATCCTTATTGAAGTAAAAGGAGGTTTACAAGAGAACGAGGTTTCATGGGGCCTTTCATATCCTTACCGCAGTTTAACACCGTAGTGCCTCATCGATTTTGGTATTCCTTTTAACTCAAGGACCCCACTATAAATTAAATGCCGAATTCTATACTCTAAAAAGAAAGCATTGATCGATTCGTTCGTCCCTGAAAGGATTTCTCCAATCACCATTCCCGCCTTGATAAAGTCCTTACTTTCCTGCCCATGATGCAACATTTCAATGGTTTTTATGATCAGTGGATCATAGTTATTTTCATTAACTTCTGCTATTTCATGGTCCCTCCATAGACGCAGGACTTCCTTCGATTGTGACAAGGATATCCATTCCTTATGATATTGATTTATATCCTGATCAGATAAAGATTGGGACTTGCTGTTTTTTTCGTAAAGCCATCTTAAATCTTCAGGTTCGATGTGTCCTGTATGGAGTACCGTTTGACCATTCAAGTTAGGCGCTATATATCTTTCATATAGTTCGGTGGAGTTGATAAGATAAATAACATTTGTTTTATTCCGCAATAAATATAGAAGGAACCTCAGCCCAATTTGTTCATCGGCATTATTGCCATACCAAATGTATATAGGATTTTGCCCGGGAATATCTTCTATCTCGCGCAATGCATTGGCAAATTTATTTTCATATTCATAATCATCCCCTTCATAATTGATATGTTCATATAACCATTCATTTCGAAGCGTTTGTCCCACTTTTTCATCTAACTTCCACAATGGTCCAATCGAAAGGGAGTCAGGTAATCCAATCACAACCTTGGGTCTTTCAAGTCCAACTCTTAAGATTCCTGCTGCTGATTCCGAGGAAACAAGATGTACCGTACTAGTTTTATAACCTGCCTCATCAAAGCCTGCTGAAAAAGTATGTAATTGGCGATATTTTTGTATGTATTTATTAATTTTTTCGACCATGAGGGTCATATCGCTTTGCTGCATAAGATAACCTTTTCCTTCAAGTGGAGCGCTATTTTCATGGGTAAATGTCTCAAACTCATCTTCATGATTTAATTCAAACGTTTGCAACTCCCCACTTTCAATCCAATCCGAAACAGTTAAATAATGATTTGTTTCCATTTTATATACGAACACGACATTAGGTTCCATCAAAAAATAGATAAACGGATAATTAACTTTAGTCTTTATTGCAGCCAGCCCCTTTGAAATCCACTTAGAACAACCAGTATTAAGGCCATCCAAGCAATTGAATTTAATCCAAACAATAAGGTTACTAGTGAAGCACAAAAATGAAGAGTATATCAAAATCTTTCTCATATTCTTTTCAACTTTCACCGAAAACCTCGAACTGATTACTCCACCAAATATCAATCCAAGAAAGAATGCGGTATTAATATAGCCCCACCATGCCTCTGTAACATGTAGCACTTCATTTACAAATCCATAAAGAATAGCTGCCACCCATACTACATTTGCAATAGCTTCAATAAAAAAGATGACATGTATACTGCGAAAGATAGGATTTTTCCAAATTGTATGCCAGCCTTCTTTTAAAGCTTCTCCTGTACTCTGCTTCTCATTTTTAACCCGGAAAGGCGTTTCGTCTACAATTCCTTGCATAACTATTGTAGATATTACAAACAAGGCAAAGGTTAACCAAACATTATTCTACCCCTTTATTATCAGTTTTTAAAATTTTGATAAAAAGGGAATTTTACAATGGACAAGCCCCCTACTTTTTAATTTACTCATAGATATCTAATTCTTTACTAATTCGAAGTTACTTTTAACAAAAGGTTCCAACTCTCTGGGTAGTTATGAAAAGGGAATATTCCAAGCCAATTCGCTATAAGCCATATTAACATTTCAATGATTTCATTGTATCAAATCATCTTCACTACTTGCACCTTTCATCTCCATAAAAAAGAAGTATAGCCAACTTTCTTAATTGAAAGTTGGCTCTGCCCGAAATTAAAGTTAAGGGAAATGCATTGTTTTCCATGGTAAGCTCAATCAAGTAATAATTCCGTCTTCTAAGTTTCTCCACAGATGATGGGCTTCCCTAGCTATATGTTCCAACAAATCAGGTGGAGATGTTGTGGCAATTGCACATCTTTTGATAAGGTCATCCAGTTCTAATTTAAATTCTTCCAGACTTCAGTCTCATAATGGCTAATTTCCCTGTCAAAAAATCGACCATGATCAAAATCATTCTGGCCACTAAAAATTTTATTATCTATGCAAGTTGCCGCGGAAACCCTCTTGGGTTAAAATAAAATTGATTTAATTAGCATCAGATACTAAAACCAGGTATAATAAATAGAGAAGAATTAATTATTGATGCAGTCATGGAGGTAACAATGGAAGATTTAATTCAATTAGATGGAAAAAATATTGTTGTTATGGGCGTAGCCAATGAAAGAAGTATTGCGTGGGGGGTTGCTGAATCACTATATAAAGCTGGAGCAAAAGTTATCTATACTTATCGTCTAGATCGTTCACGCGAAAAGCTTGAAAAACTATTAGAGAAATACAACTACCCGGCTGAAATGATTGTTAGATGTGATGTAAACAGTGATGAAAGCATTTCACAAGCATTTACTGATATCGGTGAAAAAGTAGGGACAATTCACGGACTAGTACACTCTGTTGCATTCGCCAATGCAGATGACCTAAAAGGTGATTTTATTGATACATCACGTGATGGGTATGCATTTGCACAGGATACAAGTGCCTATTCATTAGTAGCTGCCGCAAAAGCTGCTCGTCCATATTTAGCAGATGATGCTTCTATCATCACAATGTCTTACCTAGGTGCTGTGAGAGCTCTTCCTGGTTACAATGTAATGGGAATCGCGAAAGCATCGCTTGAAGCATGTGTCAGATACCTTACATTTGACCTTGGAAAAGATGGTGTTAGAATCAATGCGATTTCAGCTGGTCCAATCCGTACATTAGCTGCCAAGGGTGTACCAGGCTTCAATGACATTATGAAAATGATTGAAGAAAAAGCACCACTTAAGCGAAATGTCACAAAAGAAGATGTTGGTAACATGTCCGTAGCCATGCTAAGCAATCTTTCACGCGGAGTGACTGGCGAAGTGATTTACGTGGATTCAGGATATAATATTGTTGGCTAAACAAATGAGGGCGACCATTTAATTGGTTCGCCCTCTTACTTTTAGAATTCTAAATCCACCTTCAACTCATCCACATACTCCCTAGAGCCGGTCACAATTAATCGGTCACCTAGCAGAAGCTCTGTATCCCCATGTGGAACAATAGAATCTTTGCCTCTAAAGATTCGAACAAAGATGACATCTCCAGTAAACGGGAAATTCCGAAGCATAGTTCCATCATAAAGACCATTGTTCATTTCAATCTGATACAAGGAATTTTCCTGATTTGTCAGGATCGTCATAATACCTGGTGCCTCAATTAGCGCACGAAGTAATGTATTGGTAGACATTAATAACGAAAATACATCAATATTTTGTTCCTTGAGTTCCTCGCCAAGTTCACCCGATTCAATCCGTGCGATAACACGATCAACACCACTTTCCTTCGCGAATCTTGCAATTTCAGCATTTTGTTCATCAGACCCGGTTGTAATAACTAGAATATCCACATCAAACACATTCGAACTTTGAAGACTTTCGATTGAATAATCTTCGAGCCCGACAATATCAAACACTGAATCAGAATGTTTTTTATCAATTTTATCCTGCGTCGTATGATAAATCGTCGTATCATACAGTTTGGAGTTCAACTCTCGAATCACAGGTAATGACATTTGGTTTGCACCAATAAAGGCGACGCGAATAACAGGCTCTTCGTCCAACTGCTTTGGAAAAAGCTTTTTAAACCCAATTGGTGAAACAATACTGGCAATAACCGCAACTAAGATTAATGCACCCGACATTCTATCATCAATGATTCCCATTTTCTCCCCAACAGTTGCTGCTGCAATGACCAGAGACAATGTTGATGTTAACAAAGCACCGGCTCCAATTGTCGTTCGCCAATCATACCAGCGCTTAATATATAGGATTGGAAGCATTTTTGAAATCGCTAAAGCAATAAATAATAATGGGATGAGCAATAAGATTTTTGGATCTTGGAAAAGCGCCCATAGATCGAGCTCAACCCCAATCATTACAAAAAAGATCGGAATTAAAAATCCATAACCAAATGAATCAAGCTGTTGCACCATTTCATGATTTGGTGACAATAATGAGACTAATACACCGGCCAAAAACGCACCTAAAATATTCTCTGCACCAATTGTTTCAGAAAGAGCAACTAAAATCATGATGAGTGCAAAAATCGCTCTTGTTCCAATTTGAACGGTTCCCTTTGACATTGTTTCAAGAAAGGAACGATTCTGAAACCTCTTTCCTACTAAATATAGGAGTACCCCTGCACCAAATAAGATTAACAAGAGCCACATATTGCTCTCTCCGCCTCCGTAAATAGAGGCAAAAACAGCAAGTAAAATCATGGTAACAAGGTCAGCCACTACTGCAATTAGCAGGATAATCTGACCAATATTTGTTTTCATGATTTGGGCATCCTTAAGGGTCGGTACAACAACCCCTAAAGAAATTGTTGATATAATTAATGTCATTAAGAAGGCATTATCCGTAAATCCTGTCCAAACAAAAAGATAGGATAATAGAAGTGATAAAATAAAAATTCCTGCAAATACAATTAAGGAAACGAGAAAAGTACTTGGAGCCTTTTTACCACTTGGCAGGGTTTGTTTCTTTTTGCCTCCTGCAAAAGCAGAAAAGTCAATTTCAACCCCACTTAAAAACATTAAAAAAATGAATCCTAATGTCGATAATGTTTCAAGCCACATATCAG
Organism: Bacillus timonensis; assembly: GCF_004799755.1. Lineage (GTDB taxonomy): Bacteria > Bacillota > Bacilli > Bacillales > Bacillaceae_L > Ferdinandcohnia > Ferdinandcohnia timonensis_A. Next base: position 38,572 of record NZ_SLUB01000021.1, on the reverse strand, counting down.
GTTCAACCACGTCAAACCCACTTTTTCCAATAATGATTCCCATGATAATTTCTGCTACAACAACAGGGATTACCCGAAGTTTAAATCTATGTAATAACAGTGGTGTCAAGAAGGCCACCACCATCACTACGACTAATGATGTTAATGAAGCACCATGTTCCATGTTTTACCCCCAATATAATAAATTTTTAAACAAGATAGCCCATAAAAAAGGTGGCTAATCCAAAATAAATTAAAATACTAATAATGTCATTAATTGTCGTAATAAAAGGTCCGGACGCAACTGCAGGGTCTACCTTTAACCGATGCATAAGTAACGGTACAACTGCACCAGCAAGCGTTGCTACAATCAGCGTAATTAAAATTGAAAAACCAACTAATAATCCTAGAAAAAAATCACCTTTCCAAAAATAAACAACGAACATTATTACCGTTCCACAAACAGCCCCAGTTATTACACCTGTCCCGGCTTCTCTCAGAATTAACAGCCATTTATTTTCTTCTTCATCCTCACCAATCGCAATTCGACGAACAGCCACAGCCAATGCCTGTGTTCCAGTATTCCCAGCCATACCTGCAATTAACGGAATAAAAACAGCTAAAATGGCAACTTGATCTAAAGTTGCTTCAAATCGTCCAATAAGGCTTGCTGTCATCATTCCAAGGAAAGATAAAATAATCAACCATGGCAATCTCTTTTTAGCAGATGTAAAAATACTTTTATCAGCAGAATCCACATCTGAAATACCCGCAAGTTTTGAGTAATCATCAGATGCCTCTTCATCAATAACATCAATAATGTCATCTACGGTTATGATCCCTAATAAGTGATTTTGAAAATCGATAACCGGAACTGCTAAGAAATTATAATCCTTCATCCTCCGGGCGACCTCTTCTTGATCTTCGCTAACAGACACAGATACAACACGGTCATTCATAATTTCATGGATCATTGTATCGTCATCACTTATGAGCAAATCACGAATTGAAATGACACCAACAAGCCGTTTCTCTTCATCTATTACATACACGTAATAAATTGTTTCAGCACGTGGAGCTTCCTTTTTTAAGATGTACATAGCTGATTTCACAGTTTGATTGGCGTGTATTGCAATAAATTCGGTAGTCATAATACTACCGGCTGTATATTCCTCATAATGAAGAAGCTGTTTAATTTCACCTGCTGCTTCATCATCCATAATGGTCAAATAACTTGCGACCTGCTCTTTACCTAATTCATTCAATACGTCAACTGCATCGTCCGCATACATTTGTGAAAGCATATCCGCGACAAAAGTTGGGTCCATCTCTGATAAAAGCTCTTCATATTCATTCTCATCGATCTCAAGGTTTTCAAAGACCTCTGCCATTTCTGTTGGTGATAAAAAAAGATATACGCGCATTCTAGCATCTTTCGGTAACTTTGCATAGAATTTTGATCTTTCATATGGGTGAATTTCTAAGAAAACAGCGCGGAATTCGTCGATATTCTCATTTTGAAGAGCCTCCAGCAATTGCTCAGTTTCTAATTGTTGTTGTTCTTTTTCGTTTACTTCATGTTGTAACATGTTCTTCCCCCCCTTACAACTGAAAAACAAAATATTAACATACATTTGGCAAAAATGTAACATACGACCATTTACTTTTTGTGGGAATTTGTATATCATTAAATTTTTAGTTTGCACGATATAATGATTTGCAATCACTCTAAAATAAGCTAAGATAGAATTGGCTCATGAAAAATGCGCTAGGGCGTACATGGAGCTGAACTTTATCTTTTAAAATACAGGATATTGTATAATACCCTGATTTCTATGATATAAAACTCGTGTGAGATTAGAAAGGATTTTTATCCATGAATAAAGACAATACTCCACAAAAAATTGATTATACATTGTTGTTTATTTTATTTCTAATGGCCATCGTTAGTGCCATCGCAATCCAAAGTGCACAGCCTTTTTTGCCAGAAAAGCTTAAAAATATAAATTTCGCAGCCCAACAACTTCAATGGTATGTGATTGGAATTGTCGCCATCATCGGAACAATGGTTATTGATTTTGACCGTTTCAAAATGATTTCCTGGTATTTATATGGATTCGGGATGGTATTATTATTTGGGCTTTTTGTTGAAAAATATATTGTTGACATTCCCTTTGCCTCAAAAGTAAAAGGGGCAACAAGCTGGTACAACTTTGGTTTCGCAAGCTTTCAACCATCTGAGCTAATGAAGATTATTATCATTATTGTATTAAGTAAGATTATTGCGGATCATCGTGAAAATTATCCGATTAATACGGTTAAGGACGACCTTCTTCTCATAGGAAAAATTTTACTAGCGTCTGCCCCACCGATTGGTTTTTTAGTGTTACAGCCGGATATGGGGATGACCATGGTCTTTATGTCAATCATTGCAACAATGATTCTTGTTGCAGGTATTAAATGGAGAATTATTTTTGCAGGCGTATTTTCAGCTGTTTTTGTAATCTCATTAGGTGTTTTCCTATACTTCAACTTTCCAGACTTTTTCTTTAAGTACATTATAGAGGACTACCAGATGAGCCGTTTTTATGGATGGCTCGCTCCTTTTGCTACTGCTAGTAACGAAGGGCATCAGTTGGTTCGCTCCCTTCTCGCCATCGGGTCTGGTCAGTTACACGGCAAAGGTTTTCAGGAATCCGAGGTTTCCATTCCTGAAGGACACACCGATTTTATTTTTGCCGTGGTTGCCGAACAATTTGGATTCATTGGAACAAGTATTATTATTTCCTTATTCTTCTTATTAATCTATCGAATGATTCATATTGCACTCGAAAGTCATGATCCATATGGAAGTTATTTATGTGCGGGTGTAATCGGAATGATCACTTTCCAAGTATTCCAAAACGTTGGGATGACAGTCGGAATTCTACCAATCACTGGCCTTCCACTACCGTTCATTAGCTATGGAGGTAGTTCCCTTGCCACTTATATGATTGCTATTGGAATTGTATTAAATGTTCGTTCGAGAACAAAGAAATTTATGTTCGACTAAAACTAGAAATAAAATCACGTTATTCTTCTTATAATAGTTGGAGGAGTGACGTGATTTTTTTGTAGAGAGGTGCTATTGATGAAAATAGATGTAATCGGTGACATTCATGGTTGTTATCTGGAGTTTAAACAATTAACGACGAAACTTGGGTATTCGTGGGATACTGGGATTCCACTACATAATGACCGACTCCTCGCTTTTGTGGGAGACTTAACAGATCGTGGTCCAGAATCATTAAAGGTAATTGATACTGTGTACAGGCTCGTCGTTCAGGAGAAACAAGCCTATTATGTACCAGGGAATCACTGTAATAAGCTATATCGATTTTTTCTTGGGAATAAAGTCCAAGCTACACATGGATTGGAAACAACCGTGGCTGAATTTGAAGCTTTAGATAAAAAGAAACAAGAATCGGTGCGAAGTCAGTTTATTGAGTTGTATGAAATGGCCCCTCTTTATGAAAGATTGGATGATGGAAAATTGGTCATTGCCCATGCAGGCATTCGTGAGGATTATATTGGGCGCAATGATAAAAAGGTAAAAACCTTTGTGTTATATGGGGATATTACAGGCAAAAGCAACCCTGATGGAACACCGGAAAGACGTGATTGGGCAAAGCTTTACAAGGGTACATCATGGATTGTATATGGACACACGCCAGTAAAGGAACCACGATGGGTCAATCATACAGTGAATATTGATACCGGTTGCGTGTTTGGAGGAAGCTTAACAGCTTTAAAGTATCCGGAGATGGAGACTGTCTCAGTACCTTCGACAATGCCGCTTGTATCGGAGAAGTTTCGGGAAATTGGGTAAGTGGTATGAACTAATATCTGAGTGACATCATCTTCCTCATTTCTGGATTTTCGTGTCACTCCACATTGATTCGAAGGACAACAACTTCCTAATTTCTGGATTTCGATGGCGCTCCAAGTCAATTCGAGGGACACCATTTTCCAATTTCTGGAGTTTGATGGCACTCCAAGTCAATTCGAGGGACATCATTTTCCAATTTCTGGAGTTTGATGGCACTCCAAGTCAATCCGAGGGACACTATTTTCCAATTTCTGGAGTTTGATGGCACTCCAAGTCAATCCGAGGGACATCACTCTCCTAATTTCTGGATTTCGATGGCACTCCAAGTCAATTCGAGGGACACCACTTTCCAATTTCTGGAGTTTGATGGCACTCCAAGTCAATCCGAGGGACTTCACTCTCCTAATTTCTGGATTTTGATGGCACTCCAAGTTCGAGGGACTTCACTCTCCTAATTTTTGGATTTTGATGGCACTCCAAGTCAATTCGAGAGACATCACTCTCCTAATTTCTGGATTTCGATGGCACTCCAAGTCAGTTCGAGGGACACTAACATCCTAATATCTGGATTCGGATGCACTTCCAGGCCGATTCAAGTTACTCAAAAAACCTAATAGAAAGAAATAATGCAACCCCATGAATGCAACCCAACACAAAAGCGACCTCACAAGGTCGCTTTTTCCAATAACTCTCTCATATCTTCCGGCAATTCTGCATAAAAGACTACCTCTTTTTGATACATGGGATGCCAGAAACATAACTCTTGGCAATGAAGTGCCTGTCTTCCAATCTCAACAAGTAATCCCCCATACAAATCATCACCTACAATCGGATGACCTATATGTGAAACATGAACGCGAATCTGGTGGGTTCTCCCAGTCTCTAGCTGAAGCTGTACATGTGTGCAATTTCGAAACTTCTCAATGACCTTAAAATGAGTAACCGCCCTCTGTCCATCCTCGCGCACCTCGCGTTCAATAATGCTATCATCCTTCCGCCCAATTGGGGCATCAATCGTACCAGAATCCATTTCTAGTCCACCATGTACCACGGCTTCGTATGTCCTTTTCAATCTTCCAGCCTTTTGTTGTTCTGATAAGAGATGGTGGATATGACGATGCTTAGCAACGAGCAGCAACCCAGATGTGTCACGATCCAGGCGATTGACTAAATGAACCGTCACATCAAGACCTGTTGATTGGTAATAATACAAGAGCGCATTCGCTAAGCTTCCAGTCGGGCTCTCCCTGGATGGAATTGATTGCTGATATGGTGCTTTGTTCACAACCAATACATATGGATCCTCGTACACAATCTGTAAAGGCAGATTCTCTGGCTTTAACTCTAGGGAAGGTTTTTCAGGTGGAAACACCACTTTCAGAACCTCGCCTTCGATTAAACGATGGCGAACCGTAACAGAACGACCATTTATAAAAATCCCGCCACCTGCGAACTTGATATCCGTAAGAGCCGTTTTTGATATACTCTGCTCCTTTAAAAACTCTCTAACTAGTTTTCCAGTATCTTGTGAAGATACCTTCCATTCCAAAGTAAAAGCATCCACGGTCCTATATCCCTTCCATTTGTCTAGCTATGGCTCGCAGCGATTAGCAAGACTTCACATTTCAACTAATCCGAAATAAACGAATCACGAACCCTTTTCCAAAATGGGAAAGGCCGAAAACGAGCAAAGCGTACTTTTTCAGGAGCTACGCGACATTGAATGGATTTAACATCCTTGTGTAAAAGCGTTAAATGGTCAATGGTAATGTGGAAATCAACATCATTCACTGGTTTCATGACAATCGTATGATGGTTCGGTAATATTAAAGGTGAGCCGACCGTACGAAAGACACGATTATTAATTGAAGCCATTTCTGCAACCTGAATTGCCTCAATCGATGGATGTAAAATCGCGCCACCGAGCGCTTTATTATATGCAGTACTTCCTGATGGTGTCGAAATACATAGTCCATCCCCACGAAATGTTTCAAAAAGCTGTCCCTTGATTTCAAGGTCCATTACAAGTGAGCCCTCTACACTTTTAACCGTACATTCATTTAAAGCAAGATATCTCGATTCCCGTCCCCCGTTGATATAGCGAATATACACCTCAAGTAATGGATACTCAACAACCTGATAAGGGGTTTTGGCAATGGCGATGACGAGTTTCTCTATTTCTTCTGGAACCCAATCTGCATAAAATCCAAGATGGCCTGTGTGGATACCAACAAAAGCTGTTTTATCTAATCGGCTGCGGTAGCGGTGAAAGGCATATAAAAGTGTTCCATCTCCTCCGACAGTTACGACAATATCTGGTTGATCCTCGTCATATGTGAGCCCGAAGTCCATTAAATATGTTCTTATCTTTTGCATTAATGTATTCGAGTTCGAGTCACCTCTCGAAGTTACAGCAAATTTCATATTTTACACCCTATCTATTAAGATTTAGCAGAATCCTTGTTATCCGTTTTTCGAGAAAAAATAGCTTGTGCTTCTTGGATTTCGCCACGTATTTTCGACATCTCCTCGTCAAGAAGAAAAGCAGCCTCGGCCGCACGCTGCAAGCGACGCTCAATTTCTTCAGGAAATCTGCCTTTATATTTGTAGTTCAAAGAATGTTCGATTGTTGCCCAAAAGTTCATTGCAAGTGTGCGAACCTGTATTTCTACTAAAATTTTCTTCTCACCATCAATGGTTTGAACTGGATACTGAATCACAAGATGATACGAGCGGTATCCACTTTCTTTCTTTTGTGTAATATAGTTACGTTCTTCAATAATTTCTAAATCATTTCGCATCCGTAATAATTCAACAACCAGCTTGATATCATCGACAAATTGACACATCATTCGCAAGCCTGCGATGTCTTGCATCTCTTCCTCGATTTTATCGAGCTGAATGTTTTTCTTCATTGCTTTATCCAAAATACTAGGAATGGGCTTTACTCTTCCTGTTACAAATTCAATTGGGGAATGGGTACCTTGCATTTCGAATTGAGTTCTCATTCCTTTAAGCTTTATTTTCAGCTCATCAACAGCTTGCTTGTAAGGAGCCAAAAAAAGATCCCAGTCTTTACTCATGATCGTCCCCCGTTTTTCTAAACTTAGGATAAAAATGTCTTCTCGACAAGTTCGACCATATCATCTCCATAGTTGGCATTACCTTCAATGTTTTGTAAAAGGTACTCCAATTCAGGAATGACATCAATTAGTTCGAGTTCGTTGTCTTCAAGGTGTAAAATAACTTTTTGATTTTCAGTGATAACACTTTTTAATGATGGCCAGACAGCTGATGGCAAACTTACATATATAAATTCCTGCTCATTTTCAAGCTTATAAATGAATGCTAATGAATCGGAATCAACCAGCATTTGACCTGTAGCACTCAATCCAGCCGTGTCAAAATCTGTATGCTCCGCCTTAAGCTCTAACCTGCCGTTAGAATAATTAAATTGACTAATTTCGATATGCTTCTGCATCAGTAATCTCCTTTTCTCATTTCCAAATCCACACCTATTTTATCATATGTACATCAATTCGTTAAAGAAACTGTAACCAATTCTTAAAAAAGGCACACCTCATGATATAATAAAAACAAATTGTTGAAAAGGACGATGACGATGTCACAAGAGCTTGAAATTGAATTTAAAAATTTGCTAGAAGAAAACGAATATCATCGATTACTATCAGCATTCTCAATTGACGATGAGAAAAGAGTAACCCAAGAAAATTTTTATTTTGATACAGCTCAGTTTTCCTTAAAAAACCTGGGGGCTGCCCTCCGTATTCGGGAAAAGAATGGAACATATACACTCACATTAAAACAGCCCACCCGCCGTGGATTACTAGAGACGCATCAAGTTATAACAGAAGAAGAAGCCAAGCAAATGCTTGCTGGTGGTCCTATCATCGATGGTGAAGTTTCTACCATTTTAAATACACTCTCTATTAACCCAATGGATGTTACATTTTTTGGGTCTCTAAAAACGAAAAGAGCTGAATTTGAATATAAAAATGGCTTACTCGTCCTGGATAAGAGTTACTATTTAAACAAATGCGATTTCGAGGTAGAATATGAAGTAACAGATGAAGTAATCGGAAAAGACATTTTTGAAGAATTACTCCAACAACACCATATACCCGTTCGCAAAACAGACAATAAAATTCGCAGATTTTATGATCAAAAAAAACATCTTCTACTAGGAGAGGAACACAGTTGAAAATAGATTTTAAAGTATTGATGGAACTTCAAGCGTTACGAAATGTGTCAACATCCAATTCACCGACAAATAGTAATGATGGATCCATTTTTAAGGACATGCTGTTACAGCTGATATCAAATTCATCTAGTGCACCAACGGAAAGTATTCGTTCGAAGGTTGATCTTTCATCTTTATATAACAACAAGCATTATATGCCTTTAACGATATCGAATCTTCAATCCGCGGCTGTATCCAGCAGCTTTGATGACTTGATACAACAGGCGGCACAAAAACATAATGTGGATCCACGTTTAATTAGCTCTGTGATTAAGCACGAGTCCAATTTCAATCCAAATGCGCAAAGCCATGCCGGAGCCACTGGTCTTATGCAGTTAATGCCTACAACTGCACGTGGATTGGGAGTAACTGATATCACAGATCCAGCCCAAAACATTGAAGCAGGTACGAAATATCTTCGTAATATGCTAGACCGCTATAACGGAAATGTATCACTTGCCTTAGCTGCTTATAATGCTGGACCTGGAAATGTTGATAAATTTGGGGGAATTCCACCCTTTAAAGAAACACAAAACTATGTAAGAAAAGTAACAGAAACCTATCTCGGATAATGAAAAGTTCTCCTGCCCCCCAATAACTGACTCCGATTCAGGGTGCAAAACAATAAATCACAATACGTTTTTAGCGTGAATTCACTTACGAATTCACGCTTTAATTTTCTTGTTATAGTAACGTTATTCTTGTCAGAAGATACCTCAACTTCGGACATCACCGCGTTGTTTTGGCTTTCCCTTGTCTGAAGATGCCTCGACTTCGGACACAACCGCGATGTTTTGGCTTTCCCTTGTCTGAAGATGCCTCGACTTCGGACACAACCGCGATGTTTTGGCTTTCCCTTGTCCGAATATTTACTGATTTTGCCTCTCTAAAGCGTTTGACTATGATTTTTACTGTGATTTAACCTTAGAAACCCTTTGCATTTTAATATGTTAATTAGTCTGTTTGCACCCAAAACGGAACCTGTTAACACCCCAGGGAGAGCTTTTTATTTCGAGCATTTATTTCGATACCATAAATTTCATTTCTCTAAAAAGTGCGCTTTATTTGAGTTAAATCTCGTCCATTGATAAAATGTTAATACATTCAACATTTGATATACACTCCTCGCGGGTAGAAAGGGGGTAAGGTCTTGAAACAAACTGATCAAATGGGATTCAAACATTCATCTGGTAACCGACCGTTGGAAATCTATATGTTTGTTGATCCACTCTGTCCTGATTGTTGGGCATTGGAACCCATTTTAAAAAAGCTGACAATTGAATATGGAAAGTATTTTACGATTCGCCATATTTTAAGTGGCCGCCTTGCTTCCTTGAATATTCAAAAGAGGAAAAAACCAGCTGACATGGCGCAAGTGTGGGAACGCACTGCTAGTCGATCAGGAATGTCGTGCGACGGAACCCTATGGCTTGAAAATCCAATTTCTGCTCCTCATTCTGTTTCCATTGCGATTAAAGCTGCAGAACTACAAGGCAAAAAAGCAGGAATTCGTTTTTTACGAAAGCTTCAAGAAAACCTTTTCCTTGAAAAACGGGATATTTCAGATGCGGATGTACTTTATGCATGTGCAGATGAGGTTGGTCTGGATGTTAACGAATTTAAAAGCGATCTTCATTCATCAAGTGCTGCAAAAGCATTCCAATGCGATTTAAAAATCACATCTGAAATGGACGTTGAGGAAATTCCGACACTTGTTTTCTTTAATGAGAACATTGAAGAGGAAGGTCTAAAAATCACTGGCTGCTATCCATATGAAATGTATGTTCATATTATTTACGATATGCTCGGTGAAAGAATAGAACCCACGCCTCCACCGCCATTGGAGGATTTCTTAAAATATTTTAAATTCGTTGCTTCAAAAGAAATTTCCGTTCTGTACGATTTGCCTATACCAGAAGTGGAACGCGAAATGAAAAAGCTCATTTTAAAGCAAAAAGTTGAACAAGTTCCCGTGAAATACGGAACGTTTTGGAGATATATAGAATAAAAACGCAAGCGCATTGGGGTGAACGTCTATTAAATACTGCCACGTCCTGTGGCAAACATAGACGTCAGCACTTCCTGTGCAAGCGCTAGAGCTAGATATATAGAATAACGAAAAAGACTTGGAATCCAATTGAATCCAAGCCTTTTTACTATATATATCAATAAAGGGGATGGGAGAAATTTCACTTCAAACAAAGGGGTGTTGTTTGTGTGATTACTTCTTGATTACATAATAGCAAGGTTGATAACCATTTTCAACTATTTGTACATTTTTTCACAAAGTTGTCAAATTCCTATTCTTAAAATGGATGCTTGGACATAAGTATAATGTATAGAAACAACACGGTAAAAATTCATTCATTTGTATGGAGGATATAAAGATGAGGAAAATCGGACTGATTATTGGAACCTTCATGATCATCATCACTTTTGGACTAAATATATTGGGATTAATGAAATTAATACCCCTTTATATCACAACCCCTCTTTTATTTCTTTCATTACTTGTCACATTCGTTATTTATAATAATCGAAATCGTTTCAAGGGGTTTCGTTGATAGCAAAGGGCATCCAAATTGGATGCCCCCTCTTATTTTAATTACTTATTTAATAATTTTTCCATTTCTGTTAGTTTTGCTTCGAATACTTTACATGCTTCTTTAATTGGATCTGCAGAAGTCATGTCCACACCTGCATTTTTCAGTACTTCAATTGGGTAGTTAGAGCTTCCCGCTTTTAGGAAGTTGTTAATATAACGGTCAACAGCAGGCTTGCCCTCTTCTAAGATTTGCTTACTCAATGCTGTAGCAGCACTAAAACCTGTTGCATACTGGTACACATAATAATTGTAATAGAAATGTGGAATACGTGACCATTCTAAACCAATTTCCTCATCTACGACAATATTTGGACCAAAGTATTTTTTGTTAAGGTCATAATACATTTCGGTAAACAAATCAGGTGTTAACGCAACCCCCTCTTGTGCTTTCATATGAATCATATGTTCAAATTCAGCAAACATGGTCTGACGGAATACAGTTCCTCTAAAGCCCTCTAACTGGTGATTTAAAATATATAATCTCTTTTGGTCATCATCAAGAGTTTTTAATAAATAGTCCCCTAAGAGTGCTTCATTACAAGTAGACGCCACTTCGGCAACAAAGATAGAATAATTTCCATACGTATATGGCTGATTATTTCTTGTATAGTAGCTATGAACGGAGTGTCCAAATTCATGTGCTAATGTAAATAGATTGTTGACATTGTCCTGCCAGTTCATAAGAATATAAGGATTTGTACCATAGGTTCCTGATGAATATGCACCACTTCGTTTTCCTTTGTTCTCGTGAATGTCCACCCAACGGTTTTCAAAGCCTTCTCTTAAAACATTTAAATAATCCTCACCTAATGGCGCAAGCCCTTTTAGGATATAATCCTTTGCTTCCTCATAGGGAACCTCCATTTTTACATCTTTTACAAGTGGCGTATAGAGATCATACATATGAAGCTCATCCACACCAAGTGCCTTTTTGCGAAGGTCAACATAGCGATGTAACAATGGTAAATGTTCATTGATGGTATTCACAAGATTATCATAAACGGTTTCAGGAATATTATTGCTGCTCAGAGCTGCTTCGCGAGCAGACTTATAATTACGAACACGCGCATTAAAGTTATCCTTTTTAACAGTTCCACTTAACGTGCTGCCAAACGTATTTTTAAATTTGCCATATGTGTCATAGACAGACTTAAATGCTTCTTCTCTGACGCGTCGGTCTGAACTTTCAAGGAAGTTAATATAACGACCATGCGTAATTTCAACCTCTTCCCCGTTCTCATCTTTGATGGTCGGGAAAGTTAAATCAGCGTTGTTTAGCATTCCAAAGGTATTGCTTGAAGAATCCATTACCTCATAGGCTTGTGCAAGCAATGCTTCTTCTTTTGCAGATAAAACATGCGGGCGTTCACGGTTGATATCGTTTAATGCATGCTCGTAGACCTTCAATTCTTCCTTTTCGGATAGGAAAGATTTAATTGTTTCCTCATCGATTGTTAGGATTTCAGGCACGATGAAAGAAAGTGCACTACCTACTTGTGTATATAGATTTGTTGCACGATCATATAAGCCTTGATATAACGAATTTGATGTATCTTGGTCATTACGCATATGTGCATATGTATAAAGTTTACCCATTCGTAAAGAAATGGCATCCTGATAAGCTAAAGCCTCAAAAAGCTTATCCGCAGATTCACCAAGCTTTCCCTGGAATTCTTCAATTCCTGAAATCATCTCTTTTACTTCAGTAAATTCCTTTTCCCACTCAGCATCTGAAGCAAAAATATCTTCTAATCTCCATGTATCCTGTTCGGCAATTTCATTGCGATTCGGGAGTTTCTTTACATTTGATTGTTCCGCCATTTTATAAAACCTCCTATTTCCTATTACACTAAAAAGTATTCGATACTTTATTGATTATCTCCTTTTTTATTCAAAAAGTTCAAGTTTTTTGAATTCAACCTTCACTTAGATCTCTACCAATATTAGGATGTACCAATCCAATTTCTTCATGCTTTCCAACACTTGCCAGCATTTTTTCGTCCATCATACTCGCTTCATCTAAGCTTGTTGGAATTGTAAAATCCTTTATTTTTTCATATTTGGTTTTAGACATTTTTTTTAGATTTCCTGCTTTCACCAATACATGTAGGTACTCCTCAACCGCAAGTGAATATTGTGTATGAAACACCAAAGGCAACTGTCTAATTTCAATCTCTTTTGAAGCAATTCGATTTGAAATAACCTCCATTATGGATGAAAAAAAGAAAGGATCCCCTTTCCTAAGGCGAAGCAAAAGATCAAGCAAAATCCACATTTGCCAAATCATCGAAGGTGTGTGAAACCAGTAACCTGATCGTACAGGTAATCCCACTTCACCTGGTAAATGGGCAGGCGGGATTCTGTTTTGATAAAGCGTGGTCAAAAATGAGGACAACTGGGTAGAGTTATAAAAGGAGTAGCTTGCTCTCCACTTTTGTTTTTTTCTAGCCCATATAGGATGCAAAGTAAAAATACGATTGTCCGGATTCAATAGTTCTGAAAAGGATATTTCTTTTTCTTTATAAAAATACATCGAGCAAAAAGCTTCGGCTGTTGTAAATGGTTGAAGATTAGAGAGTTTAACAAATGTAGACGTATCTGGGCAGTAATAAAGGATGCTAGGGTGGACAGGTTGGTTGAAGGAGGTGGCAAAAAGCCATTGAAATGGTGAAAGTTTTACAGAATGGGTAGACACCCGCTTAAACCATTTTGCACCCAAAATCCAAATAGGTACAATACCTTCCGTCTTATAAGAATGGGATCTCTTTTTAAATAAGGAATAATCAAGTTGAGAGCATTGGTACTCAATTGCGAAGCGTGTATAAGGTGTGGTGACCAAGAGGTCTGGACGTTGTGAGATTTCCGGTAAAAATGGTTCGAGCTTGACATCATACCCTTGGGCTTGGAACCATTGGAAGAGCTGTCGTTTCCCCTCAAGGTGATACTCAGACTCTGGTTCTGTTTTAACCGTACATTCTACTCCTTTTAAATGTGCAAAATGGTGGGTCTTTTTCAAGCCCGCCTTCAGTTGGACTTTGCTTTGGCAAGCCGGACAATAAAATAGCTCATGGCTGCGAAGCTCAAGCAAATCGGAACGTTTCCATTTTTCCACGAGTGATATGTATGTACCGTTTTCACGTAATGCAACAAACACGGCATCATCTCCTTTTTCAATTAGTTTGCTTCTTTAAAATAGCATAGAAAATCTGGTTGTACAATTTAAAAATTATGAACATTTTTCCAAAAAAAAAAGCCGATTCCAAAAATGGAATTCGACTTAGATTATAGCGAGAAATATTTAACCAATTCATTTAATGCATTCTCATGGATAATCTTTTTACCATACTCTTCAATTCTATGAATCGACATTGCCGACTCTTGCCCATATTCCAACACAATGCTAAGCATATCTTCAAGTTGATCTTCAGTGTAGATTTCCTCGTTGAAATCGATAAATAAGTAGTACTTATTTTCGAAGGTGTACAAGGAATTGCTTAATCCTTCAAGCTGGATACGATGTGCTAGTGAAATGACATCCTCAAAATCTTGGAACCGAATTAAAAATTGGAAGGTTTCTTCCTCAAATTCTTCAATAAAGTCTTTGTCCTCGTATTTTGAATGAAATTGTTGATCAAGTAAAGATTCAATCTTCTCATCAACTGGAATTTTATCGTCACCCACAGGAAGTTCATATTTATTCCCATCTTTTGAAAGCTGTGCTCGTGTCACAAGAACTTCTAACCCTTTTTCTAACGCCTGGACTTGGATCCATAGTGGACCATCAATCGTGAATTCTTCTTCCTGATGAATTTCATCCATCATTTCCCAAAAGAGCTCTTCGCTTCGCTCACGGTTATACCAAATTTCTTCACGTTCAAACCCGCGCTGTTCTATGTCATTATATGAAATATAGAATTTCACTGTATATTCGTTGATACGTTCGATTTCCATTACAGAACCTCTCCCTTCTTGCTCAGATTTTGAAGGGACGTTATACCCCCGAGCCAGATGCTCTTTTATTCACTTTTCCCATAAATGTTGTAGAATAACCTACAGATAAGAAAAAAGTCTATATCTTGTACTTTTATTTTATGTTAAAAGATATGAGAATGGAAATAAAAAAGGTTAATTTTTAAAAAACAGTTGTTTTGCCCGGTTTTTCATGCAATATGAGCATGAATTTAGGTTAAGTCATTTCAGTAGCTTCTGTTTTATGTACCATTATAATATGAAACGCGTCAGAAAACGAGTAAAATGTCCTAATAAACAAAAAAACTTCTACGTTTTAACAGTAGAAGTTTCTAGATGTTAGTTTACTAAGCGTTGTGCTTCTTTTAGTTGGAAGGTACGAACCTTTCTTGGTAAGAACCTACGGATTTCGTCCTCATTATATCCTACCTGTAATCTCTTCTCATCAATGATAATTGGTCGACGAAGAAGACCAGGATTTTCTTGAATTAACTTGTATAAATCCTGAAGAGGCATTGTCTCCAGATTTACATTCAATTTTTGGAAAACTTTGGAACGAGTTGAAATAATCTCGTCTGTTCCATCTTCCGTCATACGTAAAATTTCTTTGATCTCCTCGATTGAAAGAGAATCTGAAATAATATTTCTTTCTTGATATGGAATTTGATTTTCCTCTAACCATGACTTCGCTTTACGGCAAGAAGTACAGCTTGGAGAAGTATAAAGAGTAACCATTAACCTTATCACTCCCTTAAAAAGTAGATTATTACTTAACAATCAGCATGATTGGTCATGGATGTATATACTAAATTAAAATTAGTTTAATTAAGTAATTTCTTTAATTATTATACCTCAAATTTTCTGAGAAAGATAGACAATTTTAAAGAAAACTTTTAAATCAGTAAGACCTTGATACACCTATAGTTCTAAATAGAAAAACAATAGGAGTAATCAGTTCCCAATGCTTAAAAAATCACACATCTTTTAAGATGTCCCGATTATCATTATTGTCGTTAAATGATAATACTTGATTAACATCCTGGTAAGATTCCCCATAAAATTCTTTATCTTTATATTTGTGAATTTCTTCATATGTTTTTTTCATGGCTTCATAAATAAGTTCTTCAGATTGATTTGTTGGAGACCAGTATAATATTTCCATCTGGTTTTGTTCATTTGTTGCCAATGATTTGCGCTCGTAACCAATTGAGGTAGCATGTTCAAAACCTTCCCGTTTATAGAACTTTAGTCTTTTCTCGGTATCTGAGTCTTCATAGTTCACAGGTTCGACTTCAAGGATAATTGGCTTACCCTTTTTCTTTAATTTTTCGATGAGTTTATGTCCTAACCCTTGTCCTCGGGATTCTTTTGAAACAAAAAGGTAATCAATAAAAATAAATCTATCTAACTCAGCATACATCAGAACATGGTAAGGACCCTCATCTTTGTAGTAAATATCTCCTTTTTCCTTCAATAAAGTTTCCATATGTTCTTTTGATTTCATTTCTTCAATTGGAAAATACTGATTTAGTTTCTCGTACCAGTTCATACAACTACTCCTTGTATTTTTTATTGGACATCCTTAGTGTATGCAAATGAAAAGAGATTGTTCTCCTTTTTCATTATTCCCTCTTTTAATCATACTTCACTTGGAATAGAATAGAAGTAGGAATACGTTTTCATTTGAGGGGGATATTCATGGCAAGCTACATAATGGATTTAGGTCTAATTGCTGTTTTGGTCATTGGAATTACTGCTTTAATGGGTGTTATGGCAAATGGTGTTGGAGAACGAGTTTTTGGCGGTAAGGCTGGATCAGATATCGTCAATCGTGATTCCCGTGTGAAGACTGGTTGGAAAAACGTAGGTGGACGAAAAAAATAACAAACTATAGGCTGGTCCCAAAGGTGATGGGACCGGCCAGTTTTTTTCTATGGTGTGTAATCCACACCCTTTGTATAGGTGTTTGCAGCGTTCCAAAGTAAGAATTCATGAATACCTTGGTCTTGCAACCCTTTTATTTGTGCTTCTATTTCATCCTTGCCGTATACCGTATAATTTCCTTTTCCAAGCCAACTTGCAGTAAAGTCCTGTAGCCAGGGTCTTGAAATAGGTCTATTTTCAATTTGGCCCAGTTTGTGGTTTTCAACTTTTGCATATTCTGAAACTAAACGATATGGTTCTAAGTCAGGGCGTGCAATACCAAAATAGGATGTCCAGTGACTCGGGTAAATCATGGAAGAAATGACATCGACATTCTCAGATATCTTGGAGAAATTTTGACCAATTCCTGGTGCTTCAGGCAATGTTGCTGTATATCCAAAAATATCAACTGAAACCTTAATATGATATGGATCTAATTTTTCTTTTGCATATGCTACGAAATCCGTGACAGCAGCCACACGTTTTTGTACATTATCTATATTCGCCTTCTCATATTCCCCCATGCCATAGGTTAAGGAACCATCTCGTTTCTCAAATCCTTCTGGAAAACGAACATAGTCAAATTGAATCTCTTGGAATCCAAGCTTTGCCGCTTCAATTGCAATCCCGACATTGTGATCCCAAACTTCTTTTAAAAATGGGTTCACGAATGCTTCCCCTCGTCCATTTGTCCAAACCTTATCGCCTACTTTAAAGGATAAATCGGGTCTTTGCTTTGCTAATACAGAATCTTTAAATACGACAACCCTGGCGATTGGATAGATTTGCTTCTCCTCAAGCTTTTTAAGTAAGGCAGTCGGATCTCTAATATAATCCTTACTTATCCCTTGATATTTCGAGCCCTTTGGTGGGACGTAAGTCAAATATCCGAAATCGTCCTTAACATCAATGACCATCGCATTTAGATCCGTTTCATCAATAAATTGGACAAGTCGTGGAAAACGGTCTCCACCCGCTGAATGTGCTGATACATAAATACCTCTAATAGCATCAGGATATTCGAATTGATAGCCTGAATTAAATTCAAACCGGTTCACCAGCTCTGGGATTTCTTTTTTAGTTATAACCGATTTACTCATAGAATGAGATTCCATCGTCAATATTTTATTTTCTGCAAATCCTGTATCTTTTACATAAAACACACCGAATCCAATTAAAGCGATAACTAATAGAAAAGAGATAAATTTTTTCATACTTTCCTCCTTCCTTCCACTCTTTACTTCCAGTTTATATGAATTTTTCAGAAAGTCCTACAAAATTAGACAATCTTTTCATAATTTTAATATTTATTCAATTGTATGAACTAGGTTGTCTTTATATTATATTCTTCTAAGAAACCCTTCTGATATTAATGGTAAATCTAATCAAAATAAAAAATGGCCCATTAGGCCATTTAGCTGTACTTTGCTTTATATTCTTTGTATTCTTTTTCCGAGCAGGCGACTAGATGTCCTGGTCTAATTTCACGGAGTTTTACCTCTTCATTTTCTGAGTATCCATGTTCTTTTGGATCGTAAATCAGTCTTTTACGATTTCGTTCATAATCTGGATCAGGCAGCGGAATTGCTGATAACAATGATTTTGTATATGGATGTATCGGGTTTGAATATAAATCGTTCGCATCTGCAAGCTCAACGATTTTCCCGAAATACATCACTCCTATTCGGTCACTTATATATTTGACCATTGACAAATCATGTGCAATAAACAAGTACGTCAATCCTTTTTCTTTTTGGAGCCTCTTCATCAGATTAACAACCTGTGCTTGAATCGAAACGTCTAAGGCTGAGATGGGCTCATCTGCAATAATAAAGTCTGGTTTAACTGCAAGTGCACGTGCAATTCCAATCCGCTGCCGCTGCCCTCCTGAGAATTCATGTGGATACCGATTTGCATGCTCACGGTTTAGCCCAACAGTTTCCAATAGTGAATAAACCTGTTCCATTCGCTCATTATTATTTTTAGCAAGCCCATGAATATCAATACCTTCAGCCACAATATCCGCTACAGTCATTCTCGGATTTAAGGAAGCGTATGGATCTTGGAAGATCATTTGCATTTTCCGGTTAAACTTTTTCAACTCTTTTTTCGACTTTTTCCCATGAACATTTTCACCGTTAAAAATAACCTCTCCACCGGTAGCGTTATATAAACGGATAATGGTCCTTCCCGTGGTTGACTTTCCGCAGCCTGACTCTCCCACAAGACCTAGTGTTTCTCCCTTGTAAATATCAAAGGTAATCCCATCCACCGCTTTGACCATATTTGGTTTTCCAACATTAAAATATTGCTTTAAATTTCTGATCTCAACTAGTTTTTGCTTTTCAGCCATTTCATTCATCATCCTTTCTGTGTTGCCTTTCGGATGAGAAGTTTTTCATTCGACGTTTTACAGCTTCAGGAGGCTCTACTTTAGGTGAATCAGGGTGAAGGAGCCATGTTGCTGCATAATGAGTATCCGTAACCTTAAACATTGGGGGTTCCATTTCATAATCAATTTTCATCGCGAAACGATTTCTTGGCGCAAACGCATCCCCTTTCGGAGGATTTGTAAGGTCTGGCGGTGACCCCGGAATAGCCATAAGCTCGGTTTGATTATCACTATCTAGACTTGGCATTGACGACAATAATCCCCATGTATAGGGATGTTTTGGGTTATAAAAAATTTCATCAACCGTCCCATATTCAACGATTTTCCCAGCATACATTACGGCAACTCGATCTGCGACATTGGCAACGACGCCTAAATCATGGGTGATAAAAATAATCGATGTTTCCAACTTCTTTTGGAGGTCCTTCATTAATTCCAAAATTTGCGCCTGGATCGTTACGTCCAAAGCCGTGGTTGGTTCGTCAGCAATCAATAATTTTGGGCTGGAAGCCAATGCAATAGCAATCATCGCACGCTGTCTCATCCCCCCACTAAATTCATGGGGATACTGATTCACCCGCTTCTCTGGGCTTGGGATTCCAACTAGTCTTAGAAGCTCGATTGCACGATCTTTTGCGTTTCCCTTAGACATATTTTGATGCTTAATCAAAACCTCCATAATTTGCATGCCAACCCTCATCGTCGGGTTAAGGGAGGTCATAGGGTCCTGAAAGATCATACCAATATCTTTTCCGCGAATCTTCTCCATTTCCTTATTGGTTTTTGGAACAAGATCCTCACCATCAAAAAGGATTTGACCTTTTGTAATTTTTCCAGGTGGCATTGGAATAAGCTTCATAATTGTTTGAGAGGTTACACTTTTACCTGACCCTGATTCCCCAACTATGGCAAGTGTTTCACCCTTATATAAATCAAAATTCACACCGCGGACTGCTTTTACTTCACCCGCATAGGTTTGAAAAGAGACTTCAAGGTCTTTTACTTCTAATAATTTTTCCATTCACTCACTCCCTTACTTGCGCAGCCTTGGGTCTAATGCATCTCGCATTCCATCGCCTATTACGTTGAAAGCAAAGATCGTGATACAGATTAACGTAGCCGGGAAAAACAAACGCCATGGATAATATTCAAAAGCCGGCAAGCCTTCTGAGGCCATTGTTCCCCAGCTGGCAAGTGGAACTTGTACACCTAAGCCAAGATAACTTAGAAAGGATTCAGTAAAAATTGCATTTGGAATCGTCAACGTCATCGTAACTAGAATGGGCCCCATGGAATTCGGAATCAAGTGCTTAAACATAATGCGCTTAACGTCAGCCCCTAAGGTTTGAGCCGCAAGAACATATTCCTGGTACTTTAACTGCAAGACTTGTCCTCTCACAATCCGCGCCATATTGATCCAACCGGTTATCGTCATCGCAAGAATCATAGTACCGAGCCCTTGTTCAAGAATTACCATGAGTAGAATCACTAATAACAAATAAGGTACCCCGTACAAAATATCTGCTAATCTCATCATAAATTCATCGACTTTTCCCCCCATATAGCCGGATATACCGCCCCATAAAACCCCAATTACTAGGTCAATAACAGCAGCTGCAAGTCCAATAAATAAAGAGATTCGCGCCCCTTGCCATGTTCTTGTAAAGACATCTCTTCCAAGTTCATCTGTTCCAAACCAATGCACGCTAGATGGTGCCTCATTGGCATGGGCAAGATCTGTTGTTCGATAATCAAATTCATTCATCATTGGCCCAAAAATCGCCATAATGAGTAAAAGGATTAATAATACGACTCCTGCTAATGAGAGTTTATTTTTCTTAAATCTTGAAGTGACATCCTTCCAAAAGGATAAACTTGGTTTCGAAATTTTTTCGGCTTCATTCTCATTTATAGTTGCGGGCGTAAACATTTCCTTAGGAATATTCTGCATACGTTACTCCCCTTTCTTTGCTCCAGATAACTTGATACGAGGATCAATAAATCCGTACAAAATATCGACAAGGAGAACAGAAATCAAGAGTAAGATACTATAAAAAACTGTGACTCCCATTATGACGGTATAATCACGGTTTGTGATACTCGTTACAAATTCGTCCCCTAATCCAGGTATTCCAAAGATTTTTTCAATCACAAAGCTTCCTGTTAAGATTCCAGCTGTTAATGGCCCCATGTAGGAGACTACAGGTAGCATTGCATTACGTATCGTATGCTTTATCGTAATCGTCCATTGAGCCAATCCTTTAGCACGAGCTGTTTTTATGTAATCATTGGCCAATACCTCGAGCATACTTGAACGTGTTAATCTTGCAATAAAGGCCATTGGTGAAGAGGCTAGAGCAATGGCAGGTAAAATCGTATGCATAAACGATTCCCATCTTGCAACTGGAAAAAGGTCTAGTTTTATAGCGAATACATATTGCAATACTGTTGCTAAAATGAAACTTGGAACAGAAATACCTAATACGGCAACAATCATCGCTGAATAATCCTGCCATTTGTTATGATAAAGGGCTGCAATCACACCTAAAACAACGCCAAATGCAATAGCCAATAAAATCGACTCAATCCCCAAGAAAAGGGAAATTGGAAATCCATTATTGATAATTTCATTTACTGTCATAGCTTTATATTTAAAGGATGGACCAAAATCCCATCTAGCCACATCATATAAATAATCAAAATACTGTTTATATAAGGGTTGATCCAAACCATAATGCGCATTTAGAGCCGCTTCAATTTCTGGAGGGACATCTTTCTCTTTCGTAAATGGACCACCTGGAGCCGCCTGCATTAAGAAAAATGTGGCCGTCACAATCAAGATGAGAGAAACGATCATGTAGATTAATCTCTTAATGATATACTTTGCCACTTCGTACACCTCCCATTGAATCACTTTTGATCTGTTCAAAAAGTAAGGTATATAGGTCAACTATATACCTTACTTTTATGTTTTATTTGAGAGGACCTATTTTGAATTATTCAAAATACGCCCACTTATATTGAACATCTCCTAATGGAGAAATAACCACACCTTTTAAATTCTCATTCTGAACCCAGTTGTTCGTATAGAAATAAATAGGTGCAATCGGCATTTCTCCGATGACCACTTGCTCAGCTTCTTTTAGTAAACCCAGTCGCTTATCTTTATCTGTTTCTTTTGCTGCTTGAGCAAGCAGGTTATTAAACTTCTCGCTTGTCCACCCGGTATCATTATTTCCTTGTGGGACTGTAAAAATTTCAAGGAAGTTTACAGGATCATTAAAATCAGCCAACCAGCCAGCACGACCAATTTGGAAATTACCTTGGTCAATATTATCAAGATACACGTTCCACTCAGCGTTATTAAGGGTTACATTGACCCCTAAATTCTTTCTCCACATATCTTGAACCGCTTGTGCAACTTTTTGGTGTCCTTCTGAAGTATTATAGGAAAGAGCAATCTCAGGAAGTTCAGATACATCTGCTAATCCAAGCTCATCTAATGCTTTTTGTAAATGTTCCTTTGCAGCATCCACGTCATTGTCTTTAAAATAGCCCTTTTCATTTTCCTTAAGAATTGCCGATGGAACTAAGGCCATTGCTGGTATTTGCCCACCTTGCGTAATATTTTCAACAATCGCTTTTCGATCGATTGCGTAAGATAAAGCTTTTCGAAGATTTTCATTCTGAAACGGTTCCTTATTAATATTAAACTTGTACCAATAGGTGCCAGCAATAGCGCTCTTTTGTAACGTACCTTCTTTGTCTAATGTGGGAATAACATCTGTCGGCAATGCTGATGTTGGAGCACCAGCCCAGTCCAACTCTCCTTTTTTGAAGCTTTGATATTCAGTATTTGGATCATTAATCATATCCATTGTGATTTTCTCAAGCTTGACTGAATCAGCATCCCAATAGTCTTTATTTTTATTGAGAGTAATACTTGCTGACTTATCTGCAATGACAAACGGTCCATTGGAAACATAGGATTCATCCACTCGATTTGCCCAATCCGGATTATCCTTTGCAATCTTACTATTTACGGGAAAATACGTATAAAAGGCCGTTAATTCTAAGAAATAAGCAGTTGGATTGACCAATTTTACCTCAAGTGTTTTATCATCAATTGCCTTAATACCAACACTGTCCATTTTTTCGATTGAAATATCTGGCGTGTTATAAGCGTCTTTTGCACCCTCAATATAATTGTATATTTGTGATGCATAATCTGATTGGTTTCCAGGCACCAATACCCATTTCCATGCATATTCAAAATCATGGGCTGTTACAGGATCGCCATTAGACCATTTAGCATCACGAAGCGTAAAAGTATACGTTTTGCCATCCTCAGAAACATCAATTTTTTCAGCCATCGCTTCTTCTGGTTCTCCATTTTTATTAATGCGAGTTAATCCTTCAAAAGCATGGGTCAATACGACCCCGGATGTTGAATCCGTTGCTAAGCCTGGATGTAATGTTGGAGGCTCTGAACTAATATTGATTCTTAGTTCTTGCTTTGTACCTTCGCCCTCAGCTCCGCCACCTTCTTTGTTCCCATTATCAAATGTGCCACAGGCTGAAAGTACGATCGTACTTGCAAAAAGTATACTTAATATCAACGACATTTTTTTCAAATAGATGACCTCCTAAATATGTAGTTTCCTTTTTTTGTTACCAAAGATATACGCTACTTATGTTGTTTCAAAACTGTTTAACTTATGCGTATGAGGCTTATATGTTTTCCATCGTTTTTTTGCTCCACTACTTGCAATTCGACATGAAAAGATTATAATAAAAATAATACGAATAACGGGCTATGAAGAAGAGTAGTACATATGATGACCATTATGAGGGAAATTCCTCTACCAGAGAGTCTGTGGTTGGTGTGAACAGGCAATGGAACATATGGAATGGACTTTTGAGCATCTTTGCTGAAAATTAGTAGTAGGCTTAGACGTGTTCCTTACGTTACAAGGATACGAGAGATTTTACTCAGTCGTTTGGGTAAAATAACTAGGGTGGCAACGCGGTAACCATTCGTCCCTAACATTTAATTGTTAGGTGCGGGTGGTTTTTTATTTTTGACTTAAACTACTCTTTATCATCCATATTTTAAAAGGAGCGAAACAAATGCAAACTATTTTTTCAGGGATTCAACCAAGTGGATCTGTAACATTAGGAAACTATATCGGGGCAATGAAACAATTTATTGAATTGCAAAATGAATATAATTGCTTCTATTGTATTGTGGACCAACACGCGATTACCGTACCACAAGACGCAAAAAAACTGCGCGAAAATATTAGAAGCTTAGCCGCACTTTATCTCGCAATAGGGCTTGACCCAGAAAAAGCAACACTATTCATTCAGTCAGAGGTTCCAGCACATGCTCAAGCAGGCTGGATGTTACAATGTGTCTCCTATATCGGGGAACTTGAGAGAATGACTCAATTTAAAGATAAATCACAAGGGAAAGAAGCCGTTGTCGCTGGATTATTAACATACCCACCTTTAATGGCTGGAGATATTCTTCTATATAATGCTGACCTTGTTCCTGTCGGTGAAGACCAAAAGCAACATATTGAATTAACTCGTGATCTCGCGGAAAGATTCAACAAAAAATATCGCGAAATCTTCACAATTCCAGATGCAAGGATACCTAAAGAAGGCGCAAGAATAATGTCGTTACAAGATCCTACAAAAAAAATGAGTAAGTCAGATCCAAATCCAAAAAGCTACATAGCCTTACTTGATGACCCGAAACAAATCGAGAAAAAAATCAAAAGTGCTGTAACCGATTCAGAGGGAATTGTGAAATTTGATAAGGAAAATAAACCGGGTATTTCTAACCTTCTTACCATTTATTCGAATTTCAGCAACAAATCCATTGAAGAAATCGAAACTTTTTATGAAGGTAAAGGTTACGGAGACTTTAAAGCCGACCTTGCTGAGGTTGTATTAAACGAAATTCGTCCCATTCAAGAAAGATATTACGACTTTCTAAATTCACCAAAATTAGACGAAATCCTTGACGCTGGTGCTGAAAAAGCCAATAAAGTAGCAAGTAAAACCGTCAAAAAAATGGAAAATGCCATGGGATTAGGAAGAAAAAGAAAATAATGAATACGAAAAAAAGGATTTGTTCCCGGACAAATCCTTTTTCTAATTAATTTTCATGCATTTACACTTTTGATTCATGTTCAATTTCCCAAAGCTTCTCAAAAAAAGGTTGGCCTTTAATTAGATTTTCGCATAATTGAACGTGCTTGCTTGTCCATCCATTTCTGGTTTCTTCATAGAGGTTTTGCCATACTTCTTCAAATTGCATTTCCTGAATTTCTTGATACCTCGAAGGATTCCATTCCGTATACCAATACCTAATCTCCGCTACATTTTTGGTGGAAGCTAACTGATCTAAAGCCATAAATAAAAGCTGCTTTAATTGCCTTTCCTTACGGGTTAGGCCCGCCATTTCAATTGGTGATGGAGACAAAATATGATATTCCTTTTCCATTGTGCTATCCTTACTATCAAAGGTATAAGGAATTGCTTCATGACCATTCACCATTTCATAAACGAGCTGTTCTTGCCGTGGAATCAATCGGCTTTTCCGAATCGGGATGTTATAGCCTATTGTGTCGATCGCCATAATCCCTTGGCCATCTGTTACAACAAAACAATAATCGAGTTGAATCCGTTCGTGATTTTTACGAACATACGCTTTTTGGTGAACATCCATAAGAAGTTGTTGTGGTAATTCCATTAAATCATTTTCAATGTAGTTAAACAACGGAGACTCAATTTTTAGCAAAGGTACCTGGTCTAACAGTTCAACACTATCTTCCTTGCGCCATTCATGGAAGTGACAAACGTTGTAACCATTTTCTTCACCTTCAAACCAATTTACCCAAATATCATGAAGAAACAACATTTTTTACCCCTCACTTCAAAGCTGTTTGTCAACAGTATAGGCAGATTGAGGAAGTTTTATTCCAAAATATTCTTGTATTGTTAGAAAATACGTGCACATGCTTATTCCTTTTTTGGAGGCTTTGCTGGAAAATAAATACTAATCCAAATCATCACTAAGCCCACTACAATTAGATAGCATTCGATTTTTTTACTAATGAATTGGAAGTATTCCAAAAAAGATAGACCTGTCGTAGTTAAATTTAAATAAGCAATGGTAGAAATTCCTCCATAAACCGCTAATACATACCCAACTAAAAAGAAAAAAGCCCTAACCATCTGTAAACCATACAATAAGAAAGTGATAATAATGGATTCTCAATTAAATCACCTGCTCGTCCTAATTTCTTACTATAATCTATGGTACGAGCTTGAAAAAGATGTCTAATGTAGAGTTATGTTCAAAAGAAAAAGCCAAGATCGCATCTTGGCTATTTTTTACTCATTTATTTTTGGATCCAATGCATCTCGTAGGCCATCACCTACAAAGTTAAAGCAAAGTACTGTAATTAATATCATTAACCCTGGTGCAGTTGGAACCCACCACTGGTTAAGCATGATTGTAATACTCTGCGCACCTTGAAGCATATTCCCCCAGCTTGGTGTTGGCGGCATAATACCTAATCCAAGGTAACTAAGAGCAGACTCTGCTAAGATAACTCCCCCAACGGCTAAGGTAGCCGCAACGATAATTGGCCCCATTGCATTAGGCAGAATTTCTCTAAAGATAATCGTAAAGCTTCTTGTACCAATTGTCTTTGAAGCCAATACAAACTCTCGACTTCGTAGGGATAAAAACTCACCGCGTACTAATCTGGCTGTCGTCATCCACCCTGTAAGGGCAAAAATAATGATTAACTTATCTACACCTGGCTTAAAAAGTGTAACAAGTGTGATTAACAAGAAAATTTGTGGAATTGATAACATGATATCTACAAATCTCATGACCAATGCATCAACAATACCACCAAAATATCCTGCTATAGCTCCAAGGGCTGTACCAATCGTGATTGCACCCGCAACTGAAGCAAAACCAACTAATAATGAAATTCTAGCCCCAAACAATAATCGTGTTAAGATATCTCGACCAAATGTATCTGTACCTAAAAGGTGTTCCTTACTTGGGTCTGCAAGTCTCTTAAACAAGTCTTGTTTATCCGGGTCATGTGGTGTTAATAATGGTGCAAATACTGCTGATAAAATAATCAGAATCAATAAGACTGCACCGATGACTGCAAGCTTATTTTTAAAAAACTTTCGTACCATGATTTTCGTTAATGTATCTGCTTTTGAAGATAAACCTTGTAACTCTATATCGTTTCCATGTGCTAAATTCGGTTGTGCCATCTTGCTTCCCCCCTTTTAGTATTCGATTCTCGGATCAAAGATAGCGTACAGAATATCGGCTATAAGATTTCCTGCTACTACTAAGACGGAGGAAATTACTGTTATTGCCATTACAATCGGATAGTCACGTTGGAATGCTGAATCAACGAATAATTTACCGAGGCCTGGCCATCCAAATACAGATTCAACAATAACTGAACCACCAATAAAGCTTGGTATCATAATTCCAAATATTGTAATAACTGGAATTAGCCCATTTCGCAATCCATGCTTTGCAATAACCTTGCCTTCTCTAAAACCTTTTGCCCTTGCAGTCCTCATATAGTCTTGATTAACAACCTCTATCATACTTGAACGAGTATATCTCGTTAAGCTCGCCATATCTGCTGTGGCTAAAACAAAGGCCGGTAAGATTAAATGGTGAATGCGATCCCAAATGCTGAAAGGAGCATTTAGTGTAGATGTACCCGAAGCCGGGAACCAGTGTAAATGAACTGAGAACACCATAATTAACACTAAACCAAACCAGAAATTTGGAATAGCAAGTCCTAAAAATGACGAAACGGTAACAGTATAGTCTACCTTAGAATACGGTCGTACAGCTGAAATTACACCAAAAGGTACTGCAATTGCGATGGCTAATATCGTAGATACTCCCATCAACAACAAGGTGTTCGGCAATCGATTCCAAATCAATTCAGAAACATCTCTTCCTTTATTAATAACGGAATCTCCAAAGTCACCTTGGAGCATATTGCCTAACCATTTAAAATACTGTATATGGACTGGGTCATTGAAGCCATATTTCTCCATAACCACTTCTCTATCTGCTGGACTAATATTAGGATCCATCATAAGTGCAGTCGGGTCACCTGGGGCCATATGCATGATCGCAAATGAGACGATGGTAATTCCTAATAATAGGGGAATAGCCATTAATGTTCGACGGATGATATAAGAGACCATAGCTATTTCTCCTTCACTTTTTAATAAATTCATATTCTATGTTCGATCTAGATACAGGTATCCAGTTATTTTCAGTATTTAAAAAGAAGGAAGGGAAAATTTACCCTTCCCTCTGCAACTATCATGTTTGTCTTTTATTATTCAGCAGTTTGTAACCACCATTTGTGTGCATTAAATAATTGATTTTTCGCATGGAACTCATAACCTTGTAATTCTTCTGGCATTGCACGGTACTCAATTGGGTAATACAAGAATGTGTAAGCTTGGTCTTCAACAAGAATTTGATATAGATCTTTGTGAATTTCTACGTAACGATCTCTATCAGTTGTTTGTCTTGCTTCTTCCATTAACTTGTCAGCTTCTTCGTTTTTATACCATACGAAGTTTAAGCCTTCAGCTGCTTGTGAAGAGTGGAAGATATCATATTGGTCAGGGAATGTTGATAGTGACCAACCAAGAATCATAGCCTCATAATCCCAGTTTGGAGCAGAGATAGCTTCAATAAACGCAGACCATTCAACGATTTCTGGTTTAGCTTCAACACCAATTTCTTTAAATTGTTGTTGTAACACTACAGCAATGTCTTCACGGACTTTGTTACCTTGGTTTGTTTTGATAGAGAATGACATTTCTTCGCCATCTTTATCTACGATACCGTTACCGTTTGTATCTTTCCAACCAGCTTCTTCAAGTAATTGTTTTGCTTTTTCTAAATCATATTCAAACTTTGGAACATCATCATTGTATGTCCACATTAATGGGCTATCAGGAGCATCAGCAGGTTGACCTGCACCATTCATAATGCTTTCAACAATTGCTTCTTTATTTACAGCGTGAGTGAACGCTTGACGAACTTTTTTATCTTGGAATCTTTTATCCTGTTGATTGAATGCAAGGAATGTATAAGATAATGCTAGATCTTCTTCAATCTTAACACCATCAATTGCTTTTACAGTATCAATCTCTGTACCAGGGAATGCATTGTACATATCAATTTCCCCAGCTTGTAATGCTGCGATTAATGCATTAGCATCTGCAACATACTTAGTTGTGATTGTATCTAAGTATGGACGACCTTCAAAGTAATCTTCATTAGCTTCTACCTTTACGTACTCACCATCTTTCCATTCTACAAATTTGAATGGACCAGTACCAATAGGATTTTTCGTATTAAATTCATTTTCATGTAATGTAGCAGGATCAACATCACCTAAGATGTGCTCAGGTAGTGGACCATATGATCCCAATGTAGTTGGATAGAAAGTTACATCTACTTTATTCAAAGTAAACTTAACAGTGTAATCATCAATTTTTTCAATTTTTTCTAAGCTTTCGAAGTTTGATTTACGCTCAGAAACTACATCTGGATTTTTCATCATGCTGTATGCAAATACTAAATCGTCGGCATTCATTTCTTCACCATCATGCCATTTTACGCCTTCTCTTAACTTAACAGTATAAACTAATCCATCATCTGAAACGTCAATCTTTTCAGCTAAGTCTAACTCAGTTTCAAGATTTTTATTTGTTTTAACAAGTGCGTTATAGATTAACCCCTCAATATCACTTGAAGCTGTATCAGTTGAGAAATATGGGTTAAACAAAGTTGGGCTACCAGCAGAACCAATTACTAAATCTCCACCAGTTACAGGATCAGTGTTTTTTGGTTCTTCTTTTGGTGTTTCTTCTTTCGGTGTTTCTTCTTTTTCAGTGTCAGTACCAGCTTTTTCGCCACCGGAACAAGCTGCTAAGAAAAGTGACATTACAAGTGTTAGGACTAAAAATAGCCATAAGCTTTTTCTTAACTTCACGTTTTTTCCCCCTATCATTTTGTTAGAATTTTTAGTTTTTACTACTTAGAATGATCCCTCTTAGGTGGCATCTCCTCCCTTCAAAGAATCTATATATTTTCTGTGCAGCCACCTTTACTCAAAAAGGTGACATGCAACAAAATGCCCTTGTTTAACTTCTTTAAATTCCGGTACCAGTTGGCGGCAAATATCTGTTGCTGCTGGACATCTTGTGTGGAACACACAGCCGCTTGGTGGATTTGAAGGGCTTGGAAGCTCTCCTTTAAGAACAATTCGTTCTCTTTTAATTGCCCCTACTTTTTTAGGGACTGGAACCGCTGATAATAATGCTTGTGTATATGGATGAAGTGGCTCAGCATATAAATCTTCTTTATTTGCTAATTCCATCATTCTACCTAAATACATAACTCCCACTCTATCACTTATATGTCTTACAACACTTAAGTCATGCGAGATAAAAATATACGTTAAGCCAAATTCTTCTTGAAGATCTTCCATTAAGTTTATTACTTGTGCTTGAATTGAAACGTCAAGTGCCGAAACAGGTTCATCAGCGATAATCAATTCAGGATTTAAAGCAAGTGCTCTTGCAATCCCGATTCTTTGACGCTGTCCTCCCGAGAATTCATGAGGATATCTATTGATATATGATGCGTTCAATCCAACTGTTTCCATTAATTCTTTTACTTTTTCTTCACGTTCTTTTGCCGTGTATAATTTATGTGTAATTAATGGTTCTTTGATGATTGAACGTAATGTTTTTCTAGGATTAAGGGTTGCGAAAGGATCCTGAAATACCATTTGAATGTCTCTTCTAACTGATTTCCTAAGTTCGCTTTCAGACATATGTGTGATGTCTTTACCCTTAAAGATGATTTTCCCATCGGTTGGTTCGTACAATCTGATTATGGTTCTTCCAGTTGTAGACTTTCCACATCCTGATTCCCCAACTAGTCCAATTGTTTCCCCTTTTTTAATTTGTAGGCTAATGCCGTCAACCGCCTTAACATTACCTACATTTCGCTGCAGAAGACCTGCTTTGATGGGGAAATATTTTTTTACATCTTGTAGCTCAAGTATGATATTACTATTTTCCTGTGATGAACCGACCGTCTTATCTAAATTTGTTGTAGTCATGCTTTAGCCCCCTCATCTTCATATAGGAAACAGCGAACTGCTCGGTCTTTACCCATTTGCTTTAACTGAGGAGCTTCTGCAAAACAGCGGTCAAATGCTTTTGTACACCGCGGAGCAAACCTGCATCCTTTTGGCATATTTTCTGGTGAAGGTACGTTTCCTTCTATAGATTGAAGGCGTTCAATCTCTCCTTCTATTGCAGGTATTGAGTTCATCAGTCCAACAGTGTATGGATGTAATGGTTCATCAAATAACTCATCTACCGGTGATTGCTCAACAACTTGCCCGCCATACATAACTACGATATTATCAGCAACCTCTGACACTACTCCCAAATCATGTGTAATTAAAAGAATGGAAGTATCAAATTTGCGACTAAGATCCTTCATTAAGTCAAGAATTTGAGCTTGGATTGTAACATCGAGTGCAGTGGTAGGTTCATCCGCAATTAGAAGCTTTGGATTACAGCTCATGGCAATCGCGATCATAACCCTCTGGCGCATACCACCCGAAAGACGATGTGGGTAATCATTTATTAATTCCGCAGCCCTTGAGAACCCTACCAATTCCAACATTTCAATTGCCTTTTTTGTTGCTTCTACTTTGGACAATTTTTGGTGATACATCAAAACCTCTATGATTTGTTCACCAACAGTAAGAACAGGGTTAAGAGAAGTCATTGGTTCTTGGAAAATCATTGACACTTCATTTCCGCGGACCTTACACATTTCAGCTTCTGATAAATCAACAAGATTTCTACCATCAAGAATGATTTCACCTTCAACGATTTTTCCAGCTGGGCTAGGTACGAGTTTCATAATTGAAAGTGAGGTAATACTTTTACCTGATCCTGACTCACCAACTATAGCTAAGGTTTCACCTTTTTTTATTTTCAAATCAACGCCATCTACGGCAGGTATTACTGTTTTCTTTTTATAGAAATATGTTTTAAGATTTTTTACTTCTAGTAATGTAGCCATAAATTAGGTTCACCTTCCTTATCGGAACTATATATAAGTTCACTCATTATTCAAAATATAATATATTTACAGAAATATCAACCAAATTTTCTAGCATTCTCTTGTTTTATCAAACTAAGGCTTTAAAGCGAGAAAGGTACTAAATTATCTGACAAAAGAATCACCTAAATTTTATTACAAAAAGATTACAAAAACAAGTCAATTTTTAAAATAGAGTTAATTTACATTAAAGAGTGAAAAATCCATTTTCTCTTAATCTATTTAAAATTCTATTAAAACTATGTCAAAATTGCAAGATAATTTTTATTATTGTCATTATTTTTTCTTGAATCATTTGATTTAATAGGGTTTACAAACGAAACATTTGTAATAACCTTTTGTAAAAATGAGGTTTTTTTGTTTTCTCGATATAATACTTTATCGCAAAAAAGCGTTGAATCAGTAAAATTTTTGACAAAAAAAAGATCCATCACACTTTGTGATAGATCTGCTAACGGTTGGATTTTGGATTTAGTGCATCCTTTAACCCTTCGCCTATGAAATTAATTGATAAAATCGTTAATGTAATGGCTATTGCTGGAGGAGCCCACATCCAAGTAATATTACGTAAAACATCGGCATCCCTAGCTTCTGCTAACATATTCCCCCAGCTTGGTGTATTCGTTGGTACCCCAAAGCCTAGAAAACTTAGACCTGATTCAGCAACAATCATAACTGCCAAGATTAACGTCGCTTGTACGATGATTGTGGAGGAAACGTTTGGCAATAGATGTTTAATGATGATTTTCGATGGCCTTGTCCCTATCGATTTTGCAGCAAGAATATATTCATTTTCTTTTTCTGCTAAAACTTTACTTCGAACAATACGGGCAACCCCACCCCAACTCAGTAAGCTCATCACAATAATCAGAGTCCATGCTCCCGTTACCTTGCCGGTAAGAATACTGTTTAAAACAATAACAAAGATCATGAATGGGAATACTAAAACAAAGTCTGTAAAACGCATTAACATTTGGTCTATTTTCCCACCATTATAGCCTGCTACAGAACCAACTATTGTTCCGATTAAAGTAATAAAGAGGGTACACGAAAATCCGATCATCAAAGATGTTCTCGCACCGTGTAACATTCTAGCAAATACGTCACGTCCATTTGTATCTGTACCAAGCCAGTTCTCACCTGAAGGCTCTTTCCTCATGTTCATGAAATCAACACGAACAATATCTTGCTTATTAAATATCGGTCCAAAAATAGCAACCAACACAATACAGATTAGAAAAACTAAACTGATCATAGCTAGTTTGTTTTTCATGAATTTCCTTCTGGCTATCGCCCAAGGAGAAAGGCTTTTTGTTTCATTTTTTGGTGAATTTACATTTGTATTCGTAACTACTTCCATTTATTCTCCTCCTTAATCCAATCGAATGCGCGGATCCACAATTCCATACAGTAAATCTGCGATAAGATTTCCGAAAAGTGTTAAAAATGAAAGTAACATTGTGATCGTCATCATAACAGCATAATCCCTTGTATTAACGGATTCTAAGAAAAGTTGTCCGATTCCTGGATATGTGAAAATAGTTTCAGTTATAACCGCACCACCTATTAAGGTAGCAATATCGAATCCTAAAAATGTTACTAACGGAATAATAGAATTACGTAGAATGTGCTTATTATAGATTGTTGATTCTTTTGTTCCTTTTGCCCTTGCTGTTCTTACAAAGTCTTTTCGACTATTTTCGATAATATCATTTCGTAAGAATTGCGTGTATGAAGCAGTACCCATTAATCCTAAAACGAGTGCTGGTAACATCACATGGTGAAATTTACTTGCATAATATTGAAACGTTCCTTCATCGAGTCCAACTTCAACTGATCCACTGAATGGGAACCAATTAAGCTGAAACGAAAAGAAATAGATTGCCACAATACCCG
Source organism: Bacillus timonensis (assembly GCF_004799755.1). Taxonomy (GTDB): domain Bacteria; phylum Bacillota; class Bacilli; order Bacillales; family Bacillaceae_L; genus Ferdinandcohnia; species Ferdinandcohnia timonensis_A. Next base: position 4,430 of record NZ_SLUB01000021.1, on the reverse strand, counting down.
CAACAAACGATGGAACAGCTAATCCTATATAGTTATAACTTGCAATCAGATTATCTCCAAGTTTATACGGTTTTCGTCCTGCATACATTCCCATTAAGAATGAAAAAATGTACGTAAAAAATAAAGATACAAGTGCTAAAAATAAGGTGTTTGGAATTTTTTGAGCGATTAGCTTTGAAACATCCATTTTATGTGTAGTAGATTTGCCAAAATCACCCTGTGCGAAATCAGTTACCCATCTCCAATACTGTACATAGATTGGGTCGTTATAGCCCAATTTTTCTCGCATTTCTTCAATGTATTTTGGATCAGTATTTGATGGATCAATTTCTCCTCCAAACGGGTCACCCGGCATTATTTTCGCCAAGGAAAAAACCACAATTGAGGCAAGGAGTAATAATGGAATCATGCCTAGTATTCTTCTAATTGAGTATTGGAGCATGTTAATTTCTCCTTAATCTAAAAAATTCATACTTAAAATTGAAGTTCAAAAAGCCACAAGTCGTGACTTTTTGAACTCTACTAACCTATGATCAGTCAGTTACATACCACTTATGAACATTGTCTTGGAATCCAACAGCATTTACATGTACACCTTGTAGGCGATCATTAATTCCATAAAGGTCCATGTTCTCCCATAATGGAAGTGCTGGCAATTCTTCGTTGAACAGTTTTTGCCACTCAACATAAACTTGTCCACGGTATTCTTTATCAAACGCTTTTTCACTTAAACCTTCATCAAGAAGTCTTTGGCTATCTTCATTTACCCAACGACCATAGTTCCACTCAGCATCATTTGCCCATAGACCAGATGGATCTGGGTCAGAACCAGTTCCCCAAGAACCGAAGAATGCTTCTAATTCTTTATCGTCGTTGTCTTTCATTTCATTGTATAGGTTGAACTCAATTAGACTACCAGTAGCTAATTCAGTTTTGACACCGATATCATTCCAGCTTTGGATGATTGCTTGTGAACGACCTTCAAATGTTGCATTTCCTGCATAGTGACCAAATTTGATAGTGAATGGCTTACCTTCTGGATCTTCTACAAATCCATCACCATCTACATCTTTGTAACCAGCAGAAGCTAATAATTCTTTTGCTTTTTCTTGATTAAATTCATATTGGTTTAGTTCTGAATCATCAGCAGCCATCCAGAAAGCTGAAGGAATAACTGTATTGAATACTTTCCCTTTACCAGATAAGAAACCATCAATCATTGCTTGACGATCAATTGCATATAATAAAGCTTGACGTAATTCTTTAGACTTAAACTTATCAAAATCTGCTACGTTCGTACGTGTAGCTTGATCACGATGACCAAAACGAAGACCGATATAAGAGTATACAGTTCCAGTAGCTTCTTCTACGCGAACATGATCCATTTTTTCTAATTCTTTAACAGAAGCAGGAGCAATGTTCATAATGTCAATTTCGCCATTTTGGAACGCACCGTTTGCTAATGAAGGATCAATAACTTTGATAACTACTCCATCAAGAAGTGGTTTTCCTTCCCAATAATCATCAAAACGTTCTAATTCAACATATTCACCAGGTACAACTTTTTTCACTTTGAATGGTCCAAGACCTACTGGGTTTAGACGAACTTGATCAGATTCTCCAAGTTCAGCAACAGGAACGCCTTCATAATGTTTCTTAGGCATTGGATCTGACCAAAGATTTTCTAAGTTGTTGATTTTTACTTCTTTAAAAGTGACTGCAACTGTGTATTTATCAATTACATTAACACCTTCAATATGGTCTGCTTTTCCTTCTTTTTTCTCAGTAGCACCTTTGATTCCTTCAACATAGTTGAAACGTGAACCATCATAATCTGGGTCTGCGATTGTTTCAAGAGCAAATGCATAGTCATCAGCTGTTAACTCTTCCCCATTGTGCCATTTAACGCCTTCTTTAAATTTAAAAGTATACGTTAATTTGTCATCGCTGATTGTCCATTCAGCAAGATTAGGTACATATTCAAGGTCATCATTTACTTTGTAAATACTACCACCAGTAAAACCTAGAATTTGTGCATCAATAACACTTCTATAATATGCAGATTCAAAAACACCTTCAGGAGCTTGGTCAACTGCTAAAGTGATTGTTCCGCCTTCTTTTGGTTCAGCTGTTTCTGAGCCAGTGTTTTCATTTTCTTTTTCAGCTTTTTCTTCATTGCCACCGCATGCTGCTAGAAATAATGACATAACTAGCAAAAGTACGATTGTCCACAATGCTGACTTTTTCATGTAGGTTTTCCCCCTTTAAGTATGTTGGTAAAAATTTTCTGCCATTTATTTGTGTAAATGACAAGCCACCTTATGTCCTGGCTTCACCTCCTTTAATTGTGGTTTAACTTTAGAACATTCCTCCATTGCCATTGGACATCTTGGATGGAATGGGCAACCACTTGGTGGATTTGCTGGACTTGGAACATCACCTTGAAGAACAATTCTTTCCTTTTTCTTTCTTGGATCAGGCTCCGGAATCGCAGAAATCAATGCCTGTGTATATGGATGAAGTGGTTCAGCATATAAGTCATCCTTTTCTGCAATTTCAACAATACCACCCAGATACATAACTCCAATTCTGTCACTCATGTGTTTTACAACACTTAAGTCATGAGCGATGAAAAGAAATGTCAATCCGAACTCTTCTTGTAATTCTTTTAATAAATTTAATACTTGCGATTGAACCGATACATCAAGCGCTGAAACGGGTTCATCTGCGATAATTAATTTTGGCTTAAGCGCTAAAGCACGCGCAATTCCGATTCTTTGACGTTGTCCCCCGGAGAACTCATGAGCGTATTTATAAAAAGCATCTTCAGGAAGGCCAACCCTTTTTAATAAATCTATTACTTCATTTTTTAATGCTTTTAGTGATTTTCCAGTGTAGTTCATGATTGGTTCCGCTACGATATCCCCAACCATCTGCATTGGATTTAGTGATGCGTATGGATCTTGGAACACCATTTGGAAATCCTTTCTGATATCCCTCAAGCGTTTTCCCTTTAGGTTCGTAATATCTTCACCATCTAAAAGAATCTGACCCTCTGTTGGTTCAAGTAAGCGAAGAATGGTTCTTCCGGTTGTAGATTTCCCACATCCTGATTCACCAACAAGACCTAAAGTTTCACCATGTTTAATTTCAAATGAAACACCATCAACCGCTTTTACATTTCCGATGGTCTTTCTCATAAACCCACCTTTGATTGGATAGTAGGTTTTTAGATTTTTAACTTCTAATATAAGATTGTCTTTTTTCTCTAGTGTTGGATTAGTCATTCTTATTTCACCTCTTCTACAGGTCGACTACTCTTATACAATAGACAGGAAACATCATGTCCATCTTCAACTTCCGCTAATACCGGTGTAATGGTCTTACATTCAGGCATTGCTGCTGGGCAGCGGTCAGCAAAACGGCAACCCGTTTTAGGCATATTTTTTAAGGATGGTACAATTCCTTCAATCGAACCTAATGTTTCAACTTCCTCATGAAGTTTTGGAATAGATTCCATCAAGAGTTTTGTATATGGATGTTTTGGATTATAGAAAAGTGTATCAACATCTGTTCTTTCAACAATTTTACCCGCGTACATGACAATTACTTCATCACACATCTCCGCTACAACACCAAGGTCATGTGTAATTAAAATAACTGACATATCATTCTTTTCTTGAATCGTTTTTAAGAGTTCGAGTATTTGCGCCTGAACTGTAACATCAAGAGCGGTTGTCGGCTCGTCAGCGATTAATAGTTTTGGTTGACATGCAATAGCCATTGCAATCATTACACGCTGCCTCATCCCACCAGATAGCTGGTGAGGATATTCATCTACAATACTATCAGGACGAGAAATTCCCACTTGAGTTAGAAGTTCAATACTTATTTTTCTTGCTCTTTGCTTTGAGATATTTTGGTGGTTTAATAGAACCTCATCTAATTGAAACCCAATTGTGAAAACTGGATTAAGAGCTGTCATTGGTTCCTGGAAGATCATTGAAATGTCTTTCCCACGAATTTTATTCATTTCAGTTTCTGTTAGATGTTCAATATTATTTCCTTGAAAAACTACTTCTCCGTCGGTAATTTCTCCGATTCCTATAGGTAATAGTTTCATAACGGACATTGACATTACACTTTTTCCACAGCCGGATTCTCCAACAATTCCGACAATTTGACGCGGATTAACTTTAAAAGAAACATCATCCACTGCATGATAGATTTCTCCATCTATGTTAAACCCTGTTTTTAATCCCTTTACCTCTAGCAAAGGTGCCCCATTATTTGGCTGTTGCATAAAAACACCCCAAATTCTTCTAGATTAGCCACATTTATTTCGTAAATAAAATAATATTACTATAATGTTAAAATTGCAAGACAATTTTATATATTTAAAGATGAAAATGGAAGAATCCTTGTTATAT
>NZ_SLUB01000020.1 GCF_004799755.1 Bacillus timonensis | reverse complement strand
GTTCGGTCCCTATCCGTCGTGGGCGTAGGAAATTTGAGAGGAGCTGTCCTTAGTACGAGAGGACCGGGATGGACACACCGCTGGTGTACCAGTTGTCCTGCCAAGGGCATAGCTGGGTAGCTATGTGTGGAAGGGATAAGTGCTGAAAGCATCTAAGCATGAAGCCCCCCTCAAGATGAGATTTCCCATAGTGTTAAACTAGTAAGATCCCTCGAAGATGACGAGGTTGATAGGTCAGAGGTGGAAGCATGGTGACATGTGCAGCTGACTGATACTAATCGATCGAGGACTTAACCAAATTAATGAATGTAGGAGCGTTATCTAGTTTTGAGGGAATGAATCCTTCAACATAGTCTAGTGGCGATAGCGAAGAGGTCACACCCGTTCCCATACCGAACACGGAAGTTAAGCTCTTCAGCGCCGATGGTAGTTGGGACTTTGTCCCTGTGAGAGTAGGACGTCGCTAGGCACACTAAAGATCAGCCAATATGGTTGGTCTTTTTTATTTGTTTTTGTTTGGATATTAGGGGTGAAGAACGTAGTGCCTGTTTGACAGATGTTGAGCGAGATAGAGTAAAGTAAGCTGAAGAATTGTTCCCGTTTTGAGATTGAATTTAAGTAAATGGTAACGAAAAGGGCGTAATCGTGCCACTTTTAAGATTGTGAAGAGCGTAGTGGTAACGAAAAAGGCTTAAACGTTCCCGTTTTGAGATTGAATTTAAGTAAATGGTAACGAAAAGGGCGTAATCGTGCCACTTTTAAGATTGTGAAGAGCGTAGTGGTAACGAAAAAGGCTTAAACGTTCCACTTTTGAGATTGTATTGAAGGAAAGGGTAACGAAAAGTGTGGAATCGTTCACGTTGTTAGGGTGTATATTAAAAAATGGTAACGAAAAGGGCCGATTCGTTCCTGTTTCGTGGGATAGATGAAGCAATAGGTAACGCATGCACTACATAAGCTTTTTTAGATTGTCAATTTTAATAACGGCAAAGATTTAGGTAATGACGACAAAGCGAACTTCTTTAAGAGACTCATAATTGTAAAAGATTAGGAAACTCCGATCTAGCAAACGTCCTAAAGAGGTTCTCATTTATAAAAAAATAGGGGACGCCAAACATGCAAACTCCATTAGTGGTATATTACGCACCAGCAAACTGATAAACGATATACCACAAAAAGCCTCACCGGTATACCACTCATTCCCAACTGATAAATGATATACTGAAAACTCGATTACCGGTATACCGCGCATTTGCAAACTGATAATTGGTATACTGCAAACTCCATTAGCGGTATATCACGCACCAGTAAACTGATAAACGATATACCGCAAAAACCCTCAACGTTATATCGCCTACTACCACCTACCCTCAAACCGATATTGGTATACAGCAAACAGCACAACCGCCACCGCCATAATCGTTTTTATTAACCCACCCAGAATTCTGAACAAATATACAATTCGACAGCCAACTATATACCAATACAGAGTATTAATCATTAAGATAACTCCCCATATATAAGTGTAAAATTTTACATTTCAAAAATGATCTATATTATTAATTACAATGTTTATGATAATAAACATCTTAGGTACTACGGCGGAACTATTATTTTAAAATAGGTGTTTTTGATAATCATAAACGTTTTGAACGAATCGTATAATGATAAAACACTACCTTTTTTTATTTGAATTAAAGGGGATTTTAAATTTCCTATCGAATAAGTAATTTACAGGTCGTCTATGTCTATAGAACAGGGGGATGTGACATGGCACAATTTTTTGCATCGTTCCAAACTCAAGAATTTTTAACGATGTCAATTCGTATTTTTATGGCTGCGCTATTATGCGGATTAGTTGGGTTGGAAAGAGAAGTACATAAACACCCTGCCGGATTTCGTACACATTTACTGGTTGGAGTTGGTTCTTGTTTAATGATGCTGATGTCTATCTTTGGGTTTCAGCCTTATTTAGAGATGAGTACGAATGTCCGTTTTGACCCTGCACGAATTCCGTCATATGTAATAAGCGGTATTGGATTTTTGGGTGCGGGTACTATTTTGGTAAGGGATGCTACGGTTCGTGGGCTAACTACGGCAGCATCGATTTGGGTTGTTGCGGGCCTAGGGTTAATAATCGGGTTAGGGATGTATGCGCCAGCCATATTAACAACAATTGTGGTTTTATTAAGTTTAATTTTTCTAAACCGATTTGAAGAGTTCTTTTTTAAATCCAGAAAACGAAAAGTTGTTCATATCATTATTCATGAGAATATATCCTCATCTTCATCCATTTTAAAATTATTTAAGGATAATGGTTTTAAGGTGAAGGATTTTAATATTAAGTATTCAAAGGATAAGGTAGAAAACAACTGCCAATACACAATTGATGTGGAAGTGGCAAGTAAAAATGAACGTTTACGCTTATATGAAGAAATGTCCAGGCGGGAAATGGTACAAAAAATTTTTTAATTTGGTGTTTAGAGAGGTACTTGGTTTGGAAAGTATAGGATAGTAAAGCCCTTTAAATGGAAAATGATTGCCTTTTTCTACTTCAATTTCACATGCGAAACAGTTGAAAAATTAGTGCAGTCATTTTATATTATAATTATAGTCAAATATAGTCAAAGTCAAGGTGAGGTGTGGTCATAATGAGGAATATATCTGATATCATTGAACAATATCTAAAAAGTGTTCTTGATACAAGTGATCGAGCTATAGTTGAAATTAAAAGAAGTGAGATTGCCGATAAATTTGAATGTGTCCCATCTCAAATTAATTATGTGATAAATACAAGGTTTACGTTAGAGAGAGGCTATTTGGTGGAAAGTAAAAGAGGTGGCGGAGGCTACATTCGAATTATGAGAGTGAAAACAAATGACGACTCTCAACTGATTAAGCAGCTTGTACGCCTTATCGATAAACGGATCGCCCAAACAAGTGCTGAGGACGTTATTTTGCGCTTGGTTGAGGAGGAAGTAATCTCAAAAAGAGAGGCGAAGATCATGTTAAGTGTGATTGACCGTTCTGTCTTGTTTATCGAGCTTCCACATCGGGATGAATTAAGAGCAAGAATGTTAAAGGCAATGCTTACATCCCTCATGTATAGATAAAAGGTTACTAAATAGGAAGGTGTTATCATGATATGCCAAGAATGTAATCAACGTCCTGCAACATTTCATTTTACAAAGGTGATTAATGGTGAAAAAACAGAGGTTCATATTTGTGAACATTGTGCTCAAGAAAAAAGCGAGATGTTCATGTTTCCAGGCACATCTGGCTTTTCAATAGATAACTTATTAGCAGGACTTCTTCAGTTTGAGCCACTTACCGGTTCACAGCAACATGCATTTCAAAAAAATGAAGTATTACAATGTGAAAACTGTAAAATGACTTTCCAACAATTTGCAAAGGTAGGTCGGTTTGGCTGTTCGCAATGCTATCCAACCTTTGAAAAACAACTTACCCCAATTTTAAAACGTCTGCATAGTGGCAATACACATCATACAGGGAAAATCCCAAAACGAATCGGAGGCTCCTTCCATATTCGGAAAGAGATCGAACAACTAAAGCAAAAGATGCAGGAATATATTTCGTTAGAAGAATTCGAAAAAGCTGCAGATGTTCGTGACCATGTAAGGGATCTTGAAAAGAAACTGAGTGGTTACAAAGAAGGGGAGGTTTAATCAATGTCACTTGAGCGTTTTATCAATCAAGCTTTGAGTGCTTGGATGAGTCAAGAAGGTCCTGATTCGGATATTGTCTTAAGTTCACGGATTAGACTTGCTCGAAATCTGAAAAATGTACCTTTCTCAACGGTTTATTCAAATGAAGAGGCTGGGCAAATCGTTGACGTCTTTCAAAAGGGGTTTGCTGGAAAGAGCTTTCCCTCAATTGGAGAATTCGAATTATTAAAAATGACGGAGCTTCAGCCTAATGAAAAAAGGGTGTTGGTTGAAAAGCATTTAATAAGTCCACATTTAGCCGAAAACTCTCAATTAGGAGCTTGTCTTTTATCCGAAAATGAAGAAATTAGCATTATGATTAATGAAGAGGACCATATACGAATACAATGTTTATTCCCAGGGTTGCAATTATCGGAAGGCTTGCAGGTTGCAAACAACTTAGACGATTGGATAGAGGAGCATGTTGATTATGCATTTGACGAAACTAGAGGCTATTTAACAAGCTGTCCAACAAATGTAGGAACTGGACTAAGAGCCTCCGTGATGATGCATCTTCCAGCTCTTATTCTTACACATCAAATGAGTCGTATCATTCCAGCAATCAATCAACTTGGTCTAGTTGTAAGAGGAATCTATGGTGAAGGCAGCGAGGCGCTAGGGAATATTTTTCAAATATCCAATCAAATCACGCTAGGAAAGACGGAAGAAGATATTGTAGAAGACTTAAAGAGTGTGGTTGCACAGTTGATTGCACAAGAGCGCTCAGCGCGAGAAGCGCTTGTGAAGACTTCCAACATACAATTGGAGGACCGCGTATTTCGTTCCTATGGGGTTTTAGCTAATAGTAGGATCATTGAATCGAAAGAAGCAGCTAAGTGTTTATCAGATGTTCGATTGGGTATTGATCTTGGCTATATTAAAGATATATCAAGAACCATTCTTAATGAACTCATGATTTTAACTCAACCTGGATTCTTGCAGGTCTATGCTGGTGGGGCATTAAGGCCAAATGAAAGGGACGTCAGAAGGGCGTCTATTATTCGAGAAAGATTAAAACTAGAAAATAATAAGACTACTGACATGGAGGGTGATGGGTTATGATGTTTGGCAGATTTACTGAGCGTGCACAAAAGGTGTTGGCGTTAGCTCAAGAGGAAGCTGTGCGATTGGGACATAACAATATTGGAACTGAACATGTATTATTAGGTCTTGTCCGCGAAGGCGAAGGGATTGCCGCAAAGGCCTTGCTTGCACTTGGGTTAGGTCCTGAAAAAATACAAAAAGAAGTAGAAGCTCTAATTGGACGTGGTCAGGAAGGTTCACAGACCATCCATTACACACCACGTGCGAAAAAGGTAATTGAGTTATCAATGGATGAGGCTCGTAAGCTAGGTCATTCCTATGTAGGAACAGAACACATCCTACTTGGATTAATTCGCGAAGGCGAGGGAGTTGCAGCACGAGTATTAAACAATCTTGGAGTGAGCCTCAATAAAGCTCGCCAACAGGTTTTACAATTACTGGGAAGTAATGAATCGTCATCAGGACATCACGGTAGTGGTTCTGCTAATGCGAATACGCCAACCCTGGATAGCTTAGCTCGTGATCTTACGGCGATTGCAAGAGAAGGCAGCCTTGATCCCGTGATTGGACGAAGTAAAGAGATTCAACGGGTGATTGAAGTGCTGAGCCGTCGTACGAAAAACAACCCTGTTTTAATTGGGGAGCCTGGTGTTGGTAAAACGGCTATTGCTGAGGGATTAGCTCAGCAAATTGTAAACAATGAAGTTCCAGAAACGCTTCGCGACAAGCGTGTAATGACCCTTGATATGGGTACTGTAGTTGCAGGTACAAAATACCGTGGAGAATTTGAGGACCGCTTGAAAAAGGTAATGGATGAAATTCGTCAAGCAGGGAATATCATTCTGTTTATTGATGAACTTCATACGTTAATCGGTGCTGGTGGTGCTGAAGGTGCAATTGATGCATCGAATATTTTAAAACCATCTCTTGCTCGCGGTGAGCTTCAATGTATCGGTGCAACAACTTTAGATGAATATAGAAAATACATTGAAAAGGATGCTGCTCTTGAGCGTCGTTTCCAACCAATTCAGGTGGATGAACCATCTGTAGAAGAGTCTATTTTAATATTAAAAGGATTACGTGACCGTTATGAGGCACATCATAGAGTATCAATCTCGGATGAATCGATCATTCAAGCGGTTAAGCTTTCTGACCGTTACATTTCAGATCGCTTTTTGCCAGACAAGGCAATTGATTTGATTGACGAGGCTGGTTCAAAGGTTCGCCTTCGTTCGTATACAGCTCCGCCAAATCTAAAGGAGCTTGAATTAAAGCTTGAAGAGGTTCGTAAGGAAAAAGATGCAGCCGTTCAAAGTCAGGAATTTGAAAAAGCTGCTTCATTACGTGACTCAGAGCAACGCCTTCGTGAACAGTTAGAAGAAACGAAGAAAAACTGGAAAGAAAAACAGGGCCAAGAGAATTCAGAGGTAACAGTGGATGATATTGCAATGGTTGTATCAAGCTGGACTGGGGTCCCTGTATCAAAACTAGCTCAAACAGAAGCGGATAAATTACTAAATATGGAGGAGATCCTACATTCACGTGTGATTGGTCAGGAAGAGGCTGTAAAGGCAGTTTCAAAGGCTGTAAGGCGTTCACGTGCTGGATTAAAGGATCCGAAGCGCCCAACAGGTTCATTCATATTCCTAGGACCAACAGGGGTCGGAAAAACAGAATTAGCGCGTGCCTTAGCTGAATCTATTTTTGGTGATGAGGATGCGATGATTCGTGTTGATATGTCTGAGTACATGGAGAAGCACTCTACATCAAGATTGGTAGGTTCGCCTCCAGGATATGTAGGCTATGAAGAAGGTGGCCAATTAACAGAAAAGGTTCGCCGTAAGCCGTATTCCGTTATCCTTTTAGATGAAATCGAAAAAGCACACCCAGATGTGTTCAATATTTTGCTTCAAGTTCTAGAGGATGGTCGTTTGACAGACTCTAAGGGTCGTACGGTTGATTTTAGAAATACGATTTTAATTATGACATCCAACGTCGGAGCTAGCACATTGAAGCGAAACAAATATGTCGGCTTTGCGCTTGATGATGAGAAGCAAGATTATCGCAATATGAAGGATAAGGTTATGGAAGAGTTAAAGAAAGCATTTCGTCCGGAGTTCCTTAACCGTATTGATGAAACGATTGTCTTCCACTCACTTGAGAAGAAGCACTTGAGGGAAATAGTTACCTTAATGGCAGATCAATTAACAAAACGCTTGCAAGAGCAAGAGTTTGAGCTTGAATTAACTGAAGCTGCTAAAGACCGAATTGCAGAAGAGGGATATGACCCAGAATACGGAGCACGTCCATTACGCCGTGCGATTCAAAAACAAATTGAGGACCGTTTGTCTGAAGAACTATTACGCGGTAATATAGAAAAAGGAAAGAGAATTGTAATGGACTATACTAACGGAGAATTTGTAATTCAGACGAAAGAAACCGAAGAAACAAAAGAAACAGTGAAATAAAAGTAAGTAAGTGCTAAAGAGGTATACATCAAGAATTGATTCGTGTATACCTCTTTTTTCTTAAGAAAGGATTAAAAACAATGGCAAAAACAAAGACGAAGTTTACCTGTCAGTCCTGCGGCTATGAATCGGCAAAATGGATGGGGAAGTGCCCTGGATGTGGAGAATGGAATTCATTAGTTGAGGAAACCTTACATAAACCAGCTAGAAAAGGTGCTTTTGCTCATTCGAGTCCTACTGTTCAGCGCAAGCCTTCACCAATCACTTCAATCGAGTCGGAAAATGAACCTAGAATGTATACAACAAATAAGGAATTTAATCGCGTACTTGGTGGCGGAATCGTCCGTGGATCACTTGTTTTAATTGGGGGTGACCCAGGGATAGGGAAGTCGACCCTGTTGCTACAAGTATCCTCTCAAATAGCCAAACAAAGTAAAGTTTTATATATTTCCGGAGAAGAATCGGTCAAACAAACGAAGTTAAGGTCTGATCGACTGGGGGTTTCTTCTGACCAATTGTATGTTTTAGCAGAGACGGACCTTGAATTTATTTCCCAGACAATTACTGAGCTAAACCCGTCTTTTGTTGTAATTGATTCGATTCAGACTATTTATCACTCTGACATCTCTTCGGCTCCTGGCAGTGTTTCTCAGGTGCGGGAATGTACGGCGGAATTAATGCGAATCGCGAAGACAAATGGGATTGCTATTTTTATTGTGGGTCATGTTACGAAAGAGGGAAATATCGCAGGTCCTCGTTTGCTTGAACATATGGTGGACACCGTTCTTTACTTTGAAGGAGAAAGACATCATACGTATCGTATTTTACGTGCTGTAAAAAACCGTTTTGGTTCAACGAATGAAATGGGCATTTTTGAGATGAAGGAAACGGGCCTAGAAGAAGTTGCCAACCCTTCTGAGATATTTCTTGAGGAGCGTTCTGCAGGTGCTGCAGGGTCAACAGTTGTTGCGTCTATGGAAGGTACACGACCCGTACTTGTCGAAATTCAGGCGTTGATATCACCAACTAGTTTTGGAAATCCACGCCGCATGGCAACAGGAATAGATCATAACCGGGTTTCTTTATTAATGGCAGTATTAGAAAAAAGAGCGGGGTTTCTCTTGCAAAATCAAGATGCATATTTAAAGGTTGCCGGTGGTGTAAAGCTGGATGAACCAGCAATTGATTTAGCGGTTGCCTTAAGCATAGCGTCTAGTTTTAGAGATCAACCGACAAACCCCACAGATGTAATTATTGGCGAAGTTGGGTTAACTGGAGAGGTAAGACGCGTTTCTCGAATTGAGCAGCGGGTCCAAGAAGCAGCAAAACTTGGCTTTCAGCGAGTAATTCTTCCTGAGCGTAATTTAGGTGGTTGGACCATTCCTAAGGGAATTGAAGTGATAGGTGTGAGTGATATTAGGCAAGCCATCCAACATACATTAGGAAAATAATCTAAAATAAAGAATTGAAAAATCTAGTGAAAATGAAACAATTTTATTGCTTTATTCGTATAGTAAGTGTGAACCGTGGACATCCATCATTCAAAAGTCAACTAGAAATAATTTTTACTAAAGCAGTTATAATTTTATCAGGATTAAAAAATAATATATGAGTAGCGTTTTACACATCGATGTCATTCTGTTTACATTTTAAAAAAAGCTATTTATTGTAGGTTTCAATTATTATAAAGTGATTATAATGAATAGGAGGAGGTGAAGGAATGTTAAAACGTATTGTGCAGCTCTTTTTTCTAATCGTCGGAGGTATGCTTGGAATTGTCTATCTACCGGATGTATTAAAGCTGTTAAATATCGACAATATTCCATATCTAAATAACTCATATACGCTTGCGATTTTAGGTGCTATTATATTATTTATTGTTACATTTTGGTTAGTAGATTATATCGTAGGTTTAATTAAATGGCTGGAAGAGTCATTGATCAAGGCTCCTGTTACAGATGTTTTATTTGGAAGCTTAGGGTTGATTTCCGGATTGATTGTAGCTTTTTTAATCGTGATTCCATTAGACCGTATTTCATTTTCGGTAGTAAATACAGTGCTTCCAATTTTTATTACTTTGCTTTTGGGATATTTAGGGTTTCAAGTTGGTTTTAAAAAGCGGGATGAACTTGTAAATTTATTCTCTATTAACCGATCTGGTAAAAAGAAGAGCTTGGAGGAAGAGGAAGTAAACCAACAAGCCAAAAAACTGAAAATTTTAGATACAAGTGTTATTATTGATGGACGTATCGCAGATATATGTCAAACTGGGTTTCTTGAAGGAACAATTGTAATTCCTCGATTTGTGTTAGAGGAACTTCAGCATATTGCAGATTCTTCTGACGTATTAAAACGAAACCGCGGTAGAAGAGGACTCGATATTTTAAACCGAATTCAAAAAGAACTAGCGATTAAAGTTGAAATCTACGAAGGTGATTTTGACGATATTCAAGAGGTTGATAGTAAGTTAGTGAAGCTTGCAAAATTAACGATGGGTGTAGTCGTGACGAATGACTTTAACTTAAACAAAGTTTGTGAGCTGCAAAATGTGGCGGTGTTAAATATTAATGACCTAGCGAATGCGGTGAAGCCTGTGGTGTTACCTGGCGAAGAATTAAGCGTTCAAGTCATTAAGGATGGAAAAGAGCATAATCAAGGTATCGCTTATTTAGATGACGGTACGATGATCGTAGTCGAAGAAGGTCGCGACTATATTGGAAAACGCATTGAAGTGCTTGTAACGAGTGTTTTACAAACATCAGCGGGTCGAATGATTTTCGCGAAGCCAAAATTGCTTGAAAAGGCATTATAATTGAATCGTGTTAGGGGCGTTACGGGGTGAATTATCAGGTTGTCATTCCTGCGGCAGGACAAGGAAAACGAATGAACGCAGGCAAGAATAAACAATTCATTGAATTGCGATCAATACCAGTTATTATTCATACATTACGAGTTTTTGAACAGGACCCAATGTGTAAAGGAATTATTTTAGTCATTAATATGGATGAACAGCCCACTTTTGATGAGTTGATCCGAACCTATAACGTCCAAAAGGTTGTCTCTTTCGTTCAGGGTGGGAGTGAGCGCCAGTACAGTGTCTACAATGGTTTACAAGCTGTGAAGAACACTGATATTGTGTTGGTTCATGATGGTGCAAGACCCTTTCTGAAACAAGAGCATGTTCATAAACTAGTCAATGTTGCGGCAGAAAAAGGGGCAGCTGTGCTAGCAGTTCCCGTAAAGGATACAATTAAACGCGCCTCTCGTGATTTATATGTAGAAGAAACAGTTGAACGTTCTAGCTTGTGGGCCATTCAAACCCCACAAGCTTTTCATGTTTCTATCTTACAAGAAGCACATGAGATGGCTCAAAAAGAAGGTTTCCTCGGCACAGATGAAGCTAGTCTCGTTGAAAGAATTCCAAAACAAGTATATATTGTAAAAGGTGATTACTTAAATATCAAACTAACAACTCCAGATGACTTAGTTTTTGCGGAAGCGATTTTACAAAACTGGACAAGCTAAATAAAAAGCGCAATGGTGCGCGTGACAAAAGACTAGAAAACTTAATAAAGGGGGAAAACCAATGTTTCGTATTGGACAGGGCTTTGACGTTCACCAATTGGTTGAAGGACGCCCGTTAATTATAGGTGGAATTACCATACCATATGAAAAAGGACTACTAGGACATTCAGATGCAGATGTATTGCTCCACACCGTTTCTGATGCCTGTCTGGGAGCGATTGGTGAAGGTGACATAGGTAAGCACTTTCCAGATACAGACCCAAATTTCAAGGATGCGGATTCTGCAAAACTGCAACAGCATGTATGGAATTTGGTGAAGGAAAAGGGCTATAAGCTTGGAAATATTGACTGCACGATTATTGCTCAAAAGCCAAAAATGGCTCCGTATATTGAACACATTAGAGTGCGGATTGCCGAGTTGCTAGAAGCAGATTCTTCACAGGTAAATGTGAAAGCAACAACAACTGAAAAGTTAGGTTTTACGGGTCGCGGTGAGGGAATTGCAGCACAAGTAACGATTTTGCTACAAAAGGTAGAGAACTAATTATTGGGTTTACTAAATTTGTGTTAAAAATCTAGATGATACTAAGCGTTGTAACGGAGGGTACATATGACAAATAACGTACGTGTGCGCTATGCACCAAGTCCAACAGGACATTTACATATTGGAAACGCAAGAACAGCCTTATTTAATTATTTATATGCACGAAACCAAAACGGAAAATTCATCATTCGTATTGAAGATACTGATAAGAAACGAAATATTGAAGGTGGCGAAGAAAGTCAGCTGAAATATTTGAAATGGCTTGGAATTGATTGGGATGAGGGACCGGATGTTGGTGGTGAGCACGGACCATATCGTCAATCAGAACGTAATGAGATTTATGAAAAGTATTATACAGAGCTTCTTGAAAAAGGTCTTGCTTATAAATGCTTTTGTACGGAAGAAGAAATTGAAAAAGAACGTGAAGAGCAGATGGCACGTGGTGAGACACCTCATTACTCAGGTAAATGCCGTCACTTAACGAAGGATCAACAGGAAGCTTTAGAAAGTGAAGGAAGACAGCCGAGTATTCGTATCATTATTCCGCAAGGCAAGGTTTATACGTTTCATGATATGGTTAAAGGCGAAATTTCTTTTGAGTCAGAAGGCATGGGCGATTATGTAATTGTGAAGAAGGATGGAACTCCGACTTATAATTTTGCAGTAGCCATTGATGATCATCTCATGGAAATTTCACATGTTTTGCGTGGGGAAGACCATATTTCCAATACACCGAAGCAAATGGTGGTGTATGAGGCTTTTAACTGGGATATTCCAACATTCGGACATATGACATTAATCGTTGGCGAAAACCATAAGAAGCTAAGCAAGCGTGATGAGTCTATTATTCAATTTATTGAGCAATATGAAGAACGTGGATACCTGCCAGAAGCCCTATTTAACTTTATTACGCTATTAGGTTGGTCGCCAGGTGGAGAAGAAGAGCTACATACAAAAGATGAGTTTATTGACATTTTTGATCCAGCCCGTTTATCTAAATCACCAGCAGTTTTTGATACGCAAAAGCTTACATGGATGAATAACCAATATATTAAGAACATTGAACTTGATCGCCTAGTTGAGCTTTCGCTACCACATTTAATCAAAGCAGGTAGATTGAGTGAGCCATTGAGTGATTCAGACAAACAATGGGTACGTGACTTAATTGCACTACATCAAGAAAAAATGAGCTATGGAGCGGAAATCGTTGAACTAACCAACCTTTTCTTTAAGGATGAAGTAACGCTTGAAGAAGATGCGAAGGAAGTTCTTGCGGGAGAAACAGTTCCTGAAGTACTAAAGGCCTTTTTACAAGAGGTTGAAGGTCTTGAAACATTCGGTGCAGATGAAATTAAAGCATCCATTAAAGCTGTTCAAAAAGGTACAGGACAAAAAGGTAAGAATCTTTTCATGCCGATTCGTGCAGCGGCAACGGGTCAGCTTCACGGGCCAGATTTACCACAAGCGATTCACCTATTAGGAAAAGAAAAAATAATTTCACGCCTTAAAAGTTTAATTAGTTAACATCTGGCTGAAAATGTAATATAGTATAGGTAACAAATTATATATTGTAAAAGTGTTGATAAGGAGAGTAAATAAGTTATTTACTTTAAAGTATTTGTGAGTTCAAGCAAATACGAACAGAGAGAACCATCACCGGCTGAAAGTGGTTTAAGGGAAATGCTTATTGAAATGCACCTTTGAGTCTTTTATCGAACCGATAGCGTAACGGGTAACGTAGTAGATAAAAGCGGCGGCTCACCGTTAAGAGATTAAGTTGAGGTAATGGGATTTTCATTGCCTAAACAGAGTGGAACCGCGTGAATATAGCGTCTCTGTGTTTTTACACAGGGGCGCTTTTTATTTTGGAAAAAGGTCATGTCTAGCTCCGGCGCCCAGCCCCTCGAGATCACAAGCCAATCGCTTCTGAAGGCAAACGCGCCTTCAGTCAGGGCTTGTCTTGTACTTGTCGGACTCGAACAGGATGTGCTGGCATCGACGTTTGCCACAGGACGTAGCAGTAGTTAGTCGATGTTCCACTTCCAAGGCGCTACCGCTTTTCTAATAAGGAGGGTTGATTGTGTTTAGAACTATGAAAGAGGATATCGAGGTAGTATTTGAACAGGATCCGGCAGCAAGATCTCATTTTGAGGTCATCTTAACATATTCTGGATTGCATGCCATTTGGGCACATCGTGTAGCGCACTTTCTTTTTAAACGCAAGATGTTTTTCTTGGCTAGAACGGTATCACAAATAAGTCGCTTTTTTACAGGAATTGAAATTCACCCTGGAGCTAAAATTGGTCGTCGTTTTTTTATCGACCATGGCATGGGCGTAGTCATTGGTGAGACGTGTGAAATCGGAGATAATGTGACTGTATTCCAGGGGGTAACACTTGGCGGTACAGGAAAAGAAAAAGGAAAGCGACATCCTACAGTGAAGGACAATGCCCTTATCGCATCAGGAGCAAAAGTATTAGGATCCATTACAATTGGAGAAAATTCAAAGGTAGGAGCGGGTTCGGTTGTTTTGCAAGATGTTCCTCCGAATTCGACAGTTGTTGGAATTCCAGGTCGAGTAGTGATTCAAGACGGCGTCAAAATTAGAAATACGAAGGACTTAAATCATCGAGATTTACCAGATCCTGTTTCAGATAAAATCAGAGAGCTAGAAAATGAAATAAAAAGCTTAAAAGAGGAAATACAGAAAAAGGAAGGAGCAACGGATAATGCCCATTCACATATATAATACACTGACACGAAAGAAAGAAGAGTTTAAACCCCTTGAAGAAAATAAGGTAAAAATGTATGTGTGCGGTCCAACCGTTTACAACTACATCCATATCGGAAATGCACGACCAGCTATCGTATTTGATACAGTCCGACGCTATTTTGAATTTAGAGGCTATGACGTTCATTATGTATCTAACTTCACAGATGTTGACGATAAATTAATCAAAGCAGCAAATGAGTTAGGGGAAGAAGTGCCAACCATTGCCGATCGTTTTATCAATGCCTATTATGATGACGTGTCTGCATTAGGATGCAAAAAGGCAGATGTTCACCCAAGGGTCACCGAAAACATGGATATTATCATTGATTTCATCCAAGCCTTGATTGAGAAAGGGTTTGCCTATGAATCAGAAGGTGACGTGTACTACCGCACAAGGGAATTTAAGGAATATGGTAAGCTTTCACATCAATCCATTGATGAACTCCGTGTGGGTGCAAGAATTGAAGTTGGAGATAAGAAGCAGGATGCCCTTGATTTTGTACTATGGAAAAGTGCCAAGCCTGGTGAAATATACTGGGAAAGTCCATGGGGCAATGGACGCCCTGGCTGGCATATTGAATGCTCAGCGATGGCAAGAAAATACTTAGGTGAGACCATTGATATTCACGCAGGTGGTCAAGACTTAGCATTTCCACATCATGAAAACGAAATTGCACAATCAGAAGCAGTAAATGAAAAGACTTTCGCCAACTATTGGATGCATAACGGCTATATTAATATTGATAATGAAAAAATGTCAAAATCCCTAGGGAACTTTGTATTAGTTCACGATATTATCAAAGACATTGATCCACAGGTATTGCGCTTTTTCATGCTGTCTGTTCATTATCGTCATCCAATCAACTACAACCTTGAATTACTGGAAAGTACGAAAAACGCATTAGAACGATTACGTACTTCTTATACCAATCTAAAGCATCGTCAGGAAAGTAGTACAAATTTAACAACGAATGATGACGCCTGGTTAGAAAAAATCAAAGGCTTTCGAAACGAGTTTATCGTAGCAATGGATGATGATTTTAATACAGCAAATGCCATTTCTGTTTTATTCGACCTTTCGAAACAGGCGAACTATTATTTACAGGAAAAAAATACGTCGGAAAAAGTGATTGAAGCCTTTTTACAAGAGTTTGAGGTGTTATTCAATACGCTGGGACTTAAAGTCGTGGATGAGCAATTACTTGATGAGGAAATCGAAGAACTTATTGCAAAGAGAAATCAAGCGCGTAAAGACCGTGATTTTGCTCTATCCGATCAAATCCGTGATCAACTAAAAGCTATGAATATTATTCTTGAAGACACTCCTCAAGGGACAAGATGGAAAAGAGGATAGCATGAAAATGTTTTTATCAGACAATCAAATTGATAGCCATCAATTAAATAGTCTTGCTCTTGCTTATATGGGTGATGCTGTATATGAAATGTATGTACGGCATTACCTTTTGCAAAAAGGGAGTGTGAGACCTAATCAACTTCATAATCAGGCAAAGCATTATGTTTCTGCCAAGGCTCAATCCGCTGTCATTCACAAGATGCTGGAGGAAGAGTTTTTTTCCGAAGAGGAACAGGGAGTCATTAGAAGGGGCCGCAATGCGAAGAGTGGAACCGTCCCCAAAAATACAGATGTCCAGACATACCGATACAGTACTGCATTTGAAGCTTTACTAGGTTATCATTTTTTACAAAATGACGAAGAGAGAATCCATTCTATTATTGAAGAGGCGTTTCGAATCATTGAATCTTAAGAAAGGAGGAAAAAGAAGTGGCGAGTGATTATATTATTGGGAAGAACCCCGTTATTGAAGCGTTAAAGTCAGAGCGGGATATCAATAAAATTTGGATAGCAGAAGGCTCGAATAGAGGTCAAATGAACCTGATTACTTCTCTTGCAAAGGAAGGAAATGTCATGGTTCAATTTGTTCCGAAAAAGAAGATTGACCAAATGGTTGAAGGGAATCACCAAGGAGTTGTCGCGCAGGTAGCTGCGTATGAGTATGCTGAGGTGGATGATATTCTCGCTTTAGCAGAGAAACGAAATGAAGCACCATTTATCATTCTGTTGGATGAATTAGAAGATCCACATAATCTTGGTTCCATTCTTCGTACGGCAGATGCAGTTGGAGCACATGGGGTAATAATCCCGAAGAGAAGAGCAGTTGGATTAACCGCAACCGTAGCGAAGGCTTCAACGGGAGCAATTGAATATATACCAGTTGCGCGTGTAACAAATTTAGCGAGAACGATTGATGAGTTAAAGGACCGTGGTGTATGGATTGTTGGAACAGATGCGAAAGGAAAAGAGGATTATCGAAATATCGATGGTAAAATGTCAATTGGCTTGGTTATTGGCAGTGAAGGTAAAGGCATGGGACGCCTTGTAAAGGAAAAATGCGATTTTCTGTTAAGACTACCGATGCAAGGGAAAGTAACCTCTTTAAATGCTTCAGTTGCAGCAAGTCTATTAATGTATGAGGTATATCGTAAGCGGAATCCGTTAGGAGAATAAAACATGGATATCCTGCTGGTAGATGGCTACAACATTATTGGTGCATGGCCAGAATTACGTGTTCTTAAAACCAAGGATTTTTCTGCGGCGCGTGATTTATTAATTGAAAAGATGGCTGAATATCAGGCGTATACAGGATATAAGGTGATTGTCGTTTTTGATGCACACCTCGTACCGGGAATTGAAACCAAAATGAAAAGCCGAAAAGTAGAAGTCATTTTTACTCGTGAAAATGAAACGGCCGATGAACGAATCGAAAAGCTTGCTCAACAATTAAACAATATCAAAACGCAAATCCACGTAGCCACCTCGGATTATACAGAGCAATGGCAAATTTTCGGACAAGGGGCCTTACGGAAATCAGCAAGGGAATTATTAACCGAAATGGAAGTCGTGGAATCCGGAATTAAAAAGGATGTAAAGAAAACCTATCAAGAAAAAAGTGTTTCAAAAATTCCACTTTCCGACGAAGTGGCAGAAATTTTTGAAAAATGGCGTCGTGGACAGCGATGAGCGGTTGACGCTTGGAAAAGCACTCCTGTATAATATTTCTAGATAAAGAATTTTATGAACATTATGTTTTACGAATTTTGGTAGGAAACAACTTCTAAGGTAGGTCGGAGGGATCGGTGTGAGTTCAAGCTTCGATGATTATGGCAACAGGTTATATTATGACCGACTAGAGGATGAGGAAGTCGTGGAATTGGTCCATGCTGGAGAAAGTGAGGCTTTGGACTATTTAATCAATAAGTATAAAAATTTTGTACGTGCAAAAGCCAGATCCTATTTTTTAATTGGGGCGGATCGTGAGGATATTGTTCAGGAAGGTATGATCGGGTTATATAAAGCGATACGTGACTTTAAGGAGGACAAGCTTTCTTCGTTTAAAGCGTTTGCGGAGCTATGTATTACACGTCAAATTATCACTGCGATTAAAACAGCAACTAGACAAAAGCATATTCCTCTAAACTCTTATGTTTCGTTGGACAAGCCGATATATGATGAAGAATCTGACCGTACATTAATGGATGTCATATCAGGAGCAAAGATTCTCGATCCTGAGGAATTAATCATCAACAGGGAAAAGTTTGATGACATTGAATTAAAAATGGCAGAGCTTTTAAGTGATTTGGAACGGAAGGTATTGTCCTTATATTTGGACGGAAGATCCTATCAGGAGATATCAGAGGATTTAAACCGGCATGTAAAGTCAATCGATAATGCACTCCAGCGTGTAAAGCGTAAGTTAGAACGGTATTTAGAAATTCAAGAAATTAAGTTATAATCCGTTTCAACCATTATTTACAGGTAGGGGCTAGTATTGACATACAAATCAAGGCTATGTTACATTTTTAAGGAAATTGAGACTTTTTTCATAAAATAGGATGCAAGTAGCATTTTACATGGTAGGTGATAAAATGCGAAAAAAAGTAATTTTAGCCTGTGTGGAATGTGGGAGTAGAAATTACTCCACTATGAAGAATAGCACTTCAGCTGAACGACTTGAAATGAAGAAGTTTTGTAAGACTTGCAATTCTCACACGAATCATCGTGAAACGAAATAGATCGCAGACAGTGTTGATAAAGTTGGAGGTTACATGGATGAAGCGCATAACCAAGTTTTTTCGTGAAGTAGTTCGAGAAATGAAGAAAACAAGCTGGCCAAAAAGAAAGGAACTTACACGCTATACAATTGTTACATTAACAACTGTAATCTTTGTATCTGTGTTTTTTGCTGTGATTGACCTAGGAATTTCCGAATTAATTCGTTTAGTACTTGAATAAACACTGTATACTCATGGTATAATGATGGATAGAGAATAAAGAATCTTTTACGAAAAAGCCCGGGTACGGGTTTTTTTAATTGCAAAAAAATTAATTGTCAAAACTATGTTTAAGCCTAGGTTATTCAACTATTTGAAACATGAATGAGGAAAACTAGCTTCCTAACATATTTCATTGGCCGAGTCTACAAAATAGGAATAAGGAACTTGATTGCACAAAGGGAGGGAAGGACAAGTAGTCCTAACTTATGGAAAAGAATTGGTATGTTGTTCATACGTATTCAGGGTACGAAAATAAAGTAAAAGCAAATTTGGAAAAACGTGTTGAGTCAATGGGCATGCAAGATAAAATTTTTCGTGTTATTGTACCAGAAGACGAAGAGACAGATATTAAGAACGGTAAAAAGAAAATTATTAAAAAGAAAGTATTTCCAGGTTATGTATTAGTCGAATTAATTATGACCGATGATTCATGGTATGTCGTACGTAATACACCTGGTGTTACAGGGTTTGTTGGTTCAGCTGGTTCCGGTTCAAAACCAACACCACTTTTGCCAGAAGAAGTAACGTTCATCCTTAAGAGAATGGGGATGGATGAAAGACCAATGGAAGTTGATTTCGAATTAAAAGAAACAGTTCGTGTCAAAGAAGGTCCATTTACAAATTTCACTGGTGCAATTGAAGATCTGGATGTAGACAAGCAAAAGGTAAAAGTTCTTGTTAATATGTTTGGTCGCGAAACACCAGTTGAGTTAGACTTTACACAAATTGAAAAAATCTAGAACGAAATGCCGAAGCGCCTTGAACAGCCCCGACAAGCATAAGACGAATCACGCAGGAAATCCTGATTTCTGGAGTGATTTGGCTTATGACCTCGAGGGGCTAGGCGCTGAGGCTAGACAAAAAAGTTTAAGAAAAACTTGATATTGCAAATGAAAAGTGGTAATATTGCATAGGTCAGTATGTCTCTAAATATAGAGACTGGCTATGATAAAGTTCTTTATTGATAGGTAAAGAATAGATGAGTGGGAGGGTAAACCCCTATTACCACATCACGGACTTTAAGGAGGTGTGTCTCGTGGCTAAAAAAGTAATTAAAGAGGTTAAATTACAAATTCCAGCGGGGAAAGCAAACCCAGCACCACCAGTTGGACCAGCATTAGGTCAAGCAGGTGTTAACATCATGGGATTCTGTAAGGAGTTCAATGCACGTACAGCAGAACAAGCTGGTTTAATTATTCCTGTTGTAATCACAGTTTATGAAGATCGTTCATTTACATTTATTACAAAAACTCCTCCTGCTGCGGTTCTTTTAAAGAAAGCGGCTGGTATTGAGTCTGGTTCAGGTGAACCTAACCGTAATAAAGTTGCAACAGTTAAGCGTGATAAAGTACGCGAGATTGCAGAAACAAAAATGCCTGATTTAAATGCGGCGAACGTTGAATCTGCAATGCGTATGGTTGAAGGTACTGCTCGTAGCATGGGAATTGTTATCGAAGACTAATTCCTATTTGTTGCATGTTCAAAGGGGTTGCGGATGGAACATCTCATTTCTTTCGTTCGCAACCTTTGTTCTGTCTAGCATCAGCATGAAGATACTTGATGCTGATTGCGGGCGTGGGAGGTTATTCCGTTAAAACCACAATCGAGGAGGAAGTTATAATGGCAAAAAGAGGTAAAAAGTACGTTGAAGCTGCTAAATTAGTAGACCGTGCAAAAACTTACTCAGTTGCAGAAGCAATTGAATTAGTAAAGAAAACAAATACAGCTAAATTTGATGCAACAGTTGAAGTTGCATTCCGTTTAGGAGTGGACCCTAAGAAAGCTGACCAACAAATTCGTGGTGCAGTTGTTCTACCAAACGGCACTGGTAAAACTCAACGTGTTTTAGTTTTCGCTAAAGGTGAAAAAGCAAAAGAAGCAGAAGCTGCTGGAGCTGATTATGTTGGCGATAGCGAGTACATCACTAAAATCACTCAAGGTTGGTTTGATTTTGATGTAATCGTAGCTACTCCTGACATGATGGGTGAAGTTGGTAAACTTGGACGTGTATTAGGACCTAAAGGTTTAATGCCGAACCCTAAAACAGGAACTGTTACTTTTGACGTAACAAAAGCAGTAAATGAAATCAAAGCTGGTAAAGTTGAATACCGCATTGATAAGTCTTCGAACATTCATGTTCCAATTGGTAAGGTTTCATTCGATGACCAAAAACTAATTGAGAACTTCACTACAATTTATGAAACTATGCTTAAGGTTAAACCATCTGCAGCAAAAGGAACATACATGAGAAATATTGCTGTATCAACTACTATGGGGCCTGGCGTGAAAGTTGACGCTTCTTCATTCTAATTAGAAATAAGTGGATATTGACTTTTACGAAAGCATTTCATATAATAAATTTTGTTGTTAATAAATGAATAGCATTTGTACCGTAGACAGTAGGGGCTTTTAAAAGCTTAATTTCCTACCGAGGTGTAGTATATAAACTTGATCAATACTACCTCTATGTCTATGACATAGAGGTTTTTTAATCTGTATACGTGTTCGATTCGAACGCACTCTAACACCGAACGGTTTCAAGTGTTGCGAAATTACTCACAGGAGGTGTAGAAGAATGAGTCATGCAGTAGAACAAAAGAAACAAATCGTGACTGAAATTGCAGACAAATTACGTGCAAGTAAATCAACTGTAGTTGTAGATTATCGTGGTCTATCTGTTGCAGAAGTAACAGAGCTACGTAAACAACTTCGTGACGCAGGCATTGAATTCAAAGTGTACAAAAACACTTTAACTCGTCGTGCTGCGGAACAAGCTGAACTTGCTGGATTAAATGATGCATTAACAGGACCAAACGCAATTGCCTTCAGTAATGAAGATGTAGTTGCTCCTGCTAAAATTCTTAATGATTTTGCGAAAAAGCATGAAGCATTAGAAATTAAAGCGGGTGTAATCGAAGGAAACATTGCAACTCTTGAAGAAGTTAAAGCTCTTGCTGATCTACCATCACGCGAAGGTTTACTTTCTATGTTGCTTAGCGTACTTCAAGCTCCAATTCGCAATCTTGCACTTGCTACTAAAGCAGTTGCGGATCAAAAAGAAGAGCAAGGTGCTTAATTGTAGTAATACAAACACGCAATTCGAATTACAAATAGGATAATTAATTAAGGAGGATTTTCTAATGACTAAAGAACAAATCATTGAAGCAGTTAAAAATATGACTGTTTTAGAACTAAATGACCTAGTAAAAGCAATTGAAGAAGAATTTGGTGTAACTGCTGCTGCTCCTGTAGCTGTAGCTGCTGGTGGCGGTGCAGAAGCTGCTGCTGAGCAAACTGAATTTGATGTTGTATTAGCAGACGCTGGTGCACAAAAAATCAAAGTTATCAAAGTTGTACGTGAAATCACTGGACTTGGCTTAAAAGAAGCTAAAGAACTTGTTGACAACACTCCAAAGGCAATCAAAGAAGGCGTTTCTAAAGAGGAAGCTGAAGAAGTTAAAGCTAAACTTGAAGAAGTTGGAGCTGGCGTAGAAGTTAAGTAATAACTAATGAACGTAAGAAAAAAGCTCGCTATGAAAGCGAGCTTTTTTTAAACTAATATTGTTTTTGGAATGAGATGGGTATACTGTACATATACTCTTATGTTGGGAGATACATAAATGACCGAACATTATTATACTAGCAAACCCACGGTATCAAGCAATCGAAAAACTCAGGACTTTGTTTTAAGAGGACATACGTTTTCTTTTACAAGCGATAGCGGTGTTTTTTCAAAAAGTGAGGTTGACTTTGGGTCTAGGCTATTAATAGAGGAATTCCGTGCTCCTGAAGTTGATGGTCCGTTTTTAGATGTTGGTTGTGGGTATGGACCGATTGGTCTTGCGCTAGCAAAAGTACATAATGAACGTTCAGTTGAAATGATTGATGTGAATGAGCGTGCGATCGAGCTTGCGAAAAAGAACGCAGAAGCGAATAAAATTTCCAACGTGGACATTCACCAAAGTGATTTGTTTGCAGATGTAGAAAAACGAGGTTTTGCTGCGATCATTTCCAACCCGCCAATTCGTGCAGGAAAAAAAGTGGTTCACCACATTTTGGAAGAGAGTTATCGGTATCTAGTCCCTGGAGGAGAACTCTGGGTTGTCATCCAAAAGAAACAAGGTGCTCCTTCTGCGATTGAGAAGCTTGAGTCCGTTTTTGATGAGGTAGAGATCGTGGAAAGAAAAAAAGGCTACCATATCATTAAAGCAGTACGCGCTAGTTAGCTTAAAAAATTTGCTTGACAAAAACAAAAACATGTTGACTGCTCAAAACTCGTGTGGTAGCATTATATAATGCCGATATGTAATTTTTCCATGTATAACTAAAAAATTAAATATATGTATAAATATAGTATGTATGGAAAAACTAATAAAATCAATAGTTTGTTTTTGAAAGTGTGGTTTTCTTAGTAGAAACCCTTTTTCTTTTTGTCTATAAAAAGGGTGTTTTATAAGAAGTTAAAAACATTGTACATAAACAAAAATGATGCATGTAGGCATGAAAAGTCGAAGTGATTTAGAAATTGATAGGCTGCATTTTGTGTCCTATCATTTTGATTTGTGGTTAACATTCTTATTAATTATTTTTAGTTCAAAGATAGACTTTAATAATTAGTAAGTATTTATAATTTAGCAAGATTAATAACGCTTGATATGAGGGGTGAATGGGTTGATAGGTCAACTAGTTCAGTATGGACGACACCGCCAACGAAGAAGTTATGCTCGTATTAGTGAAGTTTTAGAATTACCAAATCTTATTGAGATTCAAACCTCTTCTTATCAGTGGTTTCTTGATGAGGGTCTTAGGGAGATGTTCCAGGATATTTCCCCAATTGAAGATTTTACAGGTAACCTATCTCTAGAGTTCATTGATTACAGTTTAGGTGAGCCAAAGTATTCCGTAGAAGAATCAAAGGAAAGAGATGTTACGTATTCAGCGCCACTTAGAGTCAAGGTGCGTTTGATCAACAAAGAAACTGGTGAAGTAAAAGATCAAGATGTATTTATGGGTGACTTCCCACTCATGACAGAAACGGGTACATTCGTTATCAATGGTGCAGAACGTGTAATTGTTTCTCAATTGGTTCGTTCGCCAAGTGTTTATTTCAGTGGTAAAGTTGATAAGAATGGAAAACGAGGCTTTACTGCAACGGTAATACCAAACCGCGGTGCATGGTTAGAATACGAAACAGATGCGAAGGATGTTGTTTACGTTCGTATTGATCGTACTCGAAAACTACCGGTAACAGTTCTTTTGCGCGCGCTTGGGTTTGGCTCTGATCAAGAAATCATCGATTTATTCGGTGAGAATGAATATTTACGTAACACACTTGAGAAGGACAACACAGAAAGCACAGAAAAGGCATTACTAGAAATATATGAGCGTCTGCGTCCAGGAGAACCACCGACAGTAGAAAACGCAAAAAGTTTATTAGAATCACGCTTTTTTGATCCGAAGCGTTACGACTTAGCAAGTGTAGGTCGTTACAAGATAAATAAAAAACTTCATATTAAGAATCGTTTGTTTAACCAACGTTTAGCGGAAACACTTGTTGATCCTGAGACAGGTGAAATCATCGTAGAAAAGGATACTCTTCTTGATCGCAGAACGCTAGATCGTATTATTCCGTACTTAGAGAATGGTATTGGCTTTAAATCACTTCAACCATCAGGCGGCGTGATTGATGAAGAAATTACCCTTCAATCTATTAAAATTTACGCGCCAAATGATCCGGATGGCGAACAAGTCATTAACGTGATAGGTAATGCCTATATTGAAGAAGGCGTTAAGAATATTACACAAGCGGATATTCTTTCTTCTATCAGTTATTTCTTTAACCTGTTACATCAAGTTGGAGATACAGATGATATTGACCATTTAGGTAACCGACGTTTACGTTCTGTTGGTGAGTTATTGCAAAACCAATTCCGAATCGGTTTATCCAGAATGGAACGTGTTGTTCGTGAGAGAATGTCAATTCAAGATACGAACACCATTACTCCACAGCAACTTATCAATATTCGTCCAGTGATTGCGTCTATTAAAGAATTCTTTGGTAGCTCACAGCTATCGCAGTTCATGGATCAAACGAATCCATTAGCAGAATTAACGCATAAACGAAGACTATCAGCATTAGGACCTGGTGGACTAACGCGTGAACGTGCAGGATTTGAAGTGCGTGACGTTCACTATTCACACTATGGTCGTATGTGTCCGATTGAAACTCCAGAAGGTCCAAATATCGGACTAATCAACTCATTATCATCCTATGCAAAAGTGAATCGATTTGGATTTATCGAAACTCCATATCGAAGAGTGGATCCTGAGACTGGTAAAGTAACAGACCGAATCGATTACTTAACAGCAGACGAAGAGGATAATTATGTTACTGCTCAGGCGAATTCTCGTTTAAGTGATGATGGTGAATTTTTAGATGAAGATGTAGTTGCTCGTTTCAAGGGTGAAAACACAGTTGTTCACCGTGACCGAATTGACTACATGGACGTATCACCGAAACAAGTTGTATCTGCAGCGACAGCTTGTATACCGTTCTTAGAAAATGATGACTCCAACCGTGCTCTAATGGGTGCGAACATGCAACGTCAAGCAGTTCCATTAATGCAACCAGAAGCTCCGCTTGTTGGTACTGGTATGGAATATGTATCTGGTAAGGACTCGGGTGCGGCCGTTATTTGTAAACACCCTGGAATTGTTGAACGTGTTGAAGCAAAACAAATTTGGGTACGTCGTTATGCAGAAGTGGATGGTCAGAAGGTAAAAGGTGACCTTGATAAATACCGTCTTCTTAAATTTATTCGTTCTAACCAAGGTACATGTTATAACCAACGTCCAATTGTTACAGAAGGTGACGAAGTTGTTAAAGGAGAAATCCTTGCAGACGGTCCTTCGATGGAAAAGGGTGAACTAGCTCTAGGGCGCAACGTTCTAGTTGGTTTCATGACTTGGGATGGTTATAACTATGAAGATGCCATCATTATGAGTGAAAGACTTGTAAAAGATGATGTGTATACTTCTATCCATATTGAAGAATATGAATCAGAATCCCGTGATACAAAATTGGGACCTGAAGAAATCACACGTGATATTCCGAACGTTGGGGAAGATGCGTTACGTAATCTTGATGAGCGTGGAATCATCCGAATTGGTGCAGAAGTAAAAGATGGCGATTTACTTGTAGGTAAGGTTACACCTAAAGGGGTTACTGAACTTACAGCTGAAGAACGACTTTTACATGCGATTTTCGGTGAAAAAGCACGTGAGGTTCGTGATACTTCTCTTCGTGTACCACATGGTGGAGAAGGGATTGTCCTTGATGTAAAAGTATTCAACCGTGAAGACGGGGATGAATTACCACCAGGAGTTAACCAGCTTGTTCGTGTTTACATTGTTCAAAAACGTAAAATTCACGAAGGCGATAAAATGGCTGGTCGTCACGGAAACAAAGGGGTAATTTCAAGAATTCTTCCTGAAGAGGATATGCCATTCCTTCCAGATGGAACGCCGATTGATATCATGTTAAACCCATTAGGGGTTCCTTCACGTATGAACATCGGTCAGGTACTAGAGTTACACTTAGGTATGGCTGCTAGACAACTTGGCATTCATGTTGCTACCCCAGTATTTGATGGTGCGACTGAAAATGATGTTTGGGATACTCTAGAAGAAGCTGGAATGTCTCGTGATGCGAAAACGGTATTATATGATGGAAGAACGGGAGAACCGTTTGACAATCGTGTATCTGTTGGTGTGATGTATATGATTAAATTAGCACACATGGTTGACGACAAACTCCATGCTCGTTCAACTGGACCTTATTCTCTTGTTACGCAACAGCCTCTTGGAGGTAAAGCACAATTCGGAGGACAACGTTTCGGTGAAATGGAAGTTTGGGCGCTTGAAGCTTATGGTGCTGCATATACACTACAAGAAATTCTAACAGTCAAATCAGACGATGTTGTTGGTCGTGTGAAGACTTACGAAGCGATTGTTAAGGGTGAAAATGTACCAGAACCTGGTGTCCCTGAATCATTTAAAGTATTAATCAAAGAACTTCAATCACTTGGTTTAGATGTGAAGATCCTTTCCGGTGATGAAGAAGAGATAGAAATGCGTGATTTAGAAGAAGATGAAGAAGCGAGTCAATCAGAGGGAATATCTCTTGATTCTGACCAAAAAATTGATTCAGAACTAGAAAAGAACGCAGTTGTTAAGGAATAGAGTTAACAAGCAAAGGTCAATTAGGGTAATCCTGTAGATCGAAAGGGAGGTAGGCCCCTTGCTAGATGTTAATAATTTTGAATACATGAGCATTGGTCTCGCTTCACCCGACAAAATCCGTTCGTGGTCTTTCGGTGAAGTGAAGAAGCCTGAAACAATTAACTATCGTACATTAAAGCCAGAAAAAGATGGTTTATTCTGTGAACGAATCTTTGGTCCTCAAAAGGACTGGGAATGTCACTGTGGTAAATACAAGCGTGTTCGCTACAAAGGTGTCGTTTGTGACCGATGCGGCGTTGAAGTAACTCGTGCAAAAGTTCGTCGTGAACGTATGGGACATATTGAACTTGCTGCACCTGTATCACATATTTGGTACTTTAAAGGAATTCCAAGCCGAATGGGACTTGTCTTAGACATGTCCCCTCGGGCTCTTGAAGAAGTTATCTATTTTGCATCCTATGTAGTAACAGAAACAGGAGATACTCCTTTAGATAAAAAGCAATTGCTTTCTGAAAAGGAATATCGCGCGTACCGTGAAAAATACGGAAACACATTCCATGCTGCGATGGGTGCTGAAGCGATTAAAAAGCTTCTTCTAGATATTGATCTAGAAAAAGAAGTTGATGGCCTGAAAGAAGAATTAAAAACTTCCCAAGGACAAAGAAGAACTCGTGCAATTAAGCGACTTGAGGTACTAGAGGCATTCCGCAACTCCGGAAATGAGCCTTCATGGATGATCCTTGATGTACTACCAGTTATTCCCCCTGAACTACGACCAATGGTTCAGCTGGATGGCGGTCGTTTTGCAACATCCGATTTAAATGATTTATATCGTCGTGTGATTAACCGTAACAATCGCTTAAAACGCCTTTTAGATCTAGGTGCTCCAAGCATTATCGTTCAGAACGAAAAACGTATGCTTCAAGAAGCGGTTGATGCGTTGATTGATAATGGACGTCGAGGAAGACCGGTTACGGGTCCTGGTAATCGTCCATTAAAATCACTTTCACATATGTTAAAAGGTAAACAAGGTCGTTTCCGTCAAAACTTATTAGGTAAACGTGTTGACTACTCTGGTCGTTCCGTTATCGTTGTAGGACCGAATCTTAAGATGTACCAATGTGGATTACCGAAGGAAATGGCATTGGAATTATTCAAACCGTTTGTAATGAAGGAGCTTGTTGAAAAAGGGCTTGCTCATAATATAAAGAGTGCAAAGCGTAAAATCGAACGTGTGCAGCCAGAGGTTTGGGATGTCCTCGAATCTGTTATTAAGGAGCATCCGGTTCTCTTAAACCGTGCACCTACATTACACCGTTTAGGGATTCAGGCATTCGAACCAACATTAGTCGAAGGGCGTGCAATTCGTCTTCACCCACTCGTATGTACTGCTTACAACGCAGACTTTGACGGTGACCAAATGGCGGTTCACGTACCACTTTCTGCTGAAGCACAGGCTGAAGCGAGATTATTAATGCTGGCAGCTCAAAATATCCTTAACCCGAAAGATGGAAAACCAGTTGTTACGCCATCACAGGACATGGTATTGGGTAACTATTACCTAACGATGGAACGTCCAGGAGCAGTTGGAGAAGGAATGGTCTTTAAGGATACAAACGAAGCTATTCTTGCGTATCAAAATGGTTATGTGCACTACCATACAAGGGTTGCGGTACATGCTGGTTCACTAAATAACGAAACATTTACTGAAGAACAAAATAATATGTTGCTTATGACAACAGTAGGTAAATTAATTTTTAACGAGATTCTTCCTAAATCGTTCCCATATATTAATGAGCCTACAAAAACAAACCTAGAAGTGAAAACACCTGAAAAGTATTTCATACCTAAAGGTGCAAATGTTAAAGAACTTATCCAAAGTCAGGAGCAAATTGAACCATTCAAGAAGAAGATTCTCGGTAATATTATTGCTGAAGTCTTCAAGCGGTTTAAAATTACTGAAACCTCAAAAATGCTTGATCGCATGAAGGATCTTGGATTTAAGCACTCAACAAAAGCAGGTATTACCGTTGGTGTGGCTGACATTGTTGTTTTAGCTGAAAAAGAAGAAATCTTAGCGCAGGCACAGGCGAAGGTTGATAATGTTCTAAAACAATTTAGACGCGGTTTAATCACGGAAGATGAGCGTTATGATCGTGTTATTTCGATTTGGAGTGCTGCAAAAGATACAATTCAAGGTAAGCTAATGGCTTCACTTGATAAGCGCAACCCAATCTTCATGATGAGTGACTCTGGTGCCCGTGGTAATGCATCCAACTTTACACAGTTAGCTGGTATGCGTGGACTAATGGCCAACCCGGCTGGACGTATCATTGAACTTCCGATTAAATCTAGCTTCCGTGAAGGTTTAACAGTGTTAGAATACTTCATTTCTACTCACGGTGCGCGTAAAGGACTTGCGGATACAGCCTTGAAGACAGCTGACTCTGGTTACTTAACAAGACGTTTAGTTGACGTTGCTCAGGACGTAATTGTACGTGAGGATGACTGTGGTACAGATCGTGGCTTGCTTGTGGGCGCGTTAAAAGAGGGAACAGAAATCATCGAACCTCTTGATGAACGTTTAAACGGCCGTTACGCAAGAAAGAAAGTGGTTCATCCTGAAACGAATGAAGTATTAGTAGCAGAAAACGAATTAATTACAGAAGATATCGCTAAAGCAATTGTTGATGCTGGTGTTGAGGAAGTTACCATTCGTTCTGCATTTACATGTAATACACGCCATGGCGTATGTAAAAAATGTTATGGACGAAATCTAGCAACAGGATCAGAAGTTGAGGTTGGTGAAGCAGTTGGTATTATCGCTGCTCAATCAATCGGTGAACCAGGTACACAGCTTACAATGCGTACGTTCCACACTGGTGGGGTTGCTGGAGACGATATTACTCAAGGTTTACCTCGTATTCAAGAACTATTTGAGGCGAGAAATCCAAAAGGTCAAGCTGTGATTACAGAAATTGCCGGTGTTGTAACGTCCATTAATGAAGTAAAAGATAGACAGCAAGAGATTGTAATTCAAGGAGAAGTAGAATCACGTTCTTACACTGCGCCTTATAGTGCTCGTTTGAAAGTCGCTGAAGGAGAGCAAGTTGAAAGTGGTCAGGTACTAACGGAAGGTTCAGTTGATCCGAAAGAATTACTAAAGGTAACAAGTACGTCTGCTGTCCAAGAATACCTCTTAAAAGAAGTTCAAAAAGTTTATCGTATGCAGGGTGTTGAAATCGGTGATAAACACGTCGAAGTAATGGTAAGACAAATGCTTCGTAAGGTTAGAGTCATTGATGCGGGTGACACAGATGTATTACCAGGTTCACTACTTGATATACATCAGTTCACTGATGCAAACACGAAGGTTCTACTGGAAGGTAAAGCACCTGCTACAGGTAGACCAGTGCTTCTTGGTATTACAAAAGCATCACTAGAAACTGATTCGTTCCTATCCGCTGCTTCATTCCAAGAGACAACACGTGTTTTAACTGATGCTGCAATTAAAGGTAAACGCGATGAGTTACTAGGATTAAAAGAGAATGTAATTATTGGTAAACTTGTTCCTGCAGGTACAGGTATGACTCGTTACCGACGAGCAGAACCTGTAGTTGTAGAGCAAGAAGACCCAGTTGGTGTTGAATAAAGGTTAGAAGAGCATATCTAAGATATTGGATGTCCACTGTGAGCAAAATAATTTTTGTTTACTTGCAGTTGACATCCTTCTCTTAGGGTGTTAATATATCTAAGGTGCTCCTTAAACCTGTTACTTTGGAGGATATATTATATGTCTTATGAAAAAGTATCACAGGCAAAGAAGATTATCATTGGTACAAAGCAAACAGTAAAAGCATTACAAACCGATATGGTATCGGAAATTGTTGTGGCAGAAGATGCAGATCGGCGTGTAATCAATAAAGTATTACAATTAGCTGAGGAACAACAAATTCCAATAACAAAGGTAGATTCGATGAAGAAGCTTGGGAAAGCTTGTGGAATCGAAGTAGGAGCTTCTACTGTGGCGATTATTAATTAAAAACTGTTTTTGTGGAGATACATCTACAAAGACTTTGTTTTTTGTAAAAAAATGAACCACCTGGATATGTGGTCTTGACGAATCAAGAAGGGAGGAAAAAATAATGCCTACAATTAACCAATTAATTCGTAAGGGTCGTGAAACTAAAGTTCAAAAGTCCGACTCTCCAGCATTAAATAAAGGTTATAACAGCTTCAAAAAGTCACAAACTAACACTACTTCACCTCAAAAGCGTGGTGTTTGTACTCGTGTTGGTACAATGACTCCGAAGAAACCGAACTCTGCATTACGTAAGTATGCGCGTGTACGTTTAACTAACGGAATTGAGGTTACTGCTTATATCCCAGGGATTGGTCACAACTTACAAGAGCACAGTGTTGTACTAATTCGTGGTGGACGTGTTAAGGACTTACCAGGGGTACGTTATCACATCGTTCGTGGTGCGCTTGATACTGCTGGTGTTAATAACCGTGCGCAAAGCCGTTCTAAATACGGTACCAAGAAACCAAAAGCAGCAAAGAAATAATAGACTAACATATTTAAGACTGAAAGGAGGAAATATCAATGCCTCGTAAAGGACCTGTTGCTAAAAGAGATGTATTACCAGATCCGATTTATAATTCAAAGCTTGTAACTCGTTTAATCAACAAAATGATGGTTGATGGAAAAAGAGGTAAATCACAAGCGATTCTATATAACGCGTTTGATTTAGTTCAACAACGTTCAGGTAAGGATGCAATGGAAGTGTTTGAACAAGCACTAAAAAACATCATGCCTGTACTAGAAGTAAGAGCACGTCGTGTAGGTGGTGCAAACTATCAAGTTCCTGTTGAAGTTCGCCCAGACCGTCGTACTACTTTAGGTTTACGTTGGTTAGTAAACTATGCTCGTCTTCGTGGTGAAAAAACGATGGAAGAGCGTTTAGCTAACGAAATCCTTGATGCAGCTAATAACTCTGGTGCATCAGTTAAGAAACGTGAAGATACACACAAAATGGCGGAAGCGAACAAAGCATTTGCTCACTACCGTTGGTAAAATAAGAGCTCTGTTAAGTAGATTAACAGAGCCATTACTACAATAAAAATTATACTTACACATAGGAAGGAGAAAGACCCAAATGGCAAGAGAGTTCTCCTTAGAAAAGACTCGTAATATCGGTATCATGGCTCACATCGATGCTGGTAAGACAACAACCACTGAGCGTATCCTTTATTACACAGGTAAAATTCACAAACTTGGTGAAACTCATGAAGGTGCGTCTCAAATGGACTGGATGGAGCAAGAACAAGAACGTGGAATCACCATTACATCTGCTGCTACAACAGCATCATGGAAGGAACACCGCGTTAACATCATTGACACACCAGGGCACGTAGACTTCACAGTTGAGGTTGAACGTTCACTTCGTGTACTTGATGGTGCAGTAACCGTTCTTGATGCTCAGTCAGGAGTTGAGCCACAAACTGAAACAGTTTGGAGACAGGCTACAACTTATGGAGTTCCACGTATTGTATTCGTAAACAAAATGGACAAGATCGGTGCTGACTTCTTATATTCTGTTGGCACACTTCGTGAGCGTCTACAAGCGAATGCACACCCTATCCAACTACCGATTGGTGCAGAAGATCAATTCACAGGTATCATTGACCTTGTTGAAATGAATGCAACTTTCTATGGTAATGACTTAGGTACTGATATCGAAGTAGGAGAGATTCCAGAAGAATATCAAGACCAAGCAAACGAATACCGCGAAAAGCTTGTAGAAGCAGTAGCGGAATTAGATGAAGACTTGATGGAAAGATACCTTGGTGGAGAAGAAATCTCTAACGAGGAATTACGTTCAGCTATTCGTGTAGCGACACTAAAGGTAGAATTCTACCCAGTATTGTGTGGAACTGCATTTAAGAATAAAGGTGTTCAAAAAGTACTTGATGCTGTTATCGACTACCTTCCAGCACCAACTGATGTAGCATCTATTCAAGGTCATGATGCTGATACAGGTGAAGAAATTGAACGTCATTCAGACGACAGTGAGCCATTCTCAGCACTTGCGTTCAAAGTAATGACCGATCCTTTTGTTGGTAAGTTAACATTCTTCCGTGTGTATTCTGGTACATTAAACTCTGGATCATACGTGAAAAACTCAACTAAAGGAAAGCGTGAGCGTATTGGACGTATCCTTCAAATGCACGCGAACCACCGCCAGGAAATTTCATCTGTATTTGCTGGTGACATCGCTGCAGCTGTAGGATTGAAAGATACTACAACTGGTGATACGTTATGTGATGAAAAGGATAATGTAATTCTTGAATCCATGACATTCCCAGAGCCAGTTATTCAACTTTCTGTTGAGCCTAAATCGAAAGCTGACCAAGACAAAATGTCTACAGCTTTACAAAAGCTTCAAGAGGAAGATCCAACATTCAGAGCGCATACTGATCAAGAAACAGGTCAAACGATCATTGCTGGTATGGGTGAGTTACACTTAGACGTCCTAGTGGATCGTATGAAGCGTGAATTCAAAGTAGAAGCAAATGTTGGTGCTCCACAAGTTGCGTACCGTGAAACTTTCCGTCAATCTGCACAGGTTGAAGGTAAATTCGCTCGTCAATCAGGTGGACGCGGACAATACGGACACGTTTGGATCGAATTCTCACCAAACGAAGAAGGAAAAGGCTTCGAATTTGAAAATGGGATTGTTGGTGGCGTAGTGCCTCGTGAATACATCCCTGCTGTCCAGGCTGGTCTAGAAGACGCTCTTGAAAGAGGGGTTCTAGCAGGTTATCCATTAGTAGACATTAAAGCTAGACTTTTCGATGGTTCTTACCATGATGTTGACTCTAGTGAAATGGCGTTTAAGATTGCTGCTTCGATGGCACTTAAAAACGCTGCTTCAAAATGTCAACCAGTTATCCTTGAGCCTGTAATGAGGGTTGAAGTTGTTATGCCTGAAGAATACTTAGGCGACATTATGGGTGGTATTACTTCTCGTCGTGGACGCGTTGAGGGTATGGAAGCTCGTGGTAACGCACAGGTAGTACGTGCTATGGTTCCACTATCTGAAATGTTTGGTTATGCTACTTCTTTACGTTCTAACACACAAGGACGTGGAGTATTTACAATGCACTTTGATCACTACGAAGAAGTACCAAAATCAATTTCTGAAGAAATTATCAAAAAAAATAAAGGTGAATAATTGATTTTCACCTGTACATCAAGTATAACTACTTATGTAGGCCTTGAAAGTGGAGGCAACTCCGCTTTCGGGATATCATACTTACTATTAAAATAACAAATACTTAAGGAGGCTTTTCAAATGGGAAAAGAGAAATTTGACCGTTCGAAACCACATGCTAATATTGGTACAATTGGACACGTTGACCATGGTAAAACTACTTTAACAGCTGCTATCACTACTGTTCTTGCTAAAAGAAGCGGAAAAGGTGCAGCAATGGGTTATGACCAAATTGATGGTGCGCCAGAAGAGCGTGAACGTGGAATTACTATCTCAACTTCACACGTTGAGTACGAAACTGACAACCGTCACTATGCACACGTTGACTGCCCAGGACACGCTGACTACGTTAAGAACATGATCACTGGTGCTGCTCAAATGGACGGCGGGATCTTAGTAGTATCTGCTGCTGACGGCCCAATGCCACAAACTCGTGAGCACATCCTTCTTTCTCGTCAAGTAGGTGTTCCTTACCTTGTTGTATTCATGAACAAATGTGACATGGTAGACGACGAAGAATTATTAGAATTAGTAGAAATGGAAGTACGTGACCTTCTTTCTGAATACGACTTCCCTGGTGACGATGTACCAGTAATCAAAGGTTCTGCTCTTAAAGCTCTTGAAGGAGAAGCTGAGTGGGAAGAAAAAATCATTGAATTAATGGCTGCTGTTGACGAATACGTTCCAACTCCAGAGCGTGACACTGAAAAGCCATTCATGATGCCAGTTGAGGATGTATTCTCAATCACTGGTCGTGGTACTGTTGCTACAGGACGTGTTGAGCGTGGACAAGTTAAAGTTGGTGATGTAGTTGAAATCATCGGTTTAATTGAAGAGCCAAAATCAACTACTGTAACAGGTGTTGAAATGTTCCGTAAGCTTCTTGACTATGCTGAAGCTGGTGACAACATTGGTGCACTACTTCGTGGAGTTTCTCGTGAAGAAATTCAACGTGGACAAGTACTTGCAAAGCCAGGTACAATCAAGCCACACACAAAGTTCAAAGCTGAAGTTTACGTTTTATCAAAAGAAGAAGGTGGACGTCACACTCCATTCTTCTCAAACTACCGCCCACAGTTCTACTTCCGTACAACTGACGTAACTGGAATCATTCAACTTCCTGAAGGTGTTGAAATGGTTATGCCTGGTGACAACATCGAAATGACTGTTGAACTAATCGCTCCAGTTGCAATCGAAGATGGAACTAAGTTCTCAATTCGTGAAGGTGGACGTACTGTAGGCGCTGGCGTTGTTGCTACAATCACTGAGTAATAACAATAGGTCTTCAAAAACAGGCGGATGATCCGCCTGTTTTTTTGTACTAATTCTTCTATATATATAGAAGGGAAACATCGGAAAGTTTCAGATAAACTTGTTTCCAAAATCTTACGCTTAAATAATATGGAGCTATAGTTGAAAAGTCCTTCCATGGTGTGTATAATTGAAAAAGTGCGAAAGACATGCATAAAATAAAGATTTATGTTGCATTTCGTATTAGTTTTTTATATAATAGACAATGTTGGTCTTTGACTGCGATGATGTGGAAGGTTGCTGATACACCCGGCCGCTTTGCCATGGCGAGTGTAAGGAAATTTCCACGGAGAAGGTCTATTTTAAAAGTAGGCGAAAAAGGAGGGAAAATAATGGCAAAACAAAAAATTCGTATTCGTTTAAAAGCTTATGATCATAGAATTCTTGATCAATCTGCAGAAAAAATCGTAGAGACAGCAAAACGTTCTGGGGCGGCAGTTTCTGGTCCAATCCCACTTCCAACTGAGAAGTCTGTTTATACGATTCTTCGTGCTGTTCACAAGTACAAAGATTCTCGTGAACAATTTGAAATGCGTACACACAAGCGCTTAATCGACATCATTAACCCAACACCACAAACTGTTGATTCATTAATGCGTTTAGATTTACCATCTGGTGTTGACATTGAAATCAAACTTTAATTTTAAAATGAAATAAATCGTAAATATTATAGGAGGTGTGACTAATGACCAAAGGAATCTTAGGAAGAAAAATTGGTATGACTCAAGTATTCGTAGGTAACGGTGAACTTGTTCCTGTAACTGTAATCGAAGCTGCTCCGAACGTAGTTCTTCAAAAGAAATCAGTTGAAACTGACGGATATGAAGCTGTTCAAATCGGTTTCGATGACAAAAGAGAAAAACTCTCAAACAAACCTGAAAAGGGTCATGCAACAAAAGCAAACACTGCACCTAAGCGCTTCGTTCGCGAATTACGCGGAGTTAACTTAGATGAGTTTGAAGTTGGTCAGGAAGTCAAAGTTGATATCTTCGCTGAAGGAGATATCGTAGATGTAACAGGAATTTCAAAAGGTAAAGGATTCCAAGGTGCGATTAAGCGCCACGGACAATCTCGCGGACCAATGTCTCACGGTTCTCGCTATCACCGTCGTCCTGGTTCAATGGGACCTGTAGCTCCAAACCGTGTATTCAAAAACAAACTTCTACCTGGTCGTATGGGTGGAGACCGTATCACAGTACAAAACTTAGAGATCGTGAAAGTAGATACAGAACGTAATCTTCTTCTAGTAAAAGGTAATGTACCTGGTGCGAGAAAATCTGTTGTTACAGTTAAGAGAGCTGTTAAAGCAAAATAATTACTAGGAAAGGAGGATATTTGAATGCCTAAAGTATCATTGTATAACCAAACTGGTTCAGCTGTTGGAGAAATCGAATTAAACGATTCTGTATTCGGTGTTGAACCAAATCAACAAGTTTTATTCGATGCAGTAATCATGCAAAGAGCTTCCCTGCGTCAAGGGACTCACAAAACAAAGATTCGTTCTGAAGTAGCAGGCGGAGGACGTAAACCATGGCGTCAAAAGGGTACTGGTCGTGCTCGTCAAGGTTCAATTCGCTCACCTCAATGGCGTGGTGGTGGAACAGTATTTGGTCCAACTCCAAGAAGCTACAGTTACAAATTACCTAAAAAAGTACGCCGTTTAGCAATCAAATCAGCATTATCTACTAAGGTATTAGAGGAAAACATTCTAGTATTAGACAATCTAGTATTAGAAGCTCCTAAAACTAAAGACATGGTTGCGGTACTGAAAGGATTAAACGTAGAACGCAAAGCGTTAATCGTAACTGCAGATGTTAATGAAGCAGTAGAACTTTCAGCTCGTAATATTCCTGGAGTAACAGTTGTTGCTGCAAATGGAGTAAGTGTTCTTGATGTTCTTAACCATGATAAGCTTGTGATTACTAAAGCTGCGGTGGAAAAAGTAGAGGAGGTGCTCGCATAATGAAAGATCCTCGTGATATTATTAAGAGCCCTGTTATTACTGAACGTTCATCAGACCTAATG
The DNA here is from genome assembly GCF_004799755.1 of Bacillus timonensis. GTDB lineage: Bacteria > Bacillota > Bacilli > Bacillales > Bacillaceae_L > Ferdinandcohnia > Ferdinandcohnia timonensis_A. The sequence goes on along the minus strand of NZ_SLUB01000020.1, from coordinate 34,571 downwards.
GCTGAAAAAAAATACACATTTGATGTTGATGTTAAATCAAACAAAACCGAAGTTAAGGATGCGATTGAGCAAATTTTCGGCGTTAAAGTTGAAAAAGTTAACATCATGAACTACAAAGGTAAGTTCAAGCGTGTAGGACGTTACAGTGGATATACAAATCGTCGCAGAAAAGCTATCGTTAAATTAACAGAAGACAGCAAAGAAATCGAATTCTTTGAAGTATAATTTTATAGAGAAGGAGGGAAATAGAGATGGCGATTAAACATTACAAACCAACCTCTAACGGTCGTCGTGGAATGACTACATTAGATTTCGCAGAAATCACTACGGACAGACCAGAGAAATCATTACTTGCACCTTTAAACAAAAAAGCTGGTCGTAATAACCAAGGTAAAATAACAGTACGTCATCAAGCTGGCGGACATAAGCGTCAATACCGTATAATCGACTTCAAACGTGAAAAAGATGGTATACCAGGACGCGTTGCTACGATCGAATACGATCCAAACCGTTCAGCAAACATTGCATTAATCAACTATGCAGATGGAGAAAAACGTTACATTATTGCTCCAAAAAACCTAAAAGTGGGTATGGAGGTAGTTTCAGGACCTGAAGCTGACATTAAAACAGGTAATGCACTTCCATTAGCAAACATCCCAGTAGGTACAGTAGTACACAACATCGAATTAAAACCTGGTAAAGGTGGACAATTAGTTCGTTCAGCTGGTACTTCTGCACAAGTGCTTGGTAAAGAAGGTAAATACGTTCTTGTTCGTTTGAATTCTGGTGAGGTACGCATGATTCTTGCTACATGCCGCGCTACTGTAGGTCAAGTAGGTAACGAACAACATGAACTAGTTAACATTGGTAAAGCAGGTCGTTCACGTTGGTTAGGTAAACGCCCGACAGTTCGTGGATCTGTTATGAACCCTAACGATCACCCACACGGTGGTGGTGAAGGTAAAGCACCTATCGGACGTAAGTCTCCTATGACTCCATGGGGTAAACCTACTCTTGGTGCGAAAACTCGTAAGAAGAAAAACAAATCAGATAAATTTATCGTACGTCGTCGTAAAAAATAACGGGGTTGTGCTACGGTTCATTGGAACCGTAGGCCAATCACGAAGGGAGGTTCACTTATGGGACGCAGTTTGAAAAAAGGACCTTTTGTAGATGATCACTTAATGAAAAAGGTTGAAAATCAAAACGGATCTGAGAAGAAACAAGTTATTAAAACTTGGTCACGTCGTTCAACGATTTTCCCTCAATTCATCGGTAATACAATTGCGGTATATGATGGTCGTAAGCATGTACCAGTTTACGTTACTGAAGATATGGTAGGTCACAAACTTGGTGAATTTGCACCAACTCGTACTTACAAAGGCCACGCAAGTGACGATAAGAAAACAAGACGCTAATGAGAGGAGGATTATCTATGCAAGCTAAAGCTGTTGCGAGAACAGTTCGTATTGCTCCTCGTAAAGTTCGTTTAGTAGCAGATTTAATTCGAGGCAAGCAAGTAGGTGAAGCAATCGCAATCCTACGTCATACACCTAAAGCTGCTTCTCCTATTGTAGAAAAGGTATTAAATTCTGCGATTGCGAATGCAGAGCATAACTACGAAATGGACGCTAATAACCTAGTTATTACTGAAGCATATGTAAATGAAGGTCCAACATTAAAAAGATTCCGTCCAAGAGCTATGGGACGTGCAAGTCAGATTAACAAACGTACTAGCCACATTACAATCGTGGTATCAGAAAAGAAGGAGGGATAAGTAGTGGGTCAAAAAGTTAATCCAATTGGAATGCGTGTCGGCATCATTCGTGACTGGGAGTCAAAATGGTACGCAGGCAAAGATTATGCAGATTTATTACACGAAGACCTTAAAGTTCGCGAATATATCGCAAAACGTTTAAGTGATGCTTCTGTTTCTAAAGTTGAAATTGAACGTGCTGCAAATCGTATCAACGTTACTGTTCATACTGCTAAACCTGGTATGGTTATTGGTAAAGGTGGTACAGAAGTTGAAGCGCTTCGCAAAGCATTAAACCAATTAACAGGTAAGAGAGTACACATCAACATCCTTGAAATTAAAAGAGCTGATCTTGATGCAACTCTAGTAGCTGAAAACATCGCTCGTCAATTAGAAAACCGTGTTTCTTTCCGTCGTGCACAAAAACAAGCTATCCAACGCACAATGCGTGCTGGAGCACAAGGTATTAAAACACAAACTTCTGGTCGTTTAGGCGGAGCGGATATTGCTCGTGCAGAACACTATAGTGAAGGAACAGTTCCACTTCACACTCTTCGTGCAGACATTGATTACGGTACTGCTGAAGCTGATACAACTTACGGAAAAATTGGTGTAAAAGTTTGGATCTATCGTGGAGAGGTCCTTCCTACGAAGAAGAAAACTGAGGAAGGAGGAAAATAATATGTTATTACCAAAACGTGTGAAATACCGCAGAGAACACCGTGGAAAAATGCGTGGTCAAGCAAAAGGTGGTACTGAAGTACATTTCGGTGAATTCGGTTTACAGGCCCAAGAAGCTTCTTGGATTACAAACCGTCAAATCGAAGCTGCTCGTATCGCAATGACACGTTATATGAAACGTGGCGGTAAAGTTTGGATTAAAATTTTCCCATCTAAGCCATATACAGCAAAACCTTTAGAGGTACGTATGGGTTCCGGTAAAGGTGCTCCTGAAGGATGGGTAGCAGTAGTTAAACCCGGAAAAGTATTATTTGAAATTGCTGGTGTTTCTGAGGAGATTGCTCGTGAAGCACTACGCCTAGCAGCTCATAAGCTACCAGTTAAAACAAAATTTGTTAAACGTGAAGAAATTGGTGGTGAATCAAATGAAAGCTAATGAAATCCGTGACCTTACCACTGCCGAAATTGAACAAAAAGTAAAATCATTAAAAGAAGAGTTATTTAACCTTCGCTTTCAACTAGCTACTGGTCAACTTGAGAATACTGCACGTATTCGTGAAGTTCGTAAATCGATCGCTCGTATGAAAACAGTAGTCCGCGAAAGAGAAATCGGTCGTAAATAATCGATAACCAGGAAGGAGGTCTACGATAGTGAGTGAACGTAACCAACGTAAGGTCTACCAAGGACGTGTTGTATCTGACAAAATGGATAAAACAGTTACTGTTCTTGTAGAAACTTATAAAAAACATTCTCTTTACGGTAAACGCGTAAAGTATTCAAAGAAATTTAAAGCACATGATGAAAACAATGTTGCTAAAATCGGCGACATCGTAAAAATTATGGAGACTCGCCCATTATCTGCTACTAAACGCTTCCGTCTTGTTGAAGTAGTAGAAAAAGCAGTTATTATCTAATATATTTTGTTCGGATCAATCAATAGTCCGAAGGGAGGTTTCATGAATGATTCAACAAGAAACTCGTTTGAAAGTTGCTGACAACTCAGGAGCACGTGAGGTACTAACTATTAAAGTATTAGGTGGTTCTGGTCGTAAAACAGCAAGCATTGGTGATGTTATCGTATGTACAGTAAAACAAGCAACACCAGGTGGCGTTGTTAAAAAAGGCGATGTTGTTAAAGCTGTAGTCGTACGTACGAAACGTGGTGTACGTCGTAATGACGGAACTTACATCCGTTTTGATGAAAATGCTTGTGTTATTATCCGTGACGACAAGAGTCCACGTGGAACTCGTATCTTCGGTCCAGTAGCACGTGAATTACGTGATAGTAACTTTATGAAAATTGTTTCACTAGCTCCAGAAGTATTATAATTCGAAATCGATTGGCCTTTAAGGAGGTGCGAACTAGATGCATGTAAAAAAGGGTGACAAGGTACAGGTCATTTCAGGGAAAGATAAAGGTAAACAAGGTGTAATCCTTGAAAGCTTTCCAAAGAAGGATCGTGTCATTGTAGAAGGCGTTAATATTGTAAAGAAACACTCAAAACCGTCTCAAGCGAATCCACAAGGTGGTATCATTAGCCAAGAGGCACCTATTCATGTATCAAATGTAATGCCATTAGATCCTAAATCTGGTACTCCAACACGTGTTGGTTATACAGAAGTTAATGGCAAAAAGGTACGTGTAGCAAAAAAATCCGGTGAAGTTTTAGATAAATAGTAAATAAAGAAAGGAGGTACTTACATGAACCGCCTAAAAGAAAAATTTCAAAAAGAAATTACACCTGCTCTAATGAGCAAGTTTAACTATAAGTCTGTTATGCAGGTTCCAAAAGTAGAAAAAATCGTGATCAACATGGGTGTTGGTGACGCAGTTCAAAACTCTAAAGTATTAGACAACGCTGTGGAAGAATTAGCTGCTCTTAGTGGTCAAAAGCCAGTTGTTACTAAAGCTAAGAAATCAATTGCTGGATTCCGTCTTCGTGAAGGAATGCCTATCGGTGCGAAAGTTACACTACGCGGAGAGCGTATGTACGATTTCTTAGATAAGCTTGTTTCTATCTCACTACCACGTGTACGTGACTTCCGTGGAGTATCAAAGAAATCATTTGATGGTCGTGGAAACTACACTTTAGGTGTAAAAGAACAATTAATTTTCCCTGAAATTGATTACGATAAAGTAAGTAAAGTTCGTGGTATGGATATCGTTATCGTAACTACTGCAAATACTGACGAAGAAGCTCGTGAGTTATTAACAGCATTCGGTATGCCGTTCCAAAAGTAAAGGAGGCGAAAACGTGGCTAAAAAATCAATGATTGCGAAACAAAAACGCACACAGAAATTTAAAGTACAAGAGTACACACGTTGCGAACGTTGCGGCCGTCCACACTCTGTATTACGTAAATTTAAATTATGCCGTATTTGTTTCCGTGAACTAGCTTATAAGGGTCAAATTCCTGGTGTAAAAAAAGCAAGTTGGTAAACCCCGAATTGGGAAGGAGGTAAAAATACTATGGTGATGACAGATCCAATTGCAGATATGCTTACTCGCATCCGTAATGCGAACATGGTTCGTCATGAGAAGCTTGAAATCCCTGCATCAAACATTAAAAGGGAAATCGCTGAAATTTTAAAGCGTGAAGGTTTCGTTCGTGACGTTGAATATATTGAGGATGACAAACAAGGTATCATTCGTATTTTCTTAAAATACGGTGCAAACAATGAGCGCGTAATTACTGGTCTTAAGCGTATTAGTAAGCCTGGTCTACGTGTTTATGCAAAATCTAACGAAGTACCACGTGTGTTAAACGGTCTAGGTATCGCGATCGTTTCAACTTCACAAGGTGTATTAACTGATAAAGAAGCTCGTCAAAAGCAAGCCGGCGGAGAAGTATTAGCTTACGTTTGGTAATAGCTTGATAAGAATGGAGGTGTAGTACATGTCACGTATTGGTAAAAAACCAATCGAATTACCATCTGGTGTTACTGTAAGTTTCAATGGTAATACTGTTACTGTTAAAGGACCAAAAGGCGAATTAACTCGTGCTTTCCATCCTGATATGCAAATCAATGTTGAAGACAACGTGATCAACGTTGTTCGTCCAACTGATAATAAAGAACACCGTGCTCTTCACGGTACAACACGTAGTCTACTTGGAAACATGGTTGAAGGTGTTTCTAAAGGTTTCGAAAGAGGCTTAGAGCTTATCGGGGTCGGATACCGTGCTCAAAAAGCTGGAAATAAGCTTGTATTAAACGTTGGTTACTCTCATCCAGTAGAAATCGTTCCTGAGACTGGCGTTGAAATCGATGTTCCATCTAACACTAAGATTGTTGTTAAAGGTATCGATAAAGAACGTGTTGGAGCGTTAGCTGCTAATATTCGTGGTGTACGTCCGCCTGAGCCTTATAAAGGAAAAGGTATTCGCTACGAAGGTGAATTTGTTCGTCGTAAAGAAGGTAAAACTGCGAAGTAAGCCTTTTTAGGTAAAAGAAAGGAGAGACGTAAATGATTACGAAACAGGATAAAAATGCAGTTCGTAGAAAAAGACATGCTCGTGTTCGTTCTCGTGTTTCAGGAACTGCTACTCGTCCTCGCCTAAATGTGTTCCGTTCAAACAAACACATTTACGCTCAATTAATCGATGATGTGAACTCAGTAACAATCGCAAGTGCTTCTACATTAGATAAAGAACTATCTGTTGAAGGTTCTGGTAACGTAGATGCAGCAACAAAGGTTGGCGAACTAGTTGCTAAGCGTGGTATCGAAAAAGGAATCAAAGAGGTAGTATTCGACCGCGGAGGTTACCTATATCACGGACGTGTAAAAGCATTAGCAGAAGCTGCTCGTGAAGCTGGATTACAATTTTAATAAAAAAGGAGGGACATTATAGATGCGTCGCATTGATCCAAATAAATTAGAACTTGAAGAACGCGTAGTTACCGTTAACCGTGTTGCTAAGGTTGTAAAAGGTGGACGTCGTTTCCGCTTTGCAGCATTGGTAGTAGTTGGTGATAAGAACGGACACGTTGGTTTTGGAACTGGTAAAGCACAAGAAGTTCCAGATGCAATCCGTAAAGCAATTGAAGATGCTAAAAAGAACCTAATCTCTGTACCAATGGTTGGAACAACAATTCCTCACCAAGTAGTTGGTCAATTTGGAGCAGGAGAAGTATTACTAAAACCTGCGTCTGAAGGTACTGGAGTTATCGCCGGTGGACCAGTTCGTGCGGTATTAGAACTTGCTGGTGTCGGTGATATCCTTTCTAAATCTTTAGGAACAAACACTCCAGTAAATATGATTCGTGCTACAATTGAAGGTTTAAGTCAATTAAAGCGTGCTGAAGAAGTAGCTAAGTTACGTGGTAAATCAGTAGAAGAACTGTTAGGATAGGAGGGAAAACACAATGTCAAAGAAATTAGAAATCACCCTCACTCGCAGTGTCATTGGACGTCCTGAAGACCAACGTGTAACTGTTCGTACTCTTGGATTGAAAAAATTACATCAAACTGTTGTTCATGATGATAATGCTGCGATTCGCGGTATGATTAATAAAGTTGCTCACCTAGTTACGGTTAAAGAACAATAATTGAATTTTTTCTGAAATAAGGAGGTGCCCAAATGAAACTTCATGAATTACAAGCAACTGAAGGCTCTCGTAAAACACGTAATCGTGTTGGACGCGGAACTGGTTCAGGTAATGGTAAAACTGCTGGTAGAGGTCATAAAGGTCAAAACTCACGTTCAGGTGGCGGTGTACGTCCTGGTTTTGAAGGTGGTCAAATGCCTTTATTCCAACGTCTACCAAAGCGTGGTTTCACAAACATCAATCGCAAAGACTTTGCAATTGTTAATTTAGAAACATTAAATCGTTTTGAAGACGGAACAGAAGTAACACCTGAACTTTTAATTGAATCTGGTGTTGTAAGTAAACTGAATGCCGGAATTAAGATCCTTGGAAAAGGTTCTCTTGATAAAAAGCTAACAGTTAGAGCTCACAAATTCTCCTCTACTGCTCAACAAGCGATTGAAGCTGCTGGCGGAAAAACTGAGGTGATTTAATGTTTCAAACAATCTCCAATTTTATGCGCGTTGGTGATATAAGAAACAAAATTATATTCACCTTACTTATGTTAGTAGTATTTCGAATCGGCACCTTTATTCCAGTACCAAATGTCAATGCCGACGTTTTAAGAGCATCTGATAGCAATACAGCGTTTGGCCTTTTAAATACATTTGGTGGTGGAGCATTGTTTAACTTCTCAATCCTTGCGATGGGTATCATGCCATACATCACTGCTTCAATTATCATACAGTTGTTGCAAATGGACGTTGTTCCTAAGTTTACGGAATGGTCCAAGCAAGGTGAAGTTGGACGTCGTAAATTAGCACAGTTTACTCGCTATGGAACGATCGTGCTCGGATTTATCCAAGCATTAGGTATGTCATACGGCTTTAACAATATGTCAAATGGTATGTTAATCGAAAATCCAAGTATTGGAACGTACCTATTAATCGCTGTTGTGTTAACTGCTGGTACTGCATTTTTAATGTGGTTAGGTGAACAGATTACAGCGAAGGGCGTTGGAAACGGAATTTCGATTATCATTTTCGCTGGTATTGTTGCCGGTATTCCTACAGCTGTAAATCAAATTTATATTCAACAATTTGAAGATGCAGGGGATCAGCTATTCCTAAGCATCATTACTGTTGTTTTATTGTTAATTGCTGTTATAGCTGTTGTTGTAGGTGTAATATTTGTACAACAAGCTTTACGAAAAATTCCAATTCAATATGCAAAGCGGTTAGCTGCTAATAGCCCGGTTGGAGGACACTCCACTCATTTACCGTTAAAAGTAAATGCGGCTGGTGTTATTCCTGTAATCTTTGCAGTTTCCTTCATTATCACACCACCAACGATTGCATCGTTTTTTGGTCCTAATGCGGTAACTGAATGGATACAAAAATATTTTGATTATTCCCAGCCTGTTGGGATGATTATATATATCGCGCTAATCATTGCGTTCACATATTTCTACACATTTGTTCAAGTTAATCCTGAGCAAATGGCAGATAATTTGAAAAAGCAAGGCGGCTACATTCCAGGGATTCGCCCAGGAAGAAACACGCAAGAATATGTAACAAAAATTCTGTATCGTTTAACTTTTGTTGGTTCTATTTTCTTAGCAGCTATTTCTGTTCTTCCTGTATTCTTTATAAAATTTGCGAATTTACCGCAGTCTGCACAAATTGGTGGAACTAGCTTGCTCATCGTTATTGGTGTTGCACTTGAGACAATGAAGCAGCTTGAAAGTCAGCTTGTAAAACGTCATTATAAAGGATTTATCAAATAAGGTCTGGGAAGGTTTTTTCCCAGCACCTCTAAGAAAGAGGTTAGAGGGGGCAAATCACTTGAACTTAGTATTAATGGGGCTACCGGGTGCAGGTAAAGGTACTCAAGCCGAAAAAATAGTAGAAAAGTACAATATCCCTCATATCTCAACAGGAGATATGTTCCGTGCTGCAATAAAAGATGGAACAGAACTAGGACTTCAAGCAAAATCCTTTATGGATAAAGGTGAGCTTGTTCCTGATGAAGTTACGATCGGAATTGTCCGTGAACGATTAAGCAAGGACGATTGCAACCAAGGATTTTTACTTGACGGATTCCCACGTACAGTTCCACAAGCAGAAGCGCTTGAGGCAATCCTTACTGATCTCGAGAAAAAGATTGACTTTGTTATTAACATCGAAGTCGATTCTGCTATTTTACTTGAGAGATTAACTGGTCGTCGAATTTGTAAGGACTGTGGAGCTACTTACCACCTAGTATTCAACCCGCCTAGCCAGGAAGGGACATGCGATAAATGTGGTGGAGAGCTTTATCAACGTGCTGATGACAATGCGGAAACAGTTGGAACTCGTTTGCAAGTGAATATCGAGCAATCAAAGCCACTTCTTGACTTTTATCAAGAAAAAGGCTATCTTCGCAATATTGATGGACAACAAGAAATTAACAAAGTTTTTGGTGATGTAGAGGAGCTCCTTGGGGGATTAAAGTAGATGATTATCTGCAAGTCACCAAGAGAGATTGAAATAATGCGCGAAGCTGGTAAAATCGTGGCATTGACACACCAAGAATTACAAAAATATATTACTCCAGGGATTTCAACGAAAGAACTGGATACAATTGCTGAAAAGTTTATTCGTGGATATGATGCAATTCCTTCTTTTAAAGGGTATAATGGTTTTCGCGGTAGTATCTGCACTTCTGTTAATGAAGAGCTGGTACATGGTATACCTGGTGATCGTGTCTTACAAGATGGAGATATTATTAGTATCGATATCGGAGCAAAGCACAATGGTTATCATGGTGACTCAGCTTGGACTTATCCGGTAGGTGCGATTTCACTTGAAAATCAAAAACTTCTTGAAGTGACGAAGAATGCTCTTTATCAAGGATTAGAAGAAGCAAAACCTGGTGTGCGTCTTTCAAATATTTCTCATGCAATCCAAGTTTATGTCGAGACCCATGACTTTTCGATTGTTCGGGAATATGTAGGTCACGGTGTAGGCAAAGAATTACATGAGGAGCCACAAATTCCACATTATGGTCCTCCAAATAAAGGACCTCTTTTAAAACCAGGAATGGTACTTGCCGTTGAACCGATGGTAAATGCAGGTAGTCGATACGTGAATACGTTAGCAGATAACTGGACTGTTGTAACAGTCGATGGCAAAACGTGTGCGCATTTTGAACATACGATTGCTATTACAGAAACAGGGTATGAGATCTTAACAAAATTGTAAGGCACAAACCCTATTCATTAGAATAACATTCATCTAATTTTTGATTACGTATCTCCGGAAGTTCAGAGCAGTATTAATAAAACTGGTCGATGGCAAACGTATAGGATGATTAGTGTGTATCGATGTTTGTCAATGAGCAAGTTACTGATTTGAAGAAGGGAGAACAATTCCAATGGCGAAAGATGATGTAATTGAAGTTGAAGGTACTGTTGCAGAGACATTACCTAATGCAATGTTTAAAGTTGAATTAGAGAATGGTCATACTGTTTTGGCTCATGTTTCTGGTAAAATTCGCATGCACTTTATTCGTATTTTACCTGGAGACAAGGTTACGGTTGAATTATCACCATATGACTTGACTCGCGGTAGGATTACGTACCGTTTTAAATAAATGCGCTCCGAACTATCAAGGAGGTTTGAAAAATGAAAGTGAGACCATCAGTTAAACCTATCTGCGAAAAATGTAAGGTTATTCGTAGAAAAGGTAAAGTAATGGTAATTTGTGAAAACCCAAAACATAAACAAAAACAAGGCTAATAAATAAGGAGGTGTACGTCTATATGGCACGTATTGCTGGTGTTGATATTCCACGTGAAAAACGTGTGGTTATATCTTTAACATATATTTTCGGAATTGGACGTCCAACTGCACAAAAAATTCTAGCAGAAGCTGGTGTCTCTGAAGATACACGAGTTCGTGATCTAACTGAAGACGAATTAAACAAGATTCGTGATATCGTTGACCGTTATAAAGTAGAAGGTGACCTTCGTCGTGAAGTTTCACTTAACATCAAACGTTTAATCGAAATCGGTTCTTACCGTGGTCTACGTCATCGTCGTGGATTACCTGTAAGAGGCCAAAATACAAAAAATAACGCTCGTACACGTAAGGGACCTCGTCGTACTGTAGCAAACAAGAAAAAATAGTAAGGGAGGTAATGGATAAATGGCACGTAAAACGAATACTCGTAAACGTCGTGTAAAAAAGAATATTGAATCTGGTGTTGCACACATCCGTTCAACATTCAACAATACGATCGTAACAATTACAGATGCACACGGAAATGCAATCTCTTGGTCAAGTGCTGGTGCACTTGGTTTCAAAGGTTCACGTAAATCTACTCCATTTGCTGCCCAAATGGCTGCTGAAACAGCTGCAAAAGCTTCAATGGAGCATGGTATGAGAACTCTTGAAGTAACTGTAAAAGGCCCTGGCGCAGGACGTGAAGCTGCAATTCGTGCTCTTCAGGCTGCTGGTCTTGAAGTTACAGCTATTAAAGATGTTACTCCAGTACCACATAACGGATGTCGCCCACCAAAACGTCGTCGTGTGTAACATTCATTCAAATACGACAAGACGTATTTCATCTTTTTCTGTATAAGATTTATGATCCAAGGCTATAATGGATTAATGGGTTTTGATAAACTTTTTTATTCTTATAAGTGTAACAAAGGCGTGAGTGAGATCAATTTTACGAATCGCCATGTTTTGTTTATAAGTTCTTTACAGAATGAATTGAGTTGTTGTTGTGCACAGATAGGGAACTTAACTTTTGGGAATTTCGGTTAGACGTCATTGATCATGGTCTAGCCGAGGTTTCGACGTTTTGAAGGAGGGTTTATAAATGATCGAAATTGAAAAACCAAAAATCGAAACGGTTGAAATCAGCGAAGATGCCAAATACGGTAAATTCGTCGTCGAGCCACTTGAGCGTGGATATGGAACTACTTTGGGTAACTCCTTACGTCGTATCCTATTATCTTCTCTTCCTGGTGCCGCTGTAACGTCTATCCAAATAGATGGGGTACTGCATGAATTTTCAACAATTGAAGGCGTCGTCGAAGATGTAACATCTATTATCTTAAATGTGAAGAAATTAGCTCTTAAAATCTACTCTGATGAAGAGAAGACTCTTGAGATAGATGTTCAAGGTGAAGGTCCGGTAAAAGCTTCTGATATCACACATGACAGTGATGTTGAAATCTTAAATCCAGATCTACACATTGCAACACTTGCTAAGGACGCACATTTTCGTGTGAGATTTACTGCGAAGCGTGGACGAGGATATACTCCAGCTGATGCAAACAAGCGTGAAGATCGACCAATCGGTGTAATTCCGATTGATTCAATCTATACTCCAGTTTCACGTGTTAATTACCAAGTGGAAAAGACACGTGTTGGACAGGTCGCGAACTTTGACAAACTGACTTTTGATGTTTGGACAGACGGCAGTACTGGTCCGAAAGAAGCGATTGCACTAGGTGCGAAAATCCTAACAGAACATTTAAATATTTTTGTAGGATTAACGGATGAAGCTCAAAATGCAGAAATTATGGTTGAAAAAGAAGAGGATCAGAAAGAGAAAGTCCTCGAGATGACAATTGAAGAATTGGATCTCTCAGTTCGTTCATATAACTGCTTAAAGAGAGCAGGAATCAATACGGTTCAAGAGCTTGCTCATAAAACTGAAGAAGATATGATGAAGGTACGTAACCTTGGTCGTAAATCTTTAGAAGAAGTTAAGGCTAAACTAGAAGAGCTTGGTTTAGGCTTACGTAAAGATGATTGAATCGCTTTGAATTAGAGGCAATCTTTTTCATTACGTATTGTCATACTTGTTACAAGAGCCTAGTTATCTAATGCTTTATCTTTCATAATAATTCAACAAAGGAGGGAATACCTCATGTCATACCAAAAATTAGGACGTACAAGCGCGCAACGTAAGGCGTTATTACGTGACCTTACTACTGACTTAATTATCAACGAGCGTATCGAAACAACTGAAGCTCGTGCGAAGGAATTAAAATCAGTTGTAGAAAAAATGATTACATTAGGTAAGCGTGGAGACCTGCACGCTCGTCGTCAAGCTGCATCTTACATCCGTAACGAAGTAGCAAACGAAGAGTCTGGTCAAGATGCGCTTCAAAAATTATTCAGTGACATCGCAACTCGTTATGAAGAGCGCCAAGGTGGATACACTCGTATCATGAAACTTGGACCTCGTCGTGGTGACGGTGCACCAATGGTTATCATTGAATTAGTATAATTCTTATTTTTATAGGGCGGGACAGTTTTTTAAACTGGTCTAAGCCCTTTTTATTTTATGTTCATTATTTTTCAAAAAAGATAGAATTATCTACAAATAGCATTTTGCTCTCCTTATGAATACACACAATATAAACAAACTTCTCCTGAATATTGGAATAACGCTTCTTATTCCCTTGACAGATAAGGTAGAAACGAATAATTTGGAAGGTAGTAAGTTGAGATGAGAAAAGATTTTATTTCTATGGAAATAATTTTATTCAGTACTTGCGCAAATGCAAAGAGCATTTGATTTTAGTGAGGGATGAGAATGAGTGGAAACCTTTTAGTTGTTGATCAGATAAGCTATAAATATGCAGAGAATACAAAACTCGCATTGGAAAATCTATCATTCTCTGTTCGAAAAGGAGAATGGCTTGCGATTGTAGGTCATAATGGATCTGGGAAATCTACATTAGCTCGAATCCTAAATGGATTATTGTTACCGCAATCGGGAAGTGTAACGATAGAGGGTGTACAGCTAAACGAAGAGACTATCTGGGATATTCGAAGAAAAATCGGCATGGTGTTTCAGAACCCGGACAACCAATTTGTTGGTACTACTGTAAAAGATGATATTGCCTTTGGTATGGAAAACAACGGAATTCTTCGCGAAACGATGGTATCGAGAATAGAAAGAGTGATTGATCTGGTAAAAATGCGAGAGTTTCTTGAGCATGAACCACATCAGCTCTCGGGTGGACAAAAGCAAAGGGTAGCAATTGCGGGTGTTCTTGCTGTTCAGCCCGATTTAATCATTTTAGATGAAGCAACTTCGATGTTGGACCCTATCGGACGAACAGAGGTTTTAGAAACAATAAGGGAAATCAAAAGTGAAAGCCAAATCACGGTTATGTCAATTACCCACGATTTAGAGGAAGCCGCAAGGGCCGATCGAATCATCGTCATGAACCAGGGGCAATTATTTGCAGAAGGGAAGCCGGAGGAAATTTTTGCTTTAGATGAAAAGCTAGTAGAAATTGGGTTAGATTTGCCATTTTCCGTAAAGGTATCTAAAAAACTACGAGCTATCGGTGTTCCTCTTTCTAAGAATCATATAACAGAAGAAGGCTTGGTGAATGAGTTATGGACATTACAATCGAAAAACTAGAGCATCGCTATCAGATTCGTTCACCTTTTGAAAGACTAGCGTTATATGATGTGAATGCGAAAATAAAATCTGGGTCATACACGGCGGTAATAGGTCATACAGGTTCCGGGAAGTCGACTATTTTGCAGCATTTAAATGGTCTCCTACAACCTACTTCTGGCTCAATCACGATTGGTGACCGTACAATCACCGCAAAACAAAAAGAAAAAAATCTTAAGCCTCTTCGAAAGAATGTTGGAGTCGTCTTTCAATTCCCTGAACACCAGTTGTTTGAGGAAACAGTCGAAAAGGACATTTGTTTTGGGCCCTTAAATTTTGGTGTGCCAGAAGAAGAAGCAAAGGAAAGAGCAAAGCAGACAATCAAGATGGTAGGTCTTTCTGAGGAATATCTAACAAAATCTCCGTTTGATCTAAGCGGCGGTCAAATGAGACGTGTTGCAATTGCTGGAATCCTGGCTATGAACCCTCAGGTACTCGTTTTGGACGAACCTACTGCAGGACTCGATCCACGAGGTCGTCTTGAAATTATGGAGATGTTTTATAAACTCCATAAAGAACGCGGTCTTACAACCATTCTCGTAACCCATAGTATGGAAGATGCTTCACGTTATGCTGATCAGATTCTTGTGATGGAAAAAGGAACGATTAAATTTCAAGGGAGTCCTGTTGAGATTTTCTCAAACCCTGAACAGGTTCTGCATCTCGGATTGGACGTTCCTGAAGCAGTCAGACTCAAAGGGTTACTTGAAGAGAAATTAGGAATCAGTATCCCGCGCGATGCTAGTCTATCAGTAGATGAAATTGTCCGTTATGTCGGGGAAGCAATTAAAGGGGAGGGGACCCGTCAATGAATATCATAATAGGTCGCTATATTCCAGGTAACTCCCCCCTTCATCGAATGGATCCTAGGGCAAAGCTATTATTAATATTCTTTTATGTGTGTATTGTTTTTATCGCTAATTCAGTTCTTACCTACGCGCTATTAGGGACTTACACATTGACGATTGTGTTATTAACAAAGGTTCCGATACGCTATATTCTGTCAGGGTTAAAACCAATTTTATGGGTGATCCTATTTACATTTATTCTTCATATCTTTTTAACAAAAGAAGGAGACCTCTTATTTGATTTTGGTTGGCTTGAAGTGTATGAGGGTGGCGTGAGACAGGGGATTTTTATCTCATTACGGCTATTATTTTTAATTATTATGACCACCATATTAACATTAACAAGTACGCCAATTGAGATTACTGATGGTATGGAAAGTTTATTAGCACCCTTTAAAAAAGTGGGTCTACCCACACATGAACTTGCGCTAATGATGTCGATTTCACTTCGATTTATTCCGACATTGATGCAAGAAACTGAGAAGATTATGAAGGCACAGGCTGCAAGGGGTGTCGAATTTACGAGTGGTCCAATTAAGGATCGCATGAAGGCAGTTGTTCCTTTATTGATACCATTGTTTATTAGTTCCTTTAAACGAGCAGAGGAACTCGCAATCGCCATGGAAGCAAGAGGCTATCGTGGAGGGGAAGGACGGACCAAGCTGCGTCTATTACAGTGGCGTGGTCTTGATACTTTAATGCTTGTGTTGCTATTCGTAACGGCAGCAGTATTATTTTTATTACGTGGATAACGAGGGAAAAGATGAGACGGTACAAGTGCATCATATCGTATGATGGAACCCAGTTTTCAGGATACCAAGTACAACCGAATAAACGAACCGTTCAATCGGATTTAGAACATGCGTTACAGAACATGCATAAAGGGGAACATATTAAAATTGTAGCATCAGGTCGAACGGATGCAACTGTTCACGCTCTTGGACAGGTTGTTCATTTTGATTCTCCTTTATCCATTCCTGTCGAAGGGTGGAAGAAGGCTTTGAATTCATTGCTCCCTGATGACATTCGCGTACGTTCGGTGGAAATCGTCGACCCTGAGTTTCACGCACGTTTTGATGTGAAGGCGAAGGAATACCGATATCGATTGTGGATGAGTGAAGAGCCTTGCGTTTTTAAACGTCAATATACTCATCATTATCCCTATCCACTTAATCTTAACGCGATGAAAGAAGCTGCAGCACTTCTGGTGGGAACACATGATTTTACGAGTTTTTGTGCGTCAAAGACAGAAGTGCAGGATAAGGTTCGAACCATTTACCTAATTAAAATGGAAAAGCAAGACAATGAACTCATTCTGTCGTTCATTGGAAATGGTTTTTTGTATAATATGGTAAGAATCATTGTTGGGACTTTACTAGAGGTTGGAAGTGGGCAAAAAGAGGCAAAGATGATGACGTCTATTTTGGCTGGAAAAGACCGTTCACTAGCAGGAAAGACTGCTCCAGGTCACGGATTATACCTATATCAGGTATATTATGAGGGATGGCAGGAATAGGAAAATAAAAAAATGCCATAACAACTAATCCTGGTGTAACATTTCCTTGACATTACACCCTGAAAGTTATATTATATTTTAGGTATGATATTTAAACCCCACGTTAAAGCCCCGGAACTTTAATCGTGATTAAATACAATATGAAACGTTAGTAAAATTAGGAGGGAAACTCATGCGTACAACATTTATGGCTAATGCTAATAATATAGAGCGTAAATGGTATGTTGTAGATGCTGCAGGTAAAACTTTAGGTCGTTTATCAACTGAAGTTGCAACACTACTTCGTGGAAAACACAAACCAACTTTCACACCACATGTTGACACTGGTGATAATGTGATCATTATCAATGCTGAAAAAATCGAATTAACTGGTAATAAATTAAACGATAAAATTTACTACCGTCACAGCCAATTCCCAGGCGGATTAAAATCAAGAACTGCATTAGAAATGCGCACAAACTATCCAACAAAAATGCTTGAACTTGCGATTAAAGGAATGCTTCCAAAAGGTTCACTTGGTCGTCAAATGTTTAAAAAATTGCACGTTTATGCTGGAAGCGAACATCCACATCAAGCTCAACAACCTGAAGTTTACGAACTTCGCGGTTAATTATTAAGGAGGGTATTAATTTGGCACAGGTACAATATTATGGCACTGGTCGTCGTAAGAGCTCTGTTGCACGTGTACGTCTAGTTCCTGGCGACGGACGCATCGTAATCAACGGTCGTGACATTGCAGAATATATTCCATTTGAAGCTTTAAGAGAAGTTGTAAAACAACCTCTTGCTGCTACTGAAACTGTAGGACGTTATGACGTTCTTGTTAACGTAAACGGTGGTGGTTACACAGGTCAAGCTGGCGCTATCCGCCACGGTATCGCTCGTGCGTTACTACAAGCTGATCCTGAATTCCGTCCATCTTTAAAATCAGCTGGACTATTAACTCGTGACGCTCGTATGAAAGAACGTAAGAAATACGGTCTTAAAGGCGCACGTAGAGCACCTCAGTTCTCAAAACGTTAATTTTTTTCTTGGAAAACTTGATATATCAACGTTTACAGGCTATTTCATCTTTGATGAGGTAGCCTGTTTTATTTGCCGTGAAATTTTTCAAATAAATTGACTTAAATTATTTAACGAGAGAAAATTATTGCATTAAGTTTAATGATATACTTGAAACAAGGATTAATGTAGAGATATTACGATATTTGTAGTTGTTATGTTTCAAGTAAAGCCAGGTATAGAAGTGGATTTGAGATGAGTAACTTCTTATCTATGTTTTATTTTTTATAGAGGCTGGTAGGGTGTAGGAGGCTGCTATGTCAGGTATTAAGTACGAAAAAATATATGAAGATTTAAAAATGAAAATTGAGCAAAATGTATACCATTATCAACAATTCCTTCCTTCAGAGAACACTTTGGTTAAAAAGTATGGGTGCTCAAGAAACACTTTACGAAGAGCAATCGGAAATCTTGTGGACGATGGATATGTTCAAACCAAACAGGGGAAAGGTGTCCGCGTTATTTATCAGGACTTTGGAAAAAATGAATATATGTTTGGAGAGACAGAAACGTTTAAGGAGTTTGCTATCCGAAACCATAAAAAGCATCGGACGGAAGTGATTGTCTTTGAGGAATTGGTAGTAGATCAAAACCTTCATGAGCATACGAGGTTTCCAATGGGTGTTGAAGTGTATCACCTTAAGCGTGTCCGTTATTTAGAAGGAAATCCGGTTATCATGGACTACAACTATTTTAGAAAAGATATTGCGAAAGGATTAACGTTGGAAATAGCAGAGGATTCAATTTATGAATTCTTAGATAGAGAGCTGGACCAACGAGCTGTCACTGCAAAACGAAAAATGGTGGTTGAAAGAACAAACGAGATGGATGACAAATATTTAAATCTAGATGGATTTAATAGTGTGGTTGTTGTTACCAGTCATGTTTTTAATGCGAATGGTGTGATGTTTGAATATACCATTTCCAGGCATACTCCAAGTAACTTTGTGTTCTTCGACCAAACGCAACGAAAATAAGAAAAGTGTACGAGATAAAGCTCTCGCACACTTTTTTCGTTAATTGGCTAGTTTTGATGCTAGATGGATAAATACGCTAGACGTCCACGTATGAGCAAGGTCTCTTAATCCTTTTCCTGTCTCAGCATGAAAGTTTTCTGCAAATCCACCAATCTTACATAGTTCAAGAAACTTCTTCGTTATTTCATTTGCTAATTCTTGTTCTCCACATTCTTCAAATGCCTCTACAAAGAGTAGAGTGGTAGGAGCCCAAATTGGTCCTCTCCAGTATGCATCCTCCTCATAATAAGGACTGTCAATGGCTTCTGATGCAATTCCCCACTTCGTTAAATACTTTTCACTTTTTAGAACATTGATGATTTTCTTTTTAGTCGCTTCAGGAAGTTTATTTGCCAAGATAATTGATATTAAAGGCAGGATTCCTTCGCTTTTAATTACTTTTCCGTCTCTTGTATATCGAGCGACTGGGAGGTCCTCAACCAGAAAATAGTCGCAAAATTTCTGTGTATATTTTTTGGATTGTTCCTCCCAATATTTCTTATCTTGATCTCTCTCGAGTTTTTCTGCTACAACAGCTAGCATATCCATCGATTTAATCAAGAAAGCCGTTAAATCTGGTGAATCGATGATGTCTGCATTTTTGAACACCGTGCTGTTGTCCTGTCCAGAATCATTTCCGTGATGGTATTCGCAAATTCCGTCACCATTGAAATCTTTGTATCGGAGATAAAATTCTACATGTCTCTGGATCTGAATATATATTTTTTCTAATTGTTCAGTAGTCAATGTCATTTTTTCCATCATCTTTAATACAAAAAATCCTTGTACAGGTGGCTTGGAGAAATTCCAGCGGATGGTGGAATCACTTATAGAACCAGGGATTTGGCCTTTGTCGTCCTGATAGTCGAATAATAATTGAATTTGATCCCATGCAAGGTCATCATCAACACCTGCGAGTGCTAAAGCATTAAAGGCATTATCCCAGCTCCAAACACCTGGGAAATTTGCATTTGACATATACATGGCTTTTCTTTTTAACAACCCTTGTTCATTTACTATACACGTCCAATTTAGATAAGCAGCTTCTCTTAGAGTTTGTTGAAATCTTTTTGGAACAATAGGGTGCTTAGATAAGAAATTTAGAAAATGATTCGTGCTCTTATTTAATGCATCTTCAAACTTATATTCTCTTTTTTCCGGAACGGCTCCGTTCGTAGGAATGTCTTCAATGACACATAGGAATTCGTTGGACTCTCCAGTTGAAGTGATTTGGATACTTGAAAGATTATCAGCTTTGTTTGTGCTACCTGTCGTATCCATAAATACGTTTTGTTGAAGAATAACTGATCCCTGTGGTGCAAAGACCATGTATTTAGTTAGATTCTTGTAGCTGTTAACAATGCAATATTCTTCGCCGGTGTTTCCTAAAAGATAGTTATATTCGAAGTTGAAGATTGGTTGAGTATCCAAAGTTAGACCAACATTTTCTCCTTGGCCTTGTACAAAAATTCTTTCAGCATCTTCAAAGCATAAAAAGATTTTACCACCATCAAATGTCAGGGCAATCTTAAATTCATCGGCTTCATAGGTGTACCCAACAGGAGCCCCATTTATTGTTGGGATGATTTTAAGAGCATTTTGATGATGCTTAGATTTTCCTTTTACTGAATTTATATAAAGTCCATTTTTCTCAGGGCTTTGGCTCTCTTGGTATGTGACTGCCATATAAGAACCGTAATGACTCATAGGCGTGACCCGTATATCCAAAGTGAACACTCCTCTTTAAATTTATATTGACAACAAAATATACTGTACTATAATTAACTTGTTTAAACAAGTTAGAAATTTGTGTAAGCGATTAGATAAATGGAGGTTAACGCATGGCTACTAAAGATCAAGTATCCAATATTATAAAAAATATCGGTGGGTCTGAAAACGTCAGTAATGCAACGCACTGCGTGACAAGACTGCGTTTAGTATTAGAAGATGAAAGTCAAGTCAATAAAGAGGCATTAGAGGAAAATGAACTGGTGAAAGGGACGTTCTCGGTGAATGGACAGTTCCAAATCATCATTGGTCCTGGACTTGTAGAGAAAGTTTACAATGAGTTTGTAAAACAGACAGGTGCAGTAGAGGTAAGTAAGGATGAAATGAAGCAGATTACAGCGAAAAAGGGAAACATCTTTCAAAGAGGTGTCCGGGTCTTGGCAGACATCTTTATTCCGATTCTTCCAGCAATTGTTGCCGCAGGTCTTCTATTGGGATTAAATAATATGCTTGCAAACCCTGGTATTTTCTACGACGAAAAATCCCTGTTAGATGTTTATACCGGTTGGACGGGGTTTGCGGAATTCATTAATGTCATTGCTAATACAGCATTTACTTTCCTGCCTGTGCTTATCGCATGGTCTGCTGCTAGGAAATTTGGTGGAAGTCCGCTATTAGGGATTGTGTTGGGGCTATTATTAGTACATCCCTCATTAATGTCAGCTTATGCATATGCGGAGAATCCAGGTGAAGTTGAATACTGGAGTCTATTTGGCTGGGACATTGCCAAAATAGGTTATCAAGGGCAAGTCCTTCCTGTTATTTTTGCTACATGGATTTTAGTTTGGTCAGAGAAGCATTTGAAACGTGTTATTCCAGATAATTTACAAATGATATTTGTGGCACCGCTAGCACTTGTTTTCGCTGGTCTTTTAACATTCGGTTTTATCGGGCCAATTACGATGACCGGTTCGAATTGGATTACTAACGGTATTCTTTATCTGTTTGAAGTATCACCTGCGTTTGCTGGAGGCGTATATGGATTTATTTCAGGTCCGCTTGTTATTACGGGCATGCACCACATTTTCTTAGGGGTAAATCTGCAAATGGCCGGTACACTTGGCTATGTTACTTTATGGCCAATCGGGGAAACAGTTACACTGGCTCAAGGTGCTGCTGCGCTGACTATGTTCTTCATTCTGAAACAAAACAAAAAATTAAAAGGTGTGTCACTCACTGCAACCTTATCCGCATGGCTTGGGGTTACTGAACCAGCGATTTACGGAATCAATCTCCGATTTAGATATCCTTTCATAGCGGTTATGATAGGAAGTGCAATTGGAAGTGCCTATCTAGCGGCTCAAGGGGTGAAAGCTACCTCAGTTGGAGTGGGAGGAGTTCTATCTTTCCTTTCTGTTTATCCGGAACATTGGAGCTTCTATTTTATTGGAATGGCAATCACTTTTATCATTACCGTTACATTAACATTTGGGTTATTTAAAAGTAATATTTTTAAGGCTGGGAAAGCTGTTGAAAATAAATAGATAAGGCCTTTTTACGAGAAATAGAAAAATTAGTTATAAAGGCGCTCGTCGTGCACCTTAGTTCTCAAAACGTTAATTTGAGGATTATTGAAGACTCTCAACCTTTTGGTTGGGGGTTTTTTTATGATTGCTAAAGATAGTGAGCAATGGAATAAAAGTCCTTACGCGGGTCCAATATTGGGGTGCAGCTCAAATCATGGTTTCAGTTGGAAGTTCTTTCATTCGCGCAATGGGTCTAATGTTAGGTATAATGAATGTTAAAAGAGAAATCCTGTTAGCATAATAAGGTTTTTTCGAAGTTGTTTTATCTGAATGTTTTTGAAACATAACAGACGAGTGATTTCTAAGGTGTACATCCGATGTTTTGTTTGTTTTATAATGCCTCAATGAGTTACGATGTTGAGTATGGATGGTTTGATATGGGAGGTAAGGAACAATGAGTGGGTTTCCTAAAGATGCAATGCGAATGTTAAAAGAGACAAGTCGTACTTTTTATATTCCGATTACCTTTTTGCAGAAGGAGTTAAAATACTCGGTTGCATCTGCTTATTTAGTATTTCGAGCAATTGATGAAATTGAGGATCATGAAGAAATAGACAATGAAATAAAATATACAATTTTAATGCAAGTAGGCGAATTATGTAAACGTCCATTTGATAACGAAGAATATTTAAGAATACTAGGAACGACTAAAGAACAACTACCCGAAGTGTCGCTTCGCTTGGAAGAATGGCTACAAGCTTGTCCTAAGGATGCCTTGCCAATCCTCATGAACGCTGCATATGAAATGGCATCTGGTATGGCTAAATGGGCAAAGGCTAATTGGAATATTCGTACACGTGAAGATTTGGATGACTATACATATTACGTTGCAGGTCTTGTTGGGGTTATGCTGTCAGATCTATGGGAGCTCTATGGAGAAGAAAAAACAGATCGAGATCTTGCTATTGGTTATGGACGCGGACTTCAGGCTGTAAATATTTTGCGCAATCAGAAGGAAGATTTGGATGAACGTGGAGTCAGCTTTGTTCCTGATGGATGGAATCGGGCGGAACTATTTAAATATGCTGAAGAAAATCTAACTAAGGCAGATGAATATATGAAATCTCTTAATAAGAGAAGCATTATCTTATTCTGTCGTCTACCTCTTGCCTTAGCCCATAAAACGTTAAAAGCATTAAAAGAGGGGCGTGAAAAAATGTCGCGCACGGAAGTAGAAGAAACGGTGGAAGAAGTGCAAACAAACTAATTCTTGTAAAAACAGGGGTTCAAGATGCAGGAATCTGCCGTCCTTTACGAATTTTGATAAAAGGGCAGGTGTTGGTGATGTCCAACTCAATTGAGCAAAGAAAGTCACAACATATAAAAATCACGTTGAATGAAAAGGTAACCGGGGAATCGATTACAACTGGATTAGAGACATTTACGTTTGTCCACAATGCGCTCCCCGAAATTGATTTTGACGAAATCTCCATTGATACAGGATTCCTCGGCTATGAATGTAAAACACCGTTTCTCATCAGCTCCATGACGGGTGGGACAGCTTTTGCTGAGACAATTAACCGAAATTTAGCTGTAGCTGCACAGGAACGGGGTTGGGCGCTTGCGTTAGGTTCCACTCGTGCACTGCTCGACAACGACGGGCATTCTTCCTCTTTCTTGGTGAGAAAATATGCACCAAATGTTCCGATCATTGCGAACTTAGGTGCTGTGCAGTTCAATTACGGATTTGGTGTTGACGAATGTAGAAAGATTATCGAATTGACCGAAGCGGACATGCTCGTTCTTCATTTGAACAGTATTCAGGAAGTGATTCAGGAAAAGGGAGATACAAATTTTAAAGGATTACTTAAGAAAATTGAACAACTTTGCAGTACATTTGAGGTTCCTATCGGAGTCAAGGAAGTTGGATGGGGTATTGATGGCCAGACAGCGAATCGATTAATGAATGCAGGAGTTTCGTTTATTGATGTCGCTGGTGCGGGAGGCACTTCTTGGAGTCAGGTGGAAAAGTTCCGTGCTAAAGACCGAATCAAGCGGATTGCTGCTGAGGCATTCAGTGAATGGGGGATTCCAACGTCAGAATCGATTAGGTTGGTTCGCGAACGAAATGGAGAATGTCCGCTGATTGCTAGTGGAGGAATCATGACCGGGTTAGACGCAGCCAAGGCTATTGGACTGGGCGCCGACCTCGTTGGATTTGGACGGTCCATCCTAAAAGAGGCAACACAGAGTGCAGAAGATGTCCTTGAAGTGATGGAAATCCGAGAAATGGAACTTCGTATGACGCTGTTCGGAATCGGGGCGTTGACCATCCATGAGCTGAAGAACACCCCGCGCTTGAAGAAACTATAATAATTTGATGATCGAGAGACTCTTAACCGATTGGGTGGGGTCTTTTTTTATAGGTAAAGGCGGATGCAGCACCTTCCACATCCGCTTCTAGTCTACTAATTTATTTTTTACGGCATAAAGAGCGGCTTGTGTACGGTCAGTCAAATCAAGCTTGCCCAAAAGATTTGAAACATGTGTTTTAACTGTTTTTTCAGTGATGTATAGGGAACTAGCGATTTCCTTGTTGCTTTTTCCTTTGGCAATTTCTTTTAACACATCTAACTCTCGATTTGTTAATTCTTCTAATGCGTTTTTTACCTGACTTTTATTTAAATTGGCCAGCAGGTGTGAAGTTGCTTTTGGATGGAGCTGGTTTTCACCGCTCATTATCTTTTTGATGGATGTGACAAGATCATCAGGTTCAATGTCTTTTAATTGATAGCCGGAAGCACCTGCTTCTAGAGCGGGGATGACATGGTCTTGATCCGAAAAGCTGGTAAGCATCATAATTCTTATTTTAGGTATTTCCTTTTTGATGATTCTTGTTGCTTCGATGCCGTCCATTTCTGGCATCACTAAGTCCATTAAGACGAGATCTGGTTTTAAAGACTTTACCAATTCAACCGCTTCAATTCCGTTCGCTGCTTCTCCAACAATTTCAAAGCCTTTTTGTGTTCGAAGAAAAAAGACAAGGCCCCGTCTGACAACGTGATGGTCATCAACGACTACTATTTTTATACTCACTACATAATCCCCCTAAAACGGAATGTGTATTTCTATTTCTGTCCCACTTCCAGGTTTACTTTTTAAAAGAAAGGTCCCATTCAAGCTATCAGTCCGTGTTTTCATGTTTCTTAATCCTAGTGACGGGATTTCACGGTCTTCTTCATAATGGAATCCGCAGCCTGTATCCTTTATCGTCATTTTCACTTCAGCTTCAGAAGCCTGAAAATGCAAAGTGACTTCAGTGGTTTGTGAATGTTTTTTACAATTCGCCAACGCTTCCTGCCCGATGCGCCAAAGCGCTTCTTCTACCTTTCCAGGAATAGTTGCAGCACCTGTCACCGTTGTATGAATAGATAGACCAAGCATTTCAGCATAGCTTCGTAAGGCACTAACAAGTCCATTTTCTAGACCGGCAGGCCGCAGTTGCCAGATCAAGGCTCTCATTTCTCCAAGAGCCTCTTGAGCCATATCTTGTATATAAGTGAACGTCTGTATAACATCGGCGCTATTAGTCATTTCTACACCAGCCCTAGCAGTAAGGCTTAGGGAAAAAAGGAGTTGATTAACTGAGTCATGAAGATCCCGAGCTAACCGATTTCGTTCAGCCACAAGTGCGGTGTCTTGCTCGCGTTGAGTCAGTTTGATCCGTTTCAACGCAGTTCCGATTTGATAGGCCACGGCTTCAAGTAAGGCAAGCTCATTTTTTTCAAAATGAGTTTTATGAGGGGCTCCCACATTCAAGATCCCAAATCGTTCCTGTCCAGCACGGAGCGGGACAGTGGCGTGATGCGTTAAGCCACATGTTTCACCAGCTTTTTCATTTAGGGCATCTTCAATTCTTTTACACTCAATAATATTGGTGGCCTTATTCAGTTGTTGGTTATTGTATTTATTTATACACCAGCAGGTGCCATTGCACATCCGTCGCTTTTGGTTACTTGCGAGTGCAGGTGGGAGTGCCTCGTCAGCCACAAGACGGTGCTTACCATGCTCATCTATTAAAAATATCCAACCAGTTTGTAGTCCCGTTACTTGGAGTAACTGATTCAAAACGCATGATAGAACGGTATTTGTGTCTGTTCCTTCATTTAACAGTTCAGCTATTTCCTTTAAAATGCTAATTTCTTCAAAACTATCTTGGGCAGACATGACTTCCCTCCACTATATTTTCTGCTTCTATTATAGCCTATTTCAAATTTTCCGACTTTTGATTTTTTATAATCTGTAAAAACTCAAGTATTTCTTTACTAGGTCCTTCAAAAAAGACTGTCTGCCAACCATTATCGAATTGATAGGGGCCTTCGACTTTTCGAAGACTCGTAAGTGAAGGCATGATGCTATCAAGATTACTCACTTCAAAACAGATATGAGTATTTAGCGTATGACTAGCGATTAACTCTAATCTAATCTCACCAAGGGTTAAAAAAACGATTTCTTCTTCCATAAACACAAAACGTGTCTCTTCCGTAAAACCTAAATCATCTTTATAAAAAGTGACAGAATCCTCAAGATTCCTTACTTCTAGACCGTAATGATGAATTCTCATTGCATTGCCTCCCAATCAGATAATCAGATTCATGTCTCCGAATTCATGCCATAAATATTTGGCGTCAATTGCTTGGTCGTATGCCCGAAGAAGATGATGTTCAGCAATAAACGCTGACAACATATCAAGATGACTCGCCTGTGGCTCATGGAATCCGGTAATGATTCCATCGGCTATTTTCATAGGAAACTCGCGATGAATGTATAAATTAGTTACCCCTGAAAGGTGACCAAGTTTTTCTGCGCTCTCAAGAGCTCTCACCACAGTCGTTCCAACCGCAATAACTTTCTTTCCAGCTGCTTTTGTTTCAAGTGTTCGTTGCATGGTCTTTTCAGAAATGTGGTATTCTTCTTCGTTCTCTTCCGGTGACTGATGCCACTGATCATCAAGCAAGTAACTTAGACCTGTATGGAGTTGAATAAAATCGACCTGAATTCCCTTCCTCATTAACGTGAAAAGAAGTTCCCAGCTGAATGCCCTCCCTGCTGAGGGCATTTCTACTGAACCGGGCTGACTAGCAAAAACCGTTTGGTAATAGTCTAACGACCAAGGGTGATCAATATATTCATATCGAACCGGCTCTCCAAGTGCATATATGATATTTAAGAGGTCAGATCCCTTTTTAGTAAATTTCAACAATTTTAAAGGGGAGTTCTTTTTAACACCAATGACTGTCGCTGTTAGTTCAGGCGAAAAAATGAATTGATCACCAATCTTTACACGACTTTCAACAATGAGTGTCTCCCATATATCATCCTCACGCCGTCTGGCCAGTCTGATTTCAGTCTTTGTGGTCAATTGAACCTTGTTTCTATACCATTTGGCATGTAAAACAGCAGGGATGGTGCGGCTGTTATTTAAAATGACTAAATCTCCTGGCTCGAGATAATGTGGTAAATGAAAAAACTGGTCATGTTCGATGTTACCGGAACTTCGATTAAGCACCATCATTCGGACATGGTCTCTTCTAATCCCTCGCTTTTCAGGAGGGTGTGAAGCATTCAGTTGACTTGGAAGGTAAAAATCTAAGGCTTTTGCTACCATTCTTATACCTCCTCATGCGCTTGAGCTGAAAATCGTTTTCCGTTAATCCCTTTAGCTTGATCAGAAGCAAGGTATAAAAAAATATAGACCACATCTTCTGGTTTGGCTAAAGGGTACTCACAATCTGGAACAGCCAATTGGTGCATTTCTGTATCCATTTCTCCGGGATCAACCATATTGATCCGAACACCAGTCTCACTTAATTCGTCTGCCCATGTTTCGGTAAGACCTTCAACTGCAAACTTTGATATGCCGTATGCCCCCCAGCCGGCATAACCAATATGACCGGCCTCTGAAGTAACATTGATAATGGAGCCTTGATTACGTTGAAGCATCCCAACAACAACTCTTCTTGTCACTAAAAACGGAGATAATGCATTTACCCTTAAGACCTCCATAAATTCTTCTTCGGGGTAATCGAGTAATAAAGGCATTGGACTAGGTCCTAACATGGAGGCGTTATTAATCAAAATATCAATTTTCCCATATTTCTCTTCAGCTAGAGCCACAAACCGTTCCACATCTCTCGTCTTTGCAACATCAGCGGTTACCGCAAGAACCGTTGCCCCTAATTTTTCAGCTTCCTGTTTTATATTTAATAAGTTTTCTTCATTCCTTGCACAGATTGCCAATTTTGCCCCTTTTTTGGCAAAAGCGAGTGTCAATGCTTTTCCTAATCCTTTAGATGCCCCAGTAATCATGACAACTTTGTT
This sequence comes from Bacillus timonensis, assembly GCF_004799755.1. Taxonomy (GTDB): domain Bacteria; phylum Bacillota; class Bacilli; order Bacillales; family Bacillaceae_L; genus Ferdinandcohnia; species Ferdinandcohnia timonensis_A. The sequence goes on along the minus strand of NZ_SLUB01000020.1, from coordinate 6,052 downwards.
CTTCATCATCGTAATCTCTCCTTATCTTCTTTATGAATTAAGCATACCGGCAACTAGGAGATTCCTCTTCGGGACTAAGCTTGAATTTTATCTACAACTTTTGGATGAGAATCAAAAAACTAAAGGAAATGAATTTACAAGATAGCTGTGAATATTGGACAACCTTCCGCCAAAATTCAAGTTATTTCGAGCAATTCACCCACATATGATGAATGTAGGTGTTGTAACAAACTTAAAGGGGTGGGTGGAAAATGAGTCGTATCCAAAAATCAGTGCTCGGTGCTTTCATTGGGGCTTCGTCGGCAGGAATGTGGTTAATCGTAGATCTCTTACTTCCTGAACCGATTGGTGATTACTTATTATTTTTGATTATGGGTGTCGTAAACATGGTCATTGGCTGGCAGGTAGCAAGGTTAGTTGGGAAACATAAAGAAAATTCATTACCTAAAACGTCAGAAAACCTAAAGACATCGGATATATAGAGAAGTTGGCTCTCAATCAGCGGATTGAGAGCCTTTTTCGTAATTTTGATGAATGGCAAAATCATGCCTTCATGTATACATACTTTTATTTGGCAATGGAGGTAGTTTGTGTTCGGCGCATGTTTACGAAGATGCAGTAGGAAACTATCGACAAAGGGGGTTCTTATTGTATGAACGTTATTACAACCTTCAAGGAAAAGCGGAAAGAGAAGCAAATCAAGTATGAACGAAAAATGCTTCGTGAGCTTTCGTTAGAGGAACTTAAAAAGAGCGTCACGGATAACTTTAGCAGTTTTTTTAGAATGAGCTCCATACTGGGTAGTGCGATTGAAGAAGGATGCATTGATGTTGCCATCGAAGCATACCTGTTAGGTGCGAAATATAGCAAATTTGGTTACTACGGTGAATCTGTAGAAGAAGTGAGAATGCGATGCTATAGATTTGAAAAGAACCTGATTGATGCGTTATATGAGTTCATCTGCTACTGGGGCCATATTGGCGACCAAGGTTTTGTGAATGAGTCTCTTTACTATTCATGTGAGTACTATGTGACGTATTGGTGGACAGAAGGATTTCAAAAGGGTGAAAAAAGATACCGGCTAAAATTGCATTAGATTTTTTAATCATATATACTCTCCTTGTCCCATATAGTTAATGTAGGGACATGCAGGAGGGAAATGATGAATAAGAAATTAAAAATTACGGGTATCCTTTTAGGAACTGTTGTTTTATTTATATTTATACAATATCGATATATGGATAAAGATGTGTGGGACCCATGGAGTTTACCCTTATCGGGCAAATTTATCATTATAGATCCTGGTCATGGTGGACCTGATGGGGGAGCACAAAGCGGTGACATCCAAGAAAAGGACATTGCTCTAGAAATATCCTATAAACTTCGCGATTACCTACAGCAGCAAGGTGCGCTTGTCCAAATGCTACGGGAAGAAGATACAGATTTAGCGGAGGACGGTACAAAAGGGCTTAGCCGACGAAAAACAGAGGATTTGAAGAAACGCGTTCAAATCATTAATGAATCAGATGCGGATTTATTTATAAGTATTCACTTAAATGCCATCCCTGCACCAAGGTGGAGAGGGGCGCAAACCTTTTACTTTAGTACCTTCAAGGAAAACGAAGAGGTAGCTAAATTTATTCAAGATGAGCTTCGAAACAATCTCGGAAATACAACACGACAAGCAAAAGCGATCAATGGTGTATACTTATTAAAAAGTGCAAAGAAACCTGGTGCACTAGTAGAAGTAGGGTTCCTTTCAAATCCAGAGGAAAAAAACCTATTAATAAAAGATGACTACCAAGATAAGGTCGCAGCCTCCATCTATACCGGAATCAACCGATATTTCTCCAATGAATCAAACCCACCTGAATAAGAGGTGGGTATTTTCGTGTATTTTTTGATATGCTATGACACTCCTCACACTGTAAATTCGGACAGGTATGGTATAATGAGAAAGGAGTGAAACCGAATACAGAATTTAGGTGGTGTTTTAATGTTAACTGAACAACAAGTAAGAGAAGTATTACATCAATTGCAAGATCCATTCTTACATAGAACATTTGAAGAGACGAATGCAGTCCAAGAGATTAAAATAAAAGAAGAAAAGAAACATGTAAGTGTAAAAATTGCCCTATCTAAAACTGGTACAGGTGAGCAACTTCAGCTTCAAACCACAATTGTAAATGCATTAAAACAAGCGGGAGCAGAGTCTGTAGGTCTTCGCTTTACTGACCTATCACCAGAGGAACTAGCGAAATTCAAGACTGAAACTGCAGGGGAATCAGCTCCTTTATTATCCCCGGTAAATCAAACGACCTTTATCGCAGTTGCAAGTGGTAAGGGAGGAGTTGGTAAATCAACTGTTTCTGTAAACTTAGCCATATCATTAGCTAGACTGGGAAAAAAGGTTGGAATCATTGATGCAGATATCTATGGATTCAGTGTTCCAGACATGATGGGAATTACAAAGCGCCCTGTCGTTCGAGGTGAAAAAATTATTCCTGTCGAAAGAAAAGGCGTAAAAGTGATATCAATGGGCTTCTTTGTAGAAGACAATTCACCGGTTATCTGGCGTGGTCCTATGCTTGGAAAAATGTTGAATAATTTCTTTAATGAAGTTGAATGGGGAGACCTTGATTACTTAGTTCTTGACTTACCACCAGGTACAGGCGATGTAGCATTAGATGTTCATACGATGCTTCCACATTGTAAAGAAATTATTGTCACAACACCACATCCAACTGCTGCTTTTGTAGCAGCCAGAGCGGGTGCAATGGCACTTCGTACAGAGCACGAAATTCTAGGTGTAATTGAGAATATGTCTTATTTTGAAAGCAAGGTAACTGGTGAAAAGGAATATGTATTTGGTAAGGGTGGTGGAGAGAAGCTTACAGAAGAGCTTCAAACATCTTTATTAGGTAAAATTCCATTAGGACAACCCGATTGGAATGACGATGACTTTGCCCCATCTGTTTATGACGAAGATCATCCAACCGGAAAAATCTATAATGAAATTGCGAAACGAGTCATTGACGCAATCTAATCAAAAGACCCTCCAAAATATTTGGAGGGTCTTTAATCTATTGATGAATTAGCTATTACCGCTTCCTTGGCCTTCATCCTTTTTTGCTTTTTCCTGTTTTTCCATATCTTCTGCAGCTTTTATAAGAATATCTTCAATCTTCGCTTTGTATAACGGACTCTCAAGTGTTTCACTGATAACTGTTTGAAGATGCTTTCTAAATTCCTGACTTTTAACAACATCTGTGAATTGTTGTTCCATTTCAGGATTTTTTAAGATATCCATCACCATTTTTTGATAATCCGGATCCTTCATTAAGTCTTTAATGAGCTTTTCGTGCTCCGTTTTCATACTTTTTGCGTATTCTTCTACAAACTTTGTATCCTCGAATGTCTTTTTCCAAAATTCAACCCCATTGTCAGAGGTAAGGGTTTCCTGGATGGCATCTTTTACGACAACTTGATCCATGACGAGGTGCTGCTTCAACTTTTCATCCCGCATGAGTTCCTCTATCGCTTTTTTACCATCATCTGTTTTTAATATATCGACAACCATCTTCTTCGTTTCTTCATAATCCATTCGATTTTGTTCAACATTTGCTGGGGCGCACCCCACAATAGCCAATAACAAACTAAAAATGAGGAGGAGCGACATCCTTTTTTTCATTCTTAAAGCTCCTTTCATAAGGGATCCTTACTTGTTAATATGCTTTTTTTGTAAGAAAATATTCACGTATTACATGGTGAGAAACTGGCATTCATCCCCTCTGTTTTGGTACAATCATATTTGAATATACAGAGTGGGGGATTTTGTCGTGAAAAGTCGAAATTGGGTAAGGTTATTTCTTTCTACCTTACTAGTAGGTGCGATTAGCACAATCTTTTTTGGATTTGCCGTTAAATGGAGTGAATATAAAGAATTATTCTTAGCAGCTGATGTCATTGAAATCCTTCTAGTCATATTTTGGTTTATTGGTGCTGGATTTATTTTTAGTATTATTAGCCAAATGGGCTTCTTTGCTTATCTGACTGTACACCGTTTTGGACGTGGATTATTCAAAGGGGCATGGGCACCAGCGCAGATTGTGTTAATTGCTTTTGTTTTCTTTGATTTAATTTATTTCCGTTTTAAAGTGTTTGCAACAGAGAGCGAAACCATTTCGTCATATGTATGGATTCCGATTTTGATGTTAGTATTTGCATTAATCATTGCATATTTTAAAAGTAAACAAACAAATAACAAGGCGTTTATTCCAGCAGTTTTCTTTATGTTTGTTGTGTCTGTGATTGAATGGATGCCTGCAATTCGGGTGAATGATACAAGTTGGTTGTATTTAATGATTTATCCACTATTAATTTGCAACGCCTATCAACTTTTAATCCTGCCAAAAATAACAAACCAAAAAAGCTGATCCAATGGATCAGCTTTTTTACTTCTTATTCAACTACTTCACTTTTTACATCAGCGTTATTTAGCATATCACTTACCGTCACAAATGAGAGACCTTTTGATTTGATTCCTTTTAAGACACCTGGAAGAGCGTCAGCTGTTTGTTTGGCTGAGTCTGAAGCGTGGAATAAAATGATATCTCCGCCTTTTACCTTATCTAAAACATTGCTAGTTATTATTGCGACACCAGGATTATTCCAATCATTTGAATCTATGCTCCAATGAATAAGGGTATATCCAAGAGAGTCTAATACCTTAACAACTCTAGAATCGAAATTTCCGTCAGGTGTTCGAGCGAATGAAACGGTTTTGACCCCCATTTTTTTAAATGCATCCTGAGCCTTATAAATATCCTTTTTAATCTGTGCATCCTCTAATTCTGTATAGTTTTTATAATCATATCCCTTGACGCCAATTTGATGTCCATCCTTCACAATTCGTTCTACGATCTGTGGGTGACGCTCAGCCCAAGAAGCGGAAAGAAAGAATGTTGCATTCTTGACCCCTTCCTTTTTTAAGGTGTCGATAATCGGGAGTGCCTTTGTATCTCCCCAACTAATATTAAAAGTAAGTGCAACTGTCTTTTCGCTCTTTTCTCCTGTGTAGATCACCCGTGGACCATTTTCTGTTGAAAAAACAGGAGAAATATTGCCCTTTTCTATATAAAAAATACTGGCTGTAAATAAGGAAGCGAAAAGAATAATTAAGGCTTGTTTAATCCTTTTGCTACTCAGGATGTAGAAAAAATTCATTTTTATCCTCCTTGTCCAATACATCTTCTGTAAAAATAATATGCTTGTCACTGCATTTGTATGTGTAAAACTCTAAGGGAAAATGATTCATAAAATAACTAATTCTGGTAATAATTAGAATTACATTATACTTGAGGTGAAACTATGATTGGATTATTAGTTGATCAGAAGGAAGTTAAAGAATTAGAGTACCTACTAAAAAGAGAAATGGACGAAATCCTATTTGATGTGGGCGATGCAAGGATTGACCATATCGTAAAAAGAGCAATGGAAGAAAGATATCAGATCTTATTTCGTTTATTTAAAAGAATTGCCGATCCATCGGATTGTAGCAGGTATATTCGTTCAAAGAAGGTAAATAGTAAAAAAGGATGAATGAAGTGGAGGATTATATTAAGGCGATATGATCCTCTTTAAATAATATAAAATAGATTATTGACACTCGTTTTAGATGATGATATATTAATAAACGTCGTCGATGACGATGATTGATTTTTAAAAAATGTTTTAAAAAAATGTTGACTTCAATTTGTCAGCATGTTATATTAATAAAGTCGCCTCTGAGCGATTATCCAAAAAAGTTCTTTGAAAACTGAACACAATACAAGCGTCAACGTTAATTCTATTTTTTAAAAATATTGAGCAATCAATACTCTTATTGGAGAGTTTGATCCTGGCTCAGGATGAACGCTGGCGGCGTGCCTAATACATGCAAGTCGAGCGAACCTGAGGGAGCTTGCTCCCAAAGGTTAGCGGCGGACGGGTGAGTAACACGTGGGCAACCTGCCTGTAAGACTGGGATAACTTCGGGAAACCGGAGCTAATA
>NZ_SLUB01000019.1 GCF_004799755.1 Bacillus timonensis | reverse complement strand
TTTTTCATATCATAGTTTAGAAGGGGACAAGCTAAATATTCTGTAGGTAATAATGACAAACATTGACGAATTACTGTATTTTGATTTAATATGGTATTACTCATTGAAAGCTCCTTTGTAGAAAGTTTGTATTGTTTTTGGGAACAAACAAACATCTAACACTTCTACAATAAGGGCTTTCTTTTTTTATGTCTACATACAATTAGTGAATTTACATTTTATGGAATCTACGCAAAGCTAGTGGACCTGTCCCTCTGTCCCGCCACTTATTCGTTATGTACCGCTACCTTATCCTTGGTATCTTCAGTTTGCCAGCCTTTGCACACGTCTACCCATTCCTTTGCTTCCGCATACTTGAATAGTTCATCACATGTTAATTCAATTGCTGAGTTGATGCTGCCACACGCAGGAAACACTGTTGTAAAACGCTTCAAAGACTCATCTAGATATACGTCCAGATCGTTTGCAAGTCCAAACGGGCATACGCCGCCAATTACATGTCCAGTTTGCTCAACCACCTCGTCGGCAGATAGCATTCTAGCCTTAAACCCAAAGGTATGACGGAATTTTTTATTATCAATCTTTGCATCACCCGCTGCGACGACTAAAATGGCTGTATCGCCTCCCCCGCGAAAAGATAAGGTTTTCGCAATCCTTTCAGGAACAACACCGATTGTTTCAGCAGCTTGATCAACTGTTGCGCTGACTGTTTCGAACTCCATAACATCCTTTTCACGGTTCCATTTTTTAAAATGCTCTTTTACACTCTCAAGTGACATTATGTTCATCCTCCCTTTGAAGTATCATTCTATAAACTTAGCATAAAATTTCTAAAAATCAAAAAATAAGTTCACTCTTCCAATTAATGATAACTCGGTCAGTTTTATGGAAAGAAAAATAGACTTGGAGTTCCAATCCCGAAGATACTAATATTCTGTTGTAATAATCGGTGTTCCAATAGTCACATCGATTTCTTCATTCTCTAGGTCTGCTCTTAGACCAACCTGCAGGTTAATTTTTTCTTGTTCGGCCGTCATTAACTCCGATTCAAAAACCTTCGAGTAAGCTGATACAGATACAAATGTATCTTCCTGAACTTGTTCCACCACTTTTGCTTGTGCATCTTCAATCAATTCTCCCATAACCTGGCTTAATCGGTTTTTAGATGACTGTACACCTGATATGGAATAAAAGGTTTTGCTATCCTCGAAAGTTTCGCTAACCCAGTTTATATGCTCAGTCGTTAGCTTTGTTCCTATCGCTTCATTGGTAACTGCAATTTCATAATTTCCACCTGATAGATACGCTTTTAGTTTAATCGACTCAGTTATTCCGTGTTGGTTCACTTTTTTACCCTGCCATACATAATGACTATCTTCTTCAAGAATACTTTTCCAGCTATATGAATTATGATTGCTCATGAATTGTTCAATTTGATGTTTCATATCCTTTAGATCATTTGCTTGTCCAACCTTGCTTCGAGATAAAGCCATCCATGATGAAATTTCAACGCTATTTTTGTCCGCGAGTTCTTTTATATCTCCAAGATCATTTCCTTGAGTTGCTTCATTATTTGAAAAAAATCCGGCTAGCATTCCAAACGATAGAATTAGTGCAATTGTCATCTTCATCCGTCTCTCACCTCTTTAAGAAGGATAGCCAAGGTATTTCAAATCTATACCTCAAAACTATTATTCTTGTAAAATTCGGATGAACTCCTCATTTAGTTCTTATTTGTTTTCTTTACTAGCCCGTTTCCAATTAAATAAAACGATAGAACTGTAATGGAAATTAAGAAAATAGCACTGAATGGAATAATTTTCACACCCCACATGTCTTTTAGAATCGTCGAGAGTACCAATGGCCAGGAATCCGAAGTGTTTACGGCATAAATGGCACCTGATGCATCATTTTCGAATGCCACACTAATAAAGATCCCAACAATCCCAAGCTGGGCAATTAGAAACAAAGTACGTCCTAACTCATTTGCAATCAGTGTTATGAGTTGCGGTTTCATATTGGGGTATAAATAACGTCTCGATAAACGAAACGGAGATCCCCCCGCAACAATGCCCGCTTCATAATAGGGCTTGCCGGCAATATCGCTCACATATTTGAAAATGACATCTCCTACTCTACCAACCTCTATTAAAGCCAAAACTAGGATAAACCAAAACGGTCGGTTCGATGAGTATAAAAAGAAAGGGATCCCTACAATCATGACGAGCAGAAAAATAGAGGGAATATATGAAAACAGCTGATGCCAAACTTGTAAAACCACTTTAAGAAGCCGTGAATAAAAGGCCCCGATCCCCAAAAAAGCCCCCAGCAACAGCCGGATGATGACTACGCTAAAGATAATAAGAAGTGTTTCTCGCGTCCCAATGACAAGTCTGCTTAACAAATCAACACCTTGTCGGTCACTTCCTAACAAGAATTCCTCCGATGGTGAAAACGGTGGTGTTACCATTGTTCCATCTTCATATTTTAGGTATAAATGCTCCGTTAAATCTTCATCAACAAACGGAAGATAAGGACCAAAAATAGCAATCGCTACGATAAAACTTAAAATAATTGTTCCAATTGTAAGGGAAGGATTCTTCATGCTTCTTTTCCTTCCGGCGATACCAAATGACTTAGCCATAGAAATAATAGATTCGAAAGTAGGATAATGAGGGTAAATACGAACACAAACCCTACTGCACTATTCGTATTCATAAGAAAGCTGGTTCCTTCTACAAATCTTCTTGGAGCTGCGATTGACTTGTAAAAATAAAAGGCAGCTCCACGATAGTTCGTAAGGAATTCCACGATAAATAAATTAGATAGAACGTATAAAGTCATCGTATTGCTATTTATGTTGATTTTCTGTAAGGCGTTTTTCAACATATGTAACGTAATCGTCTTAAAGCGAGAAATTCCTTTTGACTTTGCGGTTCTAATGTAATCTTTGGTTTCCTCTTCTACAAGGCTCGTATATGTAATATTGGCGATAAGAAATAAAGGATACATGGCCAAAAACAAAATACACACAATAACGTTTTCAAGCTTTTCATGTCCATATAAATCAATATGTGGGAAAAGCCCAGTTTCATATAAGAACATAAGTAGGAGCTGGAGCCCAATCATAAAAAAGAGGTCTGGGACGGACAACACAAACCACGTCATCCCACTCCCCACTCCGGTCTTTTTATTCTTTAGTAAATAATCAATAACCCCTTTTATGATTCCTAAAAAGAAACCGATGAAAAGAGCCGGAATAATAAGCAAAAGACTTCTTCCTGACGTTTTTAACACATGAGACTCAACTGTATCTCCATCAGAATAAAAACCTAAACCGTGATTTTCTTGTAGAAAGGCATAAAAGTCTTTTATGTTGCCAACATGTTGCTCCACGCTATAGTCATATACAATTTTTTGTATATCTCCATATTTACTAGTTTCAAATATGACATCTCGTGGAATAAAGATAATAATCAAAAGCAAAATGGTTGTAATACACCACAATGCGAGTTGCTTTAATACCTTATTTAAAAGTGAAGTTTTCATAGGTTTTTCTTTCCTTTTACAAAAATTAGAAATATATTTAAAGTCTACTAAATTACGAATAGTTTAACAACTATATTGAAATAATTTTTATAACCTGTTTGATTTTGTTTGCTTTTTTCTGTACATTCTATAGAGGAAACCAAGGAGGTGTAATCAATGAAGTCAATTTCTGTTTCGTTTCATAAGGAAGATGCGGTTGAAGCAATGAAAGTCGATATTCTTGAAGAAGATGATTTTAATCGAGTAACGGAAGGTGGCACAAGACACCTATTCGAGCTAGATACGAATATTGGTTTTTTCGTCTTTTTCGATGGTGAAGATGCCGAGGGGAATATCCATTACCTTGCCCTCCAATATGAAGAAGAAAGTGAAGATCCATCCTACTGTTTCGAATTTGAGCTTAAGGATTTTTATGAATTTATGGCATTGTATCTCAATGACCTTGAGTTCTCAGAAGAAGAATCCGAAGACGAAGAACAAGAATATGGATCAATCCATCACCTTGCCCACCTGCTTTACCATATCGTAGAAGACGCAAAACAAGCATAGGAACAGGAAGGACCGCATCACAATGTGGTCTTTTTCCCTTTTCAAACGGGCATTTTTATGAAAAAATAATGATAGAAAGTAATGTTAATTTTAGGTGGGTGATGGCTTGTTTCTCAATATCTTTTTCACCATTGTTTATATACTAGGGGTGTATTATTTAATACAGTATAGAATGAGTATTAAAAAGGCTGTAGATCTTTCGAAAGAGGCTCTTTTTCCACAAACAGAAGAGGAATATCGCGGGATCCTTATCCCTACTGAGTATAAGGAAATGGAACCACTATCAAAATCAACTAGATCTTATAAATTTGTCAAATGGGGAACTGTTGTTGCAATCATAGTCCTCCTGGGCTTACTGATTGTTATCCTTACAACTGATTTTTTAGGTTCCTCCTTCTTCTCGATGGCGTATCTCTTTTTTGTCATCATCAGTGCTATTCGCCACCGCGGGAATCTTTTTATATTACCAAAGGGCATTATCCTACAGGGACGGTACTTTTCATATAGCCGAGTCAAGGATTATGAGGTTGAACGAATTGTGCGTTGGCATGATTTGTATGGAATTAATGACCGGATGAACTTTAGCTACAAGCTAACAATTAAGGTAAAAGGATTTTTTCCATTGGTCAATTTCGTTGTTGTTGAAAATGAAGAGCATCTTGAAAAAATCATTCATTTGCTGGAATCGGGCGGTGTCCAAGGAAAAAGAATTGCGGAATCCACCCAACAGACTACTCCAAACATAACCACAAAACCGTAACTCACCAGGCTGTCAAGCCAGTATGTCCCGCAAAACCTTTCTTGCGGGACATACTTTTGCGCTCTCCCCCTCCAGCTTGTACCGCAAAACCCTTCTTACAGGACATGTTCACGCGTTCTCATCCTCAAGCTTGTACCTCGAGGTCACTCTTGCGGGGCATGCTTACGCGCTCTTCCCCTCCAGCTTGTACCGGAAAACCACAAAACGTCCCATTTCGGGCTTGTTCAAAAAATATATCACAAAAATACGAATAAACGTTCTAGTTTTTGTTGATAATAGAATATGTGTTCGTATATAATAAAAAAAAGGAGATGATTACATGCGCGGGATTTTACAGCGTGCCCTGCTTCAGCACACACCTATCGAAATCATCTATATGTCTCAAAATGGAGTTCTTACCCAACGTAATATTCAGGTATTGGAAATCCAAGAAACCACAATTAAAGCCTATTGCTTGCTTCGCAATAAAAAAAGAACCTTTAAAATAGATAGTATTTTATCAGCAGCTGTACCAAGGAACAAAGGAGTTGTGAAATTTGCAAATTAGATCACTACAAATGAGGATGGAACATACGGAACAAGAAATATATGAACAAATCGTAAAATATATGAGGAAACACCACAAAGCTCCGACGATGCGTGAGCTTTCAAGACTTTGTACATCTGTGAGCTCCACAAGCACAATCAAGGCATACCTTGATCGTCTCAAACAAAAAGGTATGTTACATTACGAACCAAAAACACCACGTTCCATCAGCTTACTAAAAGAACTACCCCAGGCAAAATAGGGTAGTTCTGTCTCTAACATATTCTAAAGTTTTTCATCTACATCTGAGGTATCGACATCATCGCCAAACCAGTCAACGAGCTTTGCTTTCGCCTTTGCTTTGACATCCTCATCAATATGCATGGCTACTTGGAAAAGTGCAACACCTAAAGCCCCAAGATCATCTGTAAAACCAATACCTACAGCGAGGTCTGGAATGAGGTCGACCGGAAAAATAAAATATCCCAACGCAGCAAGAATTGTCACCCTCGCTTTTGCAGGTAAATTCGGCTTTTGTAGCACATAGTAAAGCAAAAGCGCCGTATATACAACAGAGTGTCCAGCTCTTAAGGCAAACTTTTTAAGCTTTTCCCAAAATTTCTCTTCCGAATAATGCTTTTCCATATCGTCCATGCGAATCCCCCATTTTATTTGTTCTGCATCCTTTACTGCTATTGTACTACATAGACAAACAAATGAATCATTGGACTATCCTGAAATTTCACTTTCCTTAGGATATGTTGCGATTCCATTTTTACACATAATAATCATTCAAATACGCTTTGGCGTATTTGCGTCCAGATTTTATTAGGCCCACATGATGTTGGTTACAAAGACGTTGCCACAGGATGTGGCGTTCTTAGTCTTTGATCTTAAGCTCAGATAGATTCCTTTGAAAATCCATGGCATCCGCCGGAGGCTTTATATTACTTTAGCAGAAGTAACTGACTTCTGCTGAATAAATTTAAAAGCTTTTTTCAAGCTCATCCACCAACGAACCTACATAAGCTACAGCCTTTTTAATTGGCTCTGGTGTAGACATGTCCACTCCAGCAAGTTTCATTAACTGTAGGGGTTTTAGTGTTCCACCTGCTTTTAATGCGGATAGCCAACGATCTACCGCAGGCTTGCCTTCCTCTTGAATCATTTGAGAAGCGGCTGTTGAAGCGGTTAACCCAGCGGAATACGTATATGGATATAAGCCCATATAATAATGTGGCTGGCGCATCCATGTTAGTGCTGCCAGATCATCCATTTCGACTTCTTCTCCCCAGAATGCGGAAAGCAACTGCGTTTTTTGTTCGCAGAGAATAGTAGCTGTAATTGGGGTGCCTTCGTGAGCTAACTCATATATACGTCGCTGTAGTTCACCCTCAAGAATATGTGTCACAAAATTGTGGTAATAGGTACCTAATGATTGTAAAATCACCCAGCGTTTCATGCGCTCATCATTTGACTGAGCCAAAATATGTCTGCTTAGAAGCATCTCATTCATTGTTGAAGGCGCTTCGATAAAATAGCGTGAAGGACGTGTGTTTGTAATACGTTGATTGCGCCCTGCTAGCACAAAGTGCCCAGCGTGTCCCAGTTCATGAGCAAGGGTAAATGTATTACGCATCGAATTATTCCATGTCATTAAAATGTAAGGATGGGCGCCGTACGGGCTTGAGCAAAATGCTCCAGATCGCTTTCCAATATTATCGGCTAGGTCGACCCAACGATTTTGGATTCCCTCTTCCATAATTTCAACATACTCTGGTCCCATCACCTGTAAGGCATCTAGCACTAACTTTGAAGCTTCTTCATATGTGACCTCTGGGTCGAAGTCTGGATCAAGCGGTGCCTTTAAATCACTATAATACATTTTCTCGAGCCCTAATACGCGTTGCTTTAATTTTGCAAGGCGACGCATATGTGGCGCTAATTCAGTTTGAATAGTCTTCAGCTGATTATGGTACATTTCCATAGTAACCTGTTGTTCGTCCAGTAGCATCTCTGTTACAGACTCAAACCTGCGTAAACGAGCTTCAATTACCTGCTTTTTCACCTCTGTAGCATATGTAGCTGAATAAGTGTTTTTATATTTATCCAAAGTCTCAGCAAAAGCTGCCGATGCCTTACGACGCAATTCCGTATTCGCTGAGTCCTCATATTTTGGGAATGAGTTAAAGGTGAGCGGATGTTCAACCCCATCATCCGTCGTAAATGGCGAAAACTGCATATCTGACGTTTTACTTCTTTGATAAATCATATATGGAGATTCCATGACCTCACCAAAAGCAGCCACTACCTCCTCAGCATCTGGGGAAAGAGTATGTTCCTTTGCTTCAAGGATATCTGCTAACGTCTTCTCGAATTCCTCCAACCCTTGTTCTTCTTTTATGTATGTACGAATCTTTTCTGCGTCTAGTGCAAGCAATTCTGATTGTATAAAGGATAGACTAGCTCTCTCATTTGAAAGTAAGGATGCCGCTCTGGCCGCGTTTGCCTGATACATAGAGTTGGTTCCATCAACTGACATATGCAGGTCGGCATAGCTGACCACCCGCATCACTCTTTCCTGCAGAGCATCCTTTGCTACTAGACAGTCCAATAAGGTTTTTGCTGTTTCACCAACACGTCCCCTGTATTGTGTAACGGTTTGGATATCCAACTGGACTGACGCAAGTTCCTTCTCCCACGCTTCATCTGTTTCAAATAAATCTTCTAGGTTCCACGTTTGTTCAACAGGGACCTCAGATCGTAATAATGCCATTTTATTATTCCTCCTTTTGATAAAATGTTTCGTAAATCGAAATAAACTCTATTTCTATTATAAAATAAACAAGCAAAGATTGACATTGAAATTCCTACTTTTCTTACAAAACCATAAAAAAGAAGATCAAGAATATCTCGATCTTCTTCCATCCTTATAACAATCCAACCATTTTTAGTCCGTGTAAAATACCATCTTCTTCAACAGACTTCGTTACATATTTGGCAACATCCTTCACTTCGTCAACACCATTGCCCATTGCTACACTATTATGAATCGTGGTGAGCATCTCCAGATCATTTAATCCGTCACCAAAGGCATATACTCGCTCTTCTGGAATTCCGAATTTCTCAACTAGCTTTTCAATCCCTTTTGCCTTTGACCCGCCACTTGGAAGGACGTCAACAGAAACCGGGTGCCAGCGCACAAAGTCAAAGTCCTTAAACTCTTCTTCGTACTGCACTTCTTCTCCTTCTTGGACAAATAGAAGCGATTGGAACAATTTCCGTCCTTCATAATACTTTGGATCATATGTAGGAAAGCTTTTGATTTTTAAAGTTGCAATGCTCTCCGTAATAAATTCATGTTCTGGAACATTTGCCTTCATGTCCTCATGATCCATGTAAACAATCGGATGATTATTGGCGAGTGCTGTTTCTGTAAGCTGTAAAAGGGCTTCTTCATTCAATGGATTTGTGAAAACTTCTTCTCCATTTAACACGACGTATTGGCCGTTGTAGCTAACGTACGTTCCGATTCCGAGCTCCTCACGCAGGTCTTCGAACATAAATGGAGCGCGACCTGTAGCAATGGCTACTTCATGTCCAATTTCCTTTAGTTTAAAAATGGCTTCCTTTGTTGAAGCTGGCAGTTGTTTTTTATGGTTTAAGAGTGTTCCATCTATGTCAAAAAAAATAAGACTTCGTTCTTTCACTTCAAATTCCTACTTTCTATTTTACTTTTGTCTGCATTCACACATAACACATACGATACAATATTTTCTTGCTTTAAACAAATGAAACACCTCTGTATTTGCAAGAAGAAAATAGTCAAAAAGTACTGCTCCTACGCATAAATTAGTACTACTGTTTTTATTTCACATCAAGGAGAGCGCATATGAGAAAAACATGGCTGTTAGGGTTTGGCTTTTTTAGCATTAGTCTTGGATGGTCTTTATATAATGGATTTGTTCCTTTTTTTCTTGATAATTATATTACGAGTACAGCTTTGATTGGGTTTCTAATGACCATCGATAATTATATCGCTCTCTTTTTGCAGCCATTTATCGGTCAGCTGAGTGACCGAACTCGGACTCGTTTTGGACGCAGGATGCCTTATTTACTAATTGGGGTTCCACTTGCTGCCCTTTTCTATACACTGATTCCCCTTCACACCGGCTTAGTTTCCTTACTCATCTTCATGTTATGTATGAACTTGTCAATGGCGGTGTTTCGGTCCCCGACAATTGCGTTAATGCCAGATATCACTCCTGACCATAAACGAACAAAGGCGAATGGAATCATCAATTTTATGGGTGGCTGCGGGGCAATCTTAGCATTTAGTATCGGCTCGTATTTATTTAGCGTTGATGAGACCCTTCCATTTATCGCCGTTTCCATCATCTTTTTAATCACTTTATGGATTGTTTTTAAACATATCAAAGAGCATCGTGATTCCCTTTCTTATACAGAAACAATTGTCCCGAAAATTAATTACAAGGAAGAATTGAACTCTTCTACTCTATATCTGTTAGCCGCGATCTTTTTTTGGTTTATTGCGATTCAGGGAATGGAGGCTTTATTTACCTTATACGGTGTGAACGAATTAGGCCTCTCCAAAAGCGCTTCTGCATTTTCGTTAACATTTTTTTCTCTAAGCTTTGTCATTTCCGCGATTCCGAGCGGTCTGTTGGGTGCAAAAATTGGGAAAAAAAAAGTGATTCTACTCGGAGTTATCGGATTAATTGTTGCATTTTTGCTGTTAAATTGGGTTGCATCGGTGTTTTATTTAAGGGCGATTTTATTTTTAGGAGGCATCTTTTGGGCTTTTGTTAATATAAATGCATACCCTTTTATTGTTTCGACAGGAAGTGAAAAAAGCTTTGGAACGAGGACGGGGCTGTATTATTTGATTTCCTCACTGGCCGCTATTACATCCCCACCTGCTCTAGGTTATTTAATTGACCTGTTTGGATTTAGTGTGTTGTTTTTAGCTGCAGCTGGTAGCTTAATGGTTGCATTGTTTTTTATTAGTAGAGTTAAAGAACATGAAGATCATGTAATTGGCTCTTAGTGGGTTAGCGATATTAATGGGCGTGTAAACTGGAAACAGTTTTATACGCCCTTTTTACTATTTCATTGTATTTACCATAGACTATTACAGTGATTTCTGTTACCATTATCAAATGGTTACCCTCGATAACTATTTTTTTTAAAAGGAGTGAACTCCCATCGAGACATTTCAATTATTTTTTCAACAACTAACACAATTGTACCGTCCTTTTGAAAGTCAACTGAATGTTGAGCTAAGTAAGCATCAGCTTTATCGGGCGCAATGGTCCATTCTTTACTATATTGTAAATTTTGGTTCTCCCACACTTGTGGAAATTTCTAATTATCTTGGCGTTGAAAAGCCGACGGTTACCAGAACCATTAATCGTTTAGAAGAACTTGGATATGTGGAGCACATTCCTGGTAAAGACAAGCGAGAAAAGAGAATGCTACTTACCGTTTTAGGCAAAATGGTTTATCACGATGTCCGAAAGACGGTTGATCAATTTGAACAGGAAATCATAAAGGGTGTTTCTGAGAAGGAACTACTTGAAGCTGTACATGTTATGAAGGCCATTCGCAACAATCTAGTAAAGTAAGGAGAGTTACAACTTGGATAATCAAAAACTGTGGACGAAGGATTTTATTATTGTTTCCTCCATCAATTTTTTCTTAACATTTATTTTTTACCTATTAGTGGTCATCATTGCGGTTTATGCAGTCGATGAATATGGTGCTTCTACGAGTCAGGCGGGACTTGTCACCGGAATCTTTATCGTCGGAACACTTATTGGCCGCCTATTTATTGGGCGTTATATCGATCTGATTGGTCGAAAAAAGACATTATTTATTGGTTTAGTGTTATTTATCATCACGACCTTCTTTTACTTCGTACATGCCGGAATCACTTTTCTTCTTATCAATCGCTTCATTCATGGGATTACACTCGGTATCGCCAGCACGGCAACTGGTACAATCGTAGCACAGATCATTCCACCTAAACGCAGAGGTGAAGGAATTGGTTACTTCAGTATGAGTGCGACATTAGCAACAGCAATCGGTCCATTTATTGGTTTGTTTATGTCTCAGCATACGAGTTACCAGGTTATCTTCGGATTATGTCTTGCGATTGGCATCATAGGTTTACTTACGTCTTTCATTTTGTATGTACCACCAATTGAAAACCAAACAAATCAAATTCAAGAGCAAAAAGGCTTTTCAATTGCTAATTACGTGGAACCGAAGGCACTTCCAATTGCATTTGTTACATTTGCGATTTCACTTTGTTATGCAAGTGTTCTATCATTCATCAATTTTTACGCGATTGAAATTGACTTAGTAACAGCGGCAAGCTTTTTCTTCCTTGTCTATTCAATTGCGGTTCTCGTTTCACGTCCTTTCACTGGACGCTTGATGGATATAAAGGGTGCAAACTATGTCATGTATCCGGCCTTTATTATTCTGGCGCTCGGAATGTTCCTGTTAAGTATCGCTCATAACAGCGTGACACTTCTTATATCTGGGGCTCTTATTGGGCTTGGGTTTGGAAATATGCAATCATGCACTCAAGCTGTCGCAATCAAGTTAACTCCCGCACATCGCATGGGACTTGCGACTTCGACTTTCTATATCTTTTTAGATGCGGGTCTTGGCTTTGGTCCTTATCTATTAGGTTTTCTCGTACCGTTAACCGGGTATAGCAAGCTTTATTCCATCTTAAGCATCGTTGCTTTGGTGAGTATTGTTCTTTACTTTTTCATGCATGGAAAGAAAGAAACCTCCAGTCGAAAAAAACCAACAACATCTATATCCATGTAAAAAAAGCGATGCCCCACGGATTTGTAGGGCATCGCTTTTTCTTAGTTTCGGATTCCGTCCATAACAAAACGGACAAGGTTTTCGGTTTCTTGTTCGATATCCAGCGTGTTGTGAGATGGTGAAAGAACAAAATTTGTAACGAGAAATCCACCAAATGTGATCATTAACATTTTTAAAAGGGCATCTGTAGGTAGGTCCTTTATTTCACCACGGCTTTTAAAAAGTTCGATTGCATGTGCAACACGTCTCATAACATTAGTAGAGAAATACGGAAGAAATTCCTTTCTTAATTCTTCACTATATAATAATTCCTTGACGATAATTCGAAAGATTTCTTGATTTTCAAGGATAAATTCCATCCTGTTTTTGATAATCCTTCTTAAAAAATCTTCAAAATGAACAGTATCTTCGGTTAATACCTCTTTAAATACTTTTCCAGCCATTCCAGGTAAAGCTTCTTTTAAAAATGGAATAATCACCGAAAGCAATAAATTATCCTTTGTACCATAATGACGGAAAATGGTGCCTTCTGCTACCCCTGCAGCTTTTGCAATTTCACTTGTAGATGTATTTGCATATCCTTTGTCTGCAAACATTTTAATGGCTGTTTCCGCAATTTTCTGTTGCTTTTCAGTTGGTTTCTTAGATGTTTTTGTTTGTTCAATTATGGCATCCAATAGATTATCTTTAGTCAAATCCCTTTCACTTCCTTCGTTACAATGCGCGGTATTTTTTCAGCGCAAACACATTTAATATAATAAAAACAGTCGCGAATATCACTAATGCTAATAGGTCCAAACTGATGTCAGCAAAACCTAAGCCTTGATACATAACTCCCTTTAATGCATCTGCTGCGTAATAAATAGGCATGACTTTTGCAATGACCTGAAGCCAATCTGCCATTCCCTCAAGGGGGAAAATTCCCGAGAAGAATATTTGCGGGATAATGACAATTGGGATAAATTGAATCATTTGAAATTCAGAAGCTGCAAATGCCGATAATAAAATGCCTAATGATAAAGCCACTAAAGCTAACAATAAATTTATAAGAATGACATTCCAGATTGAGCCTACTAGCACAACATCTAACACGTGAATGGTAAAGAACACAACAATCACGGTTTGAATGATCGCAAAGATTCCAAAGCCAACTAAATAGGCAGTCACTATTTCTCCCCTTCGAATAGGTGTCGCCATCAATCTCTCTAGGGTGCCTGATGTTCTCTCCTTGAGCAATCCAATTCCTGAAATGAGAAATACAAAGAAGAATACGAAGTAGCCAATCAAGATTGGACTAAGCACATCAAAAAATATCGTATCACTATTTCCGTACACATAGTTTGTTTTTAACTCAATTTTTGGAACACTTCCGATTGCGGGTATCTGTTTTACTAGTTTTTCCTGAGCCTGTGCGGCAAATACTTGGTTTACCTTCATTTGTAAGGCTTTTGCGGATGTTGGATCATTGTTTGTTAATGTGAGACTGACGTTGTTGTTTTCCAATTCAAGCAACCCATCGAGATTGTAATCGATTATGGTTTGTTTGGGATTACTTGATTGGTTGAGTTCCTCAATTTGTATATCTACCTCTTTTAAAGCTTTGACTACATTATCATCAACCCCAACAACACCTAGTGCAGGCTCTACAGAATCACCGTTAAACATCACGTACATAAGGGATAAGACTAAAAGTGGTGCAACAAATAATAAGGCTAAAGTTCGCTTATCACGAAGTAGCTGCTGAAAAATTCTTTTTATAAGGGCGATGGTTCTCATTGTCTCATCCTCCCCGCTTGTAAAAATACTTCATCAAAATTACTTGCATGGTACGTTTCTTTTAATTCTATCGGGGTACCTCTTGTTAAAATTCGACCATCACGGACCATTGCAATATAATCGCAACGTTCTGCTTCTTCCATGACATGAGTAGTGACAATGATCGTTTTGCCTTCTTCCTTTTTTAAGCGGAATAGTTCATTCCAAATCGTCAACCTTAGCTCTGGATCAATCCCAACAGTTGGTTCATCTAAAATAAGAATTTGTGGGTTTTGAATTAAAGCGATAGCAAGGGACAAACGGCGTTTCATTCCACCAGAATAGGTAGATACCTTTTTATTTAGGTCATCCGTTAGATTAACGAGTTTTGCCGTATACGCAATTCGTTCTTTTGTTTCGGTTCGATTTAATTTATAAAGTGAAGCAAAAAATGAGAGATTTTCCTTCCCTGTTAGCTCTGTATAGAGTGCATCAGATTGGGCCATATAGCCAATATCCTGGAGCAACTCTAAATTCGGCATTTTCTTCCCTAATACTTGAATGAATCCAGCGTCAGGTGAATCCATCCCAACAATCATTTTCACCAATGTTGTTTTACCCGCTCCTGAAGGACCAATAAATCCATAAATCGTTCCTTCCTCGATGGTAAGGTCGATTTCGTTTAACACAACTTTTTTTCCAAAGCTTTTACCTACCTTTTCAATTTCCACCGTATTGATCATTAAACTACCTCCCTTTACCTTCATCCCCACTAAGGAACTTCTGCATAATAAAAAGTGAGTGATTACTCACATTATCCACCCGTATTTTATGTACGTCAATAAAAAAGTGAGTATTCACTCACAAAAATATTTTTACAAGTAGGATATACGAACAAGCACTTTGTTCTTTTCGTTCATACGATGCATGAAAGGAGGTGACAACCATGGACTTGCTACAATTTTTAAATGAAAATTATTATATGTTGGTTCCTGTGTTATGGGTCATTGGAATTTTCTTAAAACAAACACCTACTATTCCGAATTGGGCGATTACCTGGATCTTATTAGGGGTTTCCTTAGTGGGAGGTGCCTTTTTCTTTGGATTTACAGCAGAAGCAGTTTTCAATGGAGTCATTGCAGCTGGCGTTGCGGTATTTGGGCATCAAATGGTGAAACAAACTGCCGAAGCAATGGAAGGGAAAAAATAACACAATCTCATGCATTTATTCACTTTATGATCGAAAGAATATCCTTTCATTGTAGTTAAAATATAAATCGCCTCACACAAATAACGCTTGGTTTTCCAAGCGTTTTTCTCATGAAGGGTATTAGACCGTACACCTATATACTCTATAGTTTAATTTATCCTTGTATTTACTTACGATTTGTTGATGCTGCTCAAGGATCTCATAATGCTTTTCATGGATTTGATTTGAAAGCATAAAATCATTTGCATACATAACATCCTGCGGTACAAAATGATGCTTGTGTTTTTTAATTTTCACTTGGCGAAAGCCGGATTTCAGAAAATGATAGCGCCATTCTGTCTCTGTTAATACATCGGAAACACCATAGAAACCACAGATAAACTGTTTTTCTTTTTTTGTAAAAGGAAGTGGTTCAGCCGTCATTTCAATTGCTAATAGAACACCGTTTGGCTTTAGTACCCTTTTATACTCTGAAAGGCTTACAGGTATATTTGTAAATGCTGTAACTGATTCTGAAAGAATAAAATCAAACGTCTCATTTTTAAATGGCAAATGTTCAGTCTGCCCTTTAACAACCTTAATTGGTAAGTGCAAGGAGCGAAATCTTTGTATCGCCTTATCCACCATCACTTGATTGTTATCCAAGGCTGTTACATAACACTGATATTGCCTAAAGATGTATGCTGCTGTTTGGCCGGTCCCGCAGCCGACATCAAGGATTGCTGATTTTCGATTCACTTTTTCCCTTGCTAATAGTTGTTTGGTAAGCTGTAAGCCTCCAGGGTGAGCTCCCCCCACTCCATAGGTGGCTAAACTGTCAAGATAAGTGTAGTTCATCTATATTCACCTATTCTTTATTTTTTCAAAAACATGGATAGTAAGGGACTCACCTGACCATATATCTTTCTCATATGTCCCGCTGTAGTAGAGATCTTACTAAAATCAAGCTTTCCATCGGATGTTTGAAAATGGGACATTAAACTAGAAATATTTGATGGCTGTGAATTAGTGAATGGTCTTCTTGGTCTACCTATATTGTTTGGCCTAAAGGGAACAGGTCGTCGTCTTGGTCTTCCATACACCATTTTTTCATCTCCCTACTTTCTACAATTTTTTCGTTTTAATGAAAAAGTTATTATTGAAGGACAATCCTGCCTCATTATGAACGGGAAGTGTCCTTCAACGCAATGTTCAGTTGCTTTTTACTAATTATTGATTCTACAAACTTACCACCAGAGCGCCCCTACTAGGGCAATACCCACAATTGCACCGATTGCAAGACCAACTCCAAAGCCACCCCAGCCATAATAGCCGTAGCCATAGCCACCAAAGTTTCTTCGTGGACCAAATGGGCGGAGATATACCCGGTCACCAGTTACACGATGGATAATTCCACGATGGACCCTTCCATCCCGCATTCTTATTTCAACAGCCCTTCCTCTGTATCTATGACACAAAGAATGATAATATCCGACAGACACGACACTTCACCCCCAAACCTGTAGATAGTTATCATCTTATGTGAGAAATTAAGTTTCGCAGAGGTCAGGTGTCCTAAGACAAGCGCGGAAATTTGTAAAATGTAAAAGTCATCATTCACTTTTTTGAACTATGGGTTTTAGTCGTATAGGTATATTTTTCATATTCTCAGAATACAAACATAAATAATTGTATTTTTACAAGGGAGGGATAATAGTGCAGATTCGAAGAGCCACTTACGATGAAACACAAAGAATACTCAACCATTCTTTGGAGGTCTTAAAAGAATCGACGATGGGTCATGTTAAACAAAGGAAAAAGAAAGCATTAGAATTAATTTCACCATTTCTATCCAATGGGGGATATTACTTGATTTGTGTTGAAAATAATAGAGTCCTAGGCTGGATCGGAGTCGGCAGTTCGGTTGATATTAATACAGATGAAATGATTGGAATCATCCCTGAAATATACGTTCTGCCCAAGTATCGTAATAAAGGGATAGCTAAAATACTATGTAATGAAGCTTTTGCTTATTTAAAAAGTGAAGGATTGAGTAAGGTTCAACTTAATGTATTTTCAGGTAACTACGCAAAACAGATATATGAAGATCTTGGTTTTAAAGAAGTGTCTACTGTCATGGAACGAAAAATTTGATCTTCAAATCCGAAAGAAAGCGTAAATCCTGTACTCGGATTTACGCTTTCTTTTGTTCAATCTTGTCTATTGATTTCGGTACCAGACGAACCAACCTTTATCTTTGCTTTTTGATACAAAGATTTGACCATCTGATGCAACGTCACTTTTTCCTTCCCATCTAGGGAAATGTAAGGTTACTAACCAAGACTTGTCCGCAACTTCTTGTCCACAATACTTAGATGACATTTGATATTCCTTAGCTACCTTTTCATCTAATGGCTGTGCAGTAACGACTTCCCAGTCAGCATAGTGATTTAAGTAATCACCATCACCGAACGTACGAGGGATAATGGTTTCTAATGCCTTCAGGAGTTCATCCTTATAAATAATCGTGGTATTTTCTAGCTGACCCACATTTGGACATTCCACCTTCGATGCGGCACCGACAGTGAATGGGAAAAAGATGACAAGAGTAAGCAGGGATATTACTATTTTTTTCATATTATTCACCTCAGGTAGTAATATCCCAATTATTTCATTGCTTATTCATATATTTTCCAACTTTTTTTATTTCGCTTCGGTCTCGGCTTCCCACTTTGCTACTTCTTCTCTAACGCGTGGTGCCACTTCTTTTCCTAATAGTTCGATGGAACGCATCACATCTTTATGTGGCATTGTTCCGACAGGGCAATGTAGCATAAAACGGGTAACTCCTACATTTTTACGCAAGTGGATGATTTTATTGGCAACATACTCAGGGTCACCTACATATAATGCACCCTCAAAGCTTCGGGCAAAATCAAAGCTTTCACGTGTATATGGTCCCCAGCCACGCTCTTGGCCTAATTTACTCATCGCTTGTGCGGTTGATGGGAAGAATTTTTCTGCTGCTTCTTCCATTGTTTCTCCAACAAATCCATGAGAATGTGAGGCAACGGCTAATTTTGAAAAATCATGACCTGCATGAGCAACGGCTCTCTTATATAATTCAACAAGTGGTGCAAATTGAACCGGCCTACCACCGATGATTGCTAACACTAGCGGCAATCCTAATAATCCTGCACGAACAACTGACTCCTGGTTTCCACCACTTCCAATCCAGATTGGTAATGGATCTTGAACAGGTCGTGGGTAGATTCCACGGTTATTGATAGATGGGCGATGTTTCCCTTGCCAGGTTACTTTCTCTGACCTTTGAATGTGTAGCAATAAATCTAATTTTTCTTCAAAAAGCTCATCGTAATCCTTTAAGTCATAGCCAAACAGTGGGAAGGATTCGATGAAGGATCCTCTTCCCGCCATGATTTCAGCGCGGCCATTTGAAATGGCATCAAGCGTTGAAAAATCCTGGAACACGCGAACCGGATCGGCAGAGGAAAGCACAGTAACCGCACTTGTTAAACGAATTTTCTTCGTTTGTGACGCAGCCGCTGCAAGCACCATGGCTGGAGCTGAAGCCGCGTAATCCTCACGATGATGTTCACCCACTCCGAAAATATCCAAACCTACTTGGTCAGCTAGCACTATTTCCTCTACAACTTCGCGAATTCTTTGTGCGTGACTGATGACCTTACCAGTTTGTGGATCCGGTGTTGTCTCAACAAACGTACTAATTCCTATTTCCAATGTCTGTACCCCCTATTTTATGTATTTCTTACTTGTAACTGTTCTTTAACTATCTCCATTATTTAATAATGTTGTTTTCGATGCAAATTTTAGGATTTGAATTTTGGCTAGGATGTTAATATTGGTGCGGCCGTTTTGTAATCGTTCCTTCATTTTCCGGAGTGCATTTAGTGAGGGTACGATTAATCCTTATTCGTTCCATCAATCGCTACGAGTGGGATCAATGAGGGTACGATTAGACCTTATTCGTTCCATCAATCGCCACGAGTGGGATCAATGAGGGTACGATTAACAAATAATCATATCCTCAGCCGCAAAAAGTAAGCACAGCAGGGTATGATATATCAAAATTATCATTCATAAATCTATTAAAATTGAATTTTATGGAATAAATGTAAAACTTTTTTAAAACTTTTACGTATAATATATATATAGCCTCTAGTTACCAATTCTAATAGGAGGGATGAAAAATGCAATTAGTTCCTGAAAAGCTGCGCGAACCACTCTCACATTTTAAATTTAGTATATTTGAAACAGAATCTCTCAGCACATTTTTCTCGACCTTCAAACTTAAAAGCTATTTCCTACTTCTACTATCACCTATTGGATTAGGAGCATCTGCCTATGTTGCTCAAATGTCGTTTGGGGTTGAATCACTCGGCATTTCGGTTGGGTTGTTTTTATTTAGTCTATTAGTCTTGCTACCTTGGACGCTAGTGCCCATCACCTTTCTGTTTACTACCTACCATTCAAAAACATGGCAACGCATACTATCGTGGATATATGTAGGTCTGCTCATTGCTTCTTATATTTATTGGTTCGTTTTATTTTAGTCAAACATTAGTATGAAAGGATGGCTCTAGAATATGGAGTTATCCTTTCTTGTTAGTTAAACACTTTTCCGATGCTCCCCAAAAAAATAGTGCCTACCCCATCGGGTAAACACTATTTTGAAAATTTTATAGTTTTACAGTCCATCCAAACACGTCTTCTGCTGTTCCGTTTTGAATGCTGGTAATGGTGTCGTATAATTTCTTCGATAAGGCACCTGTTTCACCGTTGTTAATGATTAGTTTTTCATTATTATAGAAAAGCTCTCCAACTGGGGAGATTACAGCAGCTGTTCCCGTTCCAAAGACTTCTTCAAGAATCCCTTCATTATAGGCCTCTTGGATTTCAGAAATCGAAATTCTACGTTCTGTAACAGGTATGTTCCAGTATTTTAAAAGTTCAATAATGGACTTACGAGTGATTCCATCTAAAATACTACCATTTAATGCAGGTGTAATCACTTCTCCATTCATTTTAAAGAAGATATTCATGCTGCCTACTTCTTCAATATATTCTCTCTCTCTACCGTCAAGCCATAGTACTTGAGAATATCCATTTTCACCAGCAATTTCTGATGCTAATAAACTTGCAGCATAGTTACCAGCTGTTTTGGCATCACCTGTTCCACCTGCAACCGCACGAACAAATTTATTCTCAACTGCAATTTTTACAGGATTGATACCTTCTTTATAATAAGAGCCTACTGGGGATAAGATAATCATTAATTTATAATTTTTAGCCGGATCGACGCCAAGATGTGCTTCCGTAGCAATCATAAATGGACGGATATACAAGGAAGTGCCAGGTAGATTTGGAACCCAATCTCTATCGATTTCAATTAGCTTCTTCAATGCATGAAGAGCAAATTCTTCGTCAAACTGTGGCATAACTAAGCGCTGGTTAGACTTATTGAATCTCTTCATGTTCTGATCAGGTCTGAATAATAAAATTTCCTCGTCCTTTGTACGATAGGCTTTTAATCCTTCAAACACAGATTGACCATAATGAAAAACGGTCGCTGCAGGATCTAATGGAATGGATTGATACGGGACAATACGAGCATCGTGCCATCCTCTTCCTTCAGTGTAATCCCACATAAACATATGGTCCGTGAAGCTTGTTCCAAACACCAATTGGTCAAATGGAGGTATCTCTTTCTTCTGAGTTGTAAGGGTGATGTCAAGTTTAAAATCTGTCGTCATGTTAATCCCAGCTTTCGTTTGATATAAATCTTTGGTAATAATCGAAATCTTATATTATTCTGATAATAATATCAACTATTTTATCATAATCTTATGAAAAATGGACCATGCAACTTATACATTTCGAAGAATTTTTTGGAAACAGTAAAATGGCGACCGATTAACTGGACGCCTTTTGTTCTTTTTACTTAGCTGTATAATACCCTTTTACCATTTCGCCCATTACCCAATTTGTTCGTGCACCCGATTCACCAGTGCTTGGGCAAACTCCACTTTTACCTGTCAATTCAGCTACAATGGTTTCCACAAGTGGTTGGTGAACATGCTGAGGGCGCTCAAATCTCCACTCTTCTGTTCCGTTCGCGGTTGTTAACAAAATGGGCTCATTTCCGAAAGTAGAGAATGTAATTTTTCCTTTGCTACCGACGATTTCATTGATATCCTCTTCTTGAAATGCCGCAAAACACCAATTGCCAACACCATGGATTCCAGATTCAAATAAATAAGTGCCGGTTACAATATCTTCCGCTTTGTAACGCCCACCCTGATTTGAAGCGAAGCCGTATACTTCCTTAATGGGTCCAAGCAAGAAATCTAATATATCTAAGGTATGACTTCCTAAATCAAAGAATAATCCCCCACCTGAAACTTCAGGTTGTACTCGCCATGGAAGGGCATTTGGATCTTCAGTTGCCATCCGGTATTGTGTGGTTGATACAAATCGTACTTCCCCTACCGCTCCGTTCTCCAGCAACTCTTTTATTTTCAAAAATCTTTGTTGTGCTCTACGATAGTAAGCAACATATAGTGGAACATTTGCTACTTTACAGGCATCAATCATTTCTTCACATTCTTCATAATTTCGTGCCATTGGCTTTTCAACATACACGGGCTTGCCAGCCTTTGCAGCCTTCAATGTATATTCTTTGTGAGATCCCGGTGGTGTTGCGATATAAATAGCATCCACTTCTAGGTCTTGAATAAGCTCGTCCGCATTGTCATACCATTTCGGTACATGATGTCTCTCAGCATAATCCTTCGCTAATTCACCTGTTCTTCGCATCACCGCAACCAACTCAGAATTCGCGATTTTTTGAAATGCAGGACCACTCTTTACTTCGGTCACGTTTCCACAACCAATAACTCCCCAACGAACCTTCTTATAAGACATAGCCGAAACTCCCCTATCAAAAAACGTTATATAAAAAGTATACCTCAAAAAGTGCTGCTTGCACAAAGGACCATTCAATAAGGAAAGTTGCCGAATGACCTGAATTTATATTACTTAACGTTAAAACGCTGAGTGATTTCTGATAATGATTTTGACAGATTATGAAGTCTTTTTCCTACCCCGTTTGAATTTTCCATTTGTTGAATTTGGCTTTCACTATAGGCTAACATTTCTTCGGCACTAGCTAATGTCTCTTGTGACACAGATGAGAATTGGGTTACGGATTGCTGTAGTTCTGGAACAATGCTCTCGAGTCCTGTTAATTCTTCCTGCATTACTTCAATGTTTTCACTTACTTCATAAATCCCTTGCATTAACTCATTAATAGAGATTTTTGAGTCATTTGCCAATTGGAGGTTGGAATTAATTTGGATCAGCATTTGGTCAAATTCCTTTGAAGCAAGTAATGTAATAGACTCCATTTTTGTGATCGCATTCGAAATTTCATCAGTCGCTTTCGTTGATTGTTCCGCAAGCTTTTGAACCTCTTGTGCGACGACAGCAAACCCTTTTCCAGCTTCACCCGCACGTGCAGCTTCAATGGTTGCATTTAAAGCTAAGAGTTTTGTTTGTTTCGCAATTTCCGTTACTAACTCCACAAGTGATGTAATCTCGAGTGAATAGTCCTTCACTTCTCTAATGGTTTTTGTAAGACGATTGAAATCATTTTCAAACGATTGAGTTGTTGCAATCAACTGTCCTATATTTCGTTCACCTCGTCCAGCTGAGAGATTCATATTTTTTGAGCTGTCGATAACAGTTTCCATGTTTTTTATAATATCCACTATCCGATTTGACATCGTCTTAAATCCTAATGCACTCTCCTCAGAGCTACTTGCTGTATGTTCTGCACCTTGTCTGACTGTATCAATCGCCGAAATTAATTGATGACTTGATTCAAGCGCATCCTTAGATGAAACATTTAATTCATCACCTGTTGTTTCTAATTCTTTAGTTGACGTCTTCAATTCATTTAACATACTTCTCATTTGATCAATCATGGCATTATAACTCTTATGCAATGAAGTAATTTCAGGAATCGTTGTACGTATATCGACTGAATGCTTGAGATTCCCTTCCCTTACTTCTTTCATCGTATTTCGTAATGCACTTAATGGCCTAACTATTGTTCGCACTAATAAAATAATCACAACCGTCATCACAATGATACTAACTGCCATTACAAGTAATGTAAAATAAGCCATTTGATCGATCGGCCCTGTATAGGATTTCGTCGGAATAAGAATTCCATAAATACCACCTATCTCGTTAATGCTAAGGAACGAGATTGTGAAATCATCTCCATTAATCTTTTCATGAAGGACACCTTTTTTGCGATCGACTAGTTCTGTGATTGTTTTTTTCGAAAAATCCGGAATGGCATCTTTACTCACCTTAAAAGGGACTACTTCTTGGTTTTGAATATAGAAAAACTCCGCTTCGACTCCATCTGCTTCAAGCTTCTTCTGCTGGACTCGAACATTTCCATTTAACTGCTGCATAAAATAATCGTAATCGTCTTTACCGACATAAACAAATTTTAAACTTTCTGCAATATAGCTCATAAACTCTGCTTCACGTACTAATCGATTTTCAATTGTTTCAATTGTCGTATCTTTTGCCTTTATGTATGAGACTGTTCCAACTGTCACTACAGATATCACGAGTAAAGAAACAAACAGGATAAATAATCGGGCACTCAAATTAATTCGTTGTAAAAATCCCTGCAGGAACCGTCTTTTGCCATTAGTCTCTTTATCTATCATTTTTACTTTGCGCAACTTTTTCCCCATGCGTAGAACCCCCAAACTCCATGTCTTTTTACCTATATACATAAAATTATAAACAAGCATTGTAAATTCCCCGTAAAGATTGTGTAAAGGGATTATATTTCGACCTTTAATTTATGAAACTTAATGGTTAACTTTTATCAGAATTATTTGATATTATTAGTTTATACGTAAGGAGGGATTACAGTGGTTTTGGATTTAGTAGATGTTACACTTCGACGTGACAAAACGCTTATTCTGCAGAATATTAATTGGCAAATTGAACAAGGGGAACATTGGGTACTTTACGGTTTGAATGGTTCTGGAAAAACGGCATTATTGGATTTAATCAATGCCTACAATTTCCCAACTAGTGGCACAGCCACAGTTCTGGGGTTTGAATTTGGAAAGATGTATCTTGGTGAGGAACTTCGTAAGAATATTGGCTTTGTTTCCTCCTCTTTACAGCAAAAGTTCTACCCGACTGATAACGCGTTCGAGGTTGTCTTAAGCGGAGCCTTCGCGTCCATCGGTTTGTATGAAACACCTACAGACGAAATGAGAGAAAAAGCAATTGGACTCCTTGAGGCGCTTGGGTGTATCAGGTATGCAAACCGAGAATATGCAACTCTATCACAAGGTGAAAAACAACGAGTACTGATCGCGCGAGCATTAATGGCAAATCCAACGATTCTCATTTTGGACGAACCTACAAATGGGTTGGATTTTATTGCAAGAGAACAATTATTAGAATCCATTGAAAGACTCGCTACTAAAGAAGATTCGCCTTCCATTATTTATGTCACCCATCATGTGGAAGAAATTCTTCCCGTCTTTACGAAAACATTGCTTCTTAAAAATGGCGAAGTATTTGCTTCTGGACAAACGAATCAAATCATTACAAGTGATATTCTTTCAAACTTCTTCAATCTCCCAGTTCATGTTCATTGGGAAGATAACCGTCCTTATCTAGTAAAAAGTAAGTAAAACATAGCCAGCCCTTGTTCATAAATGGGCTGGCATCATTCTATTCTTCTGCAATTAACCTTGAATCATCAGATAGCGGCGAAAACCTTGCATTGAAAAATCGCAGTGTAGGAGGCTCGTAAACCATTCGCAACCCGCTAATCTTGTTTCTTTTTTCATAGAGGGCCATCACAGAATCAGCAACAACATCCATGTGATTATTCGTATATACTCTTCTAGGGATTGTTAATCGAATGAGCTCTAACTTTGGTTTGTTATGTTCGCCGGTTTCCTTGTTTCTTCCCGCCGAGACAATTCCTCTTTCCATTGCCCTAACACCCGAATCTACATACCAAAGCTGCAGCCAGTGCTTGAGCAGGAAACTCCTCTTGGTTTAAATGGGGTAAAAATTGTCTTGCATCCAAATAGACCGCATGCCCCCCAATCGGCTGAACAACTGGAATTCCTGCCTCGATCAACTGCTGTCCAAGATAACGAACCTGCTGAATACGGTGGTGGATATAATGATCATCGATAGATTCATAAATTCCTTGTGCCATTGCTTCCATATCACGTCCAGCCATTCCTCCATAGGACGGCATCCCTTCATATACAACCACTAATTCACGTGATCTTGCGTAAAGCTCCTCGTCATTCATCGCGAGGAATCCTCCGATATTCACCAAACAATCTTTTTTCCCGCTCATTGTACAACCATCTGAATAGGAAAGCATCTCTTTTAAAATATCCTTAATCCGATGGTTCTCATAACCCGCTTCTCGTTCCTTGATAAAATAGGCATTCTCTACACAGCGTGTGGCATCGAACATCACGTCAATTCCATAACTTTTACATAGGGTATAGACCTCTCTCATGTTTTTCATACTAACTGGCTGTCCTCCAGCCATATTGACGGTTACAGCCACACAAACATACGGAATACGCTCTGCCCCAACCTCCTGAATAAGAGCCTGTAATTTAGATAAATCGACGTTCCCTTTAAACGGATGTTCCGTCGTTGAATCATGCGCTTCTTCAATGATGATATCAACAAATTTCGCTCCATTTAGCTCCTGATGAGCACGAGTTGTTGTAAAATACATATTCCCAGGAACCACATCACCCGGCTTTATTTTTAACTGGGATAATATGTTTTCTGCTCCACGTCCTTGGTGTGTTGGTAAAACATACGTATATCCATAAATCTCCCTGACTGCCTGTTCAAGCCTTTTCCAGCTTTTACTTCCCGCATACGCTTCATCTCCAACCATTAAGGAACCCCATTGACGGTCACTCATCGCACTTGTCCCACTATCTGTTAGGAGATCAATATAGACATCTTGCGAATCAATCAAGAAAGTATTGTAACCAGCTCGCTCCAATGCTTCTTTTCTTTCCTCATACGTTAGCATTGCTAATGGTTCCACTGCCTTAATTTTATATGGCTCTGCCGTTCTTCTTTTCACCCGAACCCCTCCGTTTTTATAGAAAATTCAATCTATGTATAATGTAAAACATGTTCGTGATTCCTCTCAAGAATCTCCGGTGCATGATAAAAGCTTTAAACCATTGAAAAACGTCTTTCCGTTGTCACTGGAAAGGCGTCCTTACATATTATTGAAATATGGTTTCAAAATAATCTGTTTCATTTTGCAATATCCATTTCAAACAAATGTTTGTTTGGCATCCTAAGCCAATAGCAGCAAGCACTTGAAAATTCAATCCAACGTTTGTTTAAATGGAATTCATCCATCTACATTTTAGCTGTTATATATCCAAAAATGGCATTTTTACTATTCTACTCTATTTTTTCTCGAGTGCTAGCTTGCGTATTACCGCTTCATGCTGTGGATATTTCTTAAGTAATTCCTCTTGTGTAAATAATTCAAAATCCTCAAATTCAAATCCAGGTGAAACCATACACCCTACTAGTGAGAATGTATTTTCTTCTTTAACGGAAGACCCAAATATTGAATTTTTAGGCACACGTACTTGTGGAACCTCTCCTTTTTCAAGATTAAGCCCAAGCTGCATTTCTTTGTATTCTCCTGATTCGTCAATGATATGGACGGTTAATGAGCTACCGCCATGGTAATACCAGAGCTCGTCTGATTTTAATCGATGTAAATGGGATATATCTTCAGACCCTAGTAGAAAATATATACTCGTATACAATTTTCTTTGGTTATCTTGCTCAGTATCGATTATCACATCGGAAGCAAATGTTTGCTTATAAAACCCGCCCTCTGGATGCGGCTCAAGCCCAAGGTGTGATATATAAAACTGTGCGTCTTTTTCGTTCATTGGTAAAACTCCCCTCAAATTAAACATCTAGTGTTAGTATATCCTAAAAGCAAAAAGAAGGAGTAGCCCCAAAGGCTACTCCTTTACCATTTACACATCAACCTCTTTACCCACACCAGCTTTTATTGCTTTTTCGTAGACTGAGGCTGCTACTGCTAAATCAAAATATGCTGTCCCGACTGATTTAAAAAATGTAATCTCTTCATTCTTTTCCCGACCAGCTATTTTCCCTAACACCAACTCACTCAATTCCCCATGCAGTTCATCAAAACTCCACACTCCTTTATTTGCTGGAATGATGAAGTCACCAGCTTCGTCTTTTACACCTTCCATCGTATCGGCTACGATTTTTGAGCATCTCAGAATCGATTCTTCATCGACCTCTTGCATATGAGGAAGATAAGAACCAACTCCGTTAATATGTGTTCCTGGTCGTAAAGCTTGTCCTGAGAAAACAGGTACCGCAGAACGTGTTGCACAAATGATAATATCTGCTTTTGAAACAGCTTCATCAGGTCTATCCATGATCGTAATTGAACCAGAAAATCCTGGGCTCAATTCTGGAATTCTTTTTTCAAAAGCTATAGCCTTCTCCCTCGTACGGTTGAATAGCATAATCTCCTTGATTTCACGGACTTCTAAAACCGCTTGTAGCTGTTCCTCGGCCATAGCCCCTGTTCCAATCACTACAACAGCGGAAGCATCCTTTTTAGCTAAATGCTTTGTTGCAATTCCACTGACTGCACCAGTCCGCAAACGTGTTAGATAAGAAGCATTTAAACAAGCAAGGTGCTCCCCACTGTCTGTGTCACTTAGTAATATTACACCTTGTGTTGTGTTCTTGCCCACGGAAGGATTATGCGGAAAAATCGTTACGACTTTAACTGCAGATTTACCAACCGGTTCCATCGAACTTGGCATATATAATGCTGATGCCTCCTTCGCTGGAAAATCAAAGACTGTGCGATGAGGATTTACTACTTTTCCTTCTTCATAAAAGGTAAGTGCCTCTTCTAAATCCCGAATGGCATCAGACATCGAATACAACGTCCTAATCTCGGATTCTGATAATATAAGCATGGTATCCCCTTCTTTCTTTTCCTCATCATACTATATATTGGAAAAAGGAACCGCTACCTGCGATTCCCTTAAAAACTAGGCTGTTTCCTCGCTATCCAGGTCTTCATTTTTACGATCACGTACAGTCGCAACGGCAATGAGGGATATCGCAGCCGTTAAGATAATGTATAATGCAACAGGAACATAGGAGTTGTTGAATGCTGCAAGTAATGCTGTTGCAACAAGTGGAGCTGTTCCTCCAGCTAGTGCTGCTCCTATTTGATATCCTAATGTAATTCCAGTGTAGCGGACATTAGATTTGAAAATCTCTGAAAACATCGTTCCAAGTACAGCTGTAATTGGAGCCCATATGATTCCAAGTCCTAAAATCGTTGCAACCACTAATAAGGCCACTGATTCTTGATGGAGTAGCCAAAAATAAGGAAATGCGTACAACATCATTAAAATGGTCCCACCAACATAAAGCTTTTTACGTCCCACTTTATCAGATAAATTCCCCATGATTGGAATGAGAATGGTTGTTACAATCGTTGCAATCGTGACAGCATTTAAAGTAGCTGTACGTGAGAAACCGAGTTGTGTTGTCGCATATGATACGATAAATGTACCAAAAATATAGAATGGAGCCGTTTCAACAACCTTTCCTCCAATTGCAATTAAAACCTCTTTCCAATGTGTGCGCATCGTTTCAAAAAACGGAATCTTGGCGACCTCCCCTTTTTCTTGTACCATTTTAAAGGAAGGTGTTTCCTCAATTCCTTTCCGAATCCATAACCCAAATACGACAAGTAATGCACTTAGAATGAATGGAACACGCCATCCCCATGACATAAAGGCTGCATCTGGTAATAAAGTCATTAAAGATAAAGCCAACGTTCCGAGCAATAATCCAATTGTGACACCCATTTGGGGTACACTTCCGAATAATCCACGTCTTTCCTTTGGTGCATATTCAACTGCCAGTAAGAGCGCACCTCCCCACTCACCGCCTAAGCCAATTCCTTGAATAAGACGCAGTACAATTAGTAAAATTGGTGCAATAACCCCAATTTGCTCATATGTAGGAAGGAATCCCATAAGAACTGTCGCCCCACCCATAAGAGAAAGTGTTAAGACTAAGGTTTTCTTTCTGCCGATTTTATCGCCAATATGGCTAAAAATAACTCCACCAAGCGGTCGGATGAAAAACGACAGTGCGAACGAAGCATAAGCCAACATAAGTCCTACAGTTGGATCGTCGCTATGGAAAAAGGCCGTATTAAAAACAAGCGCGGCAACAGTCCCATACAAAAAGTAATCAAACCACTCAATCGAACTACCGACAAGGCTTGCAATGAGTACTTTCTTTTCCACCTTTGTTTGCATTGCTTTTCCCCCTTATAAAAATATGAATAGTCCAGTAATTGAACATATTCCGCAAAGAGGACAACTATTCAGTTTTTACAAATATTAGGAGTTAAGTACTAATTCTGCGTTTTTTCAGATAAAGTAAAATACATACTAAACACAGGAATGCAAAAACTACACTGGAAAGAATCTGAAAGGAGAAATGGATATGGGTCGTGGAAAAAGCTTTAATCATAAAGAAAAAGGCCATCCTGGCAACTTTCCAAAGAACAGCATAAGTGAGGAAAAAGACCATAGTCGACAATTTGAACAAATGGAAGGCATTGTCTCACATGAAGCTTTTAAAAACCGAGTAAAAGAAGATGAAATGCCTTAAGAAATCAAAAAGGATCAAAACAAACATGTCTTGATCCTTTTTCATTATCCTAGAACCTTTGCAATTCGTTCGATTGCCCAATCTAACTCGTCCTTCGTTACAATTAAAGGTGGAGCAAATCGGATGACCGTATCATGCGTTTCTTTACAAAGCAGACCTTCTTGCTTCAATGCCTCGCAATAAGGCCGAGCCGCTTCTGTTAGTTCAACTCCGATAAATAAACCGCGACCTCGCACCTCTCTAATTTTTGGATTTTTTATCTCTTTTAATCGGTCTAGAAAATAGTCGCCAAGTTCAAGTGAACGTTGAGCTAGGTTTTCCTCTACTAATACATTCATTGAAGCAATGGACACCGCGCAAGCCATTGGATTTCCACCGAATGTAGATCCGTGTGAACCCGGATTAAACACACCTAACACTTCCTTGTTTGCTACTACACAGGATATCGGGAACACACCACCACCTAATGCTTTCCCTAAAATATACATATCAGGTTCTACTCCATCCCATTCACACGCAAACATTTTACCGGAACGGCAAAGTCCAGCTTGAATCTCGTCCGCAATAAAAAGAACCTGATTTTGTTTACAGACTTCATACGCTTCCTTGAGAAAACCTTCTCGTGGAATCATAATTCCAGCCTCTCCTTGAATCGGCTCAATCAGAAATGCCGCAGTATGTTCAGTGATGGCATTCTTGAGCGCCTCAATGTCACCATATGGAACCAGTTTAATTCCCGGTAGCATCGGACCAAATCCACGCTTATACTCTTCCTCTGATGATAAGGATACCGCCGTCATCGTACGACCATGAAAGTTTCCAATACAAGCGATAATTTCAGCTTGATTTTCTTGCACACCTTTTACATCATATGCCCATCTGCGAGCTGCCTTAATAGCTGTTTCAACAGCTTCTGCTCCCGTATTCATCGGAAGCGCCATTTCTTTATTGGTTAATTTACAAATTAATTCATACCAAGGACCGAGCTGGTCATTATGAAAAGCACGGGATGTTAATGTTACCCTGTCCGCTTGATCCTTTAAGGCTTGAATAATTTTTGGGTGGCGGTGTCCTTGGTTAACTGCTGAATAGGCACTTAACATATCCATGTATTTGTTACCTTCAGGATCTTCCACCCATACACCCTCTGCTTTTGAAATCACGATTGGTAGTGGGTGATAGTTGTTTGCGCCAAATTTTTCTGTTTGTTCAATGATTGCTTTTGAATCCACTTTTGTTTGAGTCATCTATTAATCCTCCATTTTTTCAATAGTCCATAAGAATTGCTTCCTGCCATATATCTTATGCAAAAATCATGCCAAACTTTTTGACGAATTAGCCATGTCAGCCTTAAAACTGCATGTTGCTGGGGTTTCACATGACCAAAAACAGTATCTGACTTGATAGAGAATTTAAGATATTTTCTTTTAAAATGTGCAATGCGCAAAATTTATTTGCGTTAGCCTCGTTTTTACGCAAAAAATCTTTTCCTTTCTATGTAAAAACGCAAAAATTATATGCGCTTTCATTTATTTCTTTTATAATATAAGAAAAGGTGGCGATAACATGAAACAAGTTGAGCTATTAAAAAGACAGGCAACTGAACAATTAGTACATGAAGTTGATGTTGGCATCCATGTTGTAGATATAGAGGGAACAACCATCATCTACAATCAAAAAATGGCGCAAATTGAAGGAATGAACCAACATGATGTTTTGGATAAGAAACTTGTTGATGTATTTTCGTTTGATAAAAATGAGGACAGCACATTGCTCCAAGTACTTAAACATGGTGAGCCTATAAAAAATGCAAAACAGACGTATTATAATCATCACGGTCAGGAGATTACCACAATTAACAACACCATCCCGATTATGGATGACCGAAAGCGAATTGGGGCGATGGAAATTGCTCGGGATGTGACAAAACTAGAGAAACTCCTTCGTGAAAATATGAATCGACGAAGTGATACACATTATACATTTGATAGCATCATAGGAAGTAGTGCTGCTCTTACAGAGGTCATTGAAGCTAGCAAGCGTGCAACTCGGACAAGCTCTTCTGTTCTCATCATTGGTGATACTGGAACTGGGAAAGAGCTTTTTGCCCAAAGTATTCACAATGGAAGCAACAGGTCTTCTGCTCCCTTCATCTCTCAAAACTGCGCTGCTTTACCTGACAGTTTAATCGAAGGCATCCTATTTGGCACAAAAAAAGGAGCATTCACTGGTGCAATTGATCGCCCTGGCTTATTTGAACAAGCAAATGGTGGCACCTTGCTTTTAGATGAAATCAACTCATTGAATCCAGCCCTACAAGCAAAGCTTTTGCGTGTTATTCAAGAAAAAACGGTCCGACGAGTTGGTGATACGAAAGATAAAAAAGTCGACATCCGAATCCTCGCAACGATGAACGAGGATCCCATTGATGCCATCTCAGAAGGACGACTGCGCAAGGACTTGTATTACAGACTAAGTGTTGTAACCCTTTTTATCCCGCCACTACGAAACCGGAAGGAAGACATTCGTGAGCTTGCGTACACCTTTGTAGAAAAATATAATCATCTATTTGGATTGAATGTGACGAAGATTGAGGATCGGGTATTACAGGTTTTTATGCAATACGACTGGCCGGGAAATGTTCGGGAACTAGAACATATCATTGAAGGAGCACTGAATGTTATCACCTTTGAGGATACCATTTCCTATAATCACCTCCCCCTGCATTTTCGAAAAAAGACACATTCCAAACCGGAACTGGCCAAAACAGCAAACCCAAATATCACAGAAATAACAGACATTCAACCGTTAGACAAATACATGGAAGAAATTGAAACCCTATACTTAAAACAAGCCCTACAACAATACAACCATAACATCACCAAAACTGCCAAAGCATTGGGGATGAGCCGCCAAAACCTTCAATACCGCCTAAAAAAATTGGGGATCCAGAGGGACGGTTCTTCTGGTCCCATGTAGCTGATTTTCTACAAACACCATCAAATTCTCGCATCTATATACAATTATTGCTCGGGAAATGAGTAGAAAATGGTCGAACGAAGGAATGATTGCTAAATAAAGGGGAAATCATAATAGATTTGTAATGTACTATTTAAATGATTAATATGATATATGATTAGATAAAGGTTGGTGATCGTTGATGAAACAATATATCTGGTATGCAAGCTACGGATCTAATATAAACAGAGACCGGTTCCTTTGTTACATAAAAGGCGGTAGACCTAAGGGCTCTACCGAAACTGAGGTTGGCTGTAAGGACCCTTCTTCTCCGATCGATGAAGGTATGTTTACCATTCCTTACCCGTTGTATTTTGCGAAGGAAGCTGGGAGATGGGATTCAAAGGGTGTTGCTTTTATTGATGGAACCCCAAATGATGAAGCTGTAACCTATAGTAAAAAGTATTTGATTACGTCAGATCAGTTTCTCGATGTTCTGCAACAAGAGAACAGTGGGCTTCAGTTTGATATTGATTTACAGAAGGTGAAGGAATCCGGGTCGACGGTTTTCCGCAAGAAAGCTTGGTATGGAAGAATCCTATATCTCGGGGATGACAGTGGCTATCCAATTTTTACGTTTACTGCCCCTTGGAATGCAGATGAAGTCCCATTTAATAAACCTTCTATGGAATATTTGGAGACCATTATTACAGGCCTAAAAGAGTACAAATCAAACGAGGATATCATACGTTATCTTGAGCAAAAACCGGGTATTAAGGGAAATTATACTACCGAAGAACTTACAAAGTTAGTTTAGAAAAAAGGATGCGAATAGGCATCCTTTTTGTGTTTATGACCAATCAAATAAAGAGTACCCATTCTTCATGGATACTCTTGTTACCTATTTTAAAGATTTTTCAATTGCTTGTTCAAAAACGGTAATAATGTCCTCGGAATGCTCGATTCCAACAGAGATTCGCACAAGTTCATTTGTAATTCCCAATGCTTCCTGTGCTTCTGGCGGTAATGCTCGGTGCGATGTTTTAAGAGGATGTGTTACAGTCGTCTCTACACCAGCTAAAGTTGGAACAAGCTTAACCCATCCGATTGACCTGAAGAACTGACTTACATCTACTGTTTTCGCAAGTTCTATAGATACCATTGCTCCAAAACCAGTTGCTTCCTCCTCAAATGGATAATACACACGCGCAATATTTGGATTGTTACGTAAGGCATCCGCAAGCTTACGAGCATTTGAAGATTGTACTTGCATGCGAACTGCTAATGTTTTTAAGCCACGAGTCGTTAGCCATGCTTCGAACGGGCTTACATTTGCACCAAGATTCGTCACTTTCGCACGCGCTTTTTCTACCAAATCTTCTCGTCCTACAACCACTCCAGCAGTTATATCACTATGTCCCCCAATATATTTAGTCGCACTATGTACGACAAGCTCAACTCCAAGCTCATACGGGTTGCAATGGAATGGTGTGGCGAATGTATTGTCTACTACTGTTATTAAATCGTTGCGTTTTGCAAGTTCCACAACTGCTGGTAGGTTTTCTACTCGTAAAAGTGGATTTGTGATTGATTCAGTGTATAGCATTTTAGTATTAGGCTGGATTGCTTTTTCGACTTGTTCTAGGTCTCCAAAAGAAACAAAAGTGGTTTCAACTCCAAACTGTTTTAACTCTTCATGTAAGAGGTGAAAACTTCCACCATACACATCGTCCGCAGCAACAATATGGTCTCCACTCTTCACAACAGTAAGGATGCCTGCTAGTATTGCAGATAATCCTGAAGATGTGGCAATCCCCGTTGGTGCACCTTCCACGGCTGCTACCATCTGGCCTAACTCATCAGGATTCGGATTTCCAGTACGTGAATATAAATAATTTCCTTCACCTTGGTAATACCCTTCTAAATCCTCAAGGTTATCAAAGGTAAAAGCGGATGTTTGATAAATCGGTGTAACCTTACTTCGAATTGGCAGATTGCCTTTTTTCACACTATGTATTAATTTTGTCTCAAATCGTTTTGTCAACATTTCCACCCTCTTTTTTGTCTATATTGCTATTATTCTGAACCTTAATTTTGGAGATGTCAAATGTAATCTTTTGAATGAAAAAAGGTGCAATCAACGAAAAAGAAGCCACACAATCAGCTTCTTTTAACTATTCTTATATATTGATTGGTCAGTGAAATTATTATAAACCAGATAGATTAAAATACAAATTGCTGTTGTAATAAATCCCCAGCCCAGAGTTATTTGGTCGATTACGAGGTAATTATTACATAATTGATTATTTATATTGATATATAATACACCCATACCTAAATACTTTACGGTGAAAAAGATAAACACAATGTTTTTAGCACGATCAGATAACTTCTTCCAGCTATCACGTAACGGTACACCCGCTAACAGAGATAGACTTAAAAACTTCCACACTTCCATGCTTGTAAGGTTTAATGTCTCGTCCATCGTCTTTGGTATTGTCCAATACACCATGATTACAATGAATAACAGAATTCCTGGTATTCCATCTTGATTCCATTTTTCAAAAAAACTAGGGAACTTTTGTTGAAATAGCTTTGCCATAAAAAATCCCGCAATTACGATTGATGGCATCTGCATATGCATATGGATAATCATGATAGACTCCAAGAGATTAGCAACCGGGGGAAGAGCTAATACGAATAATAGTCCTAGTCCGATCAAAAATTGTTTCATAGCTTATTCCCCCTTTTCTGTTTCTAAGATGCTAATGACTTTGGCAGCTGCTGCATCGATTTCCCGATAATCCATGACATCAATCAAAGAACCGCTCCCATCGACTAAATAAAAAGCTGAGTTATGTGTAAAATTTCCTCTTCCATCTGGGATGACAATGACACCAAATGCATCAAGAAGGGTTTGTAATTCGTTTTCGTCTGAAATCCTTGCCATTCTCCATGTTTCTCCGTCTGATCCAAAATAGGTTCGATACTTACTCAAGGTTGCTGGGTCATCTCTAGTTGGATCAAAGCTTATGCTTAAAAACACGATCTCTTTTCCAAGGTATTCTTGCGGGATTTGCTCATAAACCTGTGCCATATTCAATTCCAATTGTGGACAAACCGT
Organism: Bacillus timonensis; assembly: GCF_004799755.1. Lineage (GTDB taxonomy): Bacteria > Bacillota > Bacilli > Bacillales > Bacillaceae_L > Ferdinandcohnia > Ferdinandcohnia timonensis_A. The sequence goes on along the minus strand of NZ_SLUB01000019.1, from coordinate 38,849 downwards.
CGTACAGGATGTATATAAAAATGTGATAAAGACAAATTTATCTTGAAACTCAGAAATAGGATATGTTCGTCCCTCGCTATCTTCAAATGTTACATCTGGAAATGTGGGTTTTTCCTCTATTAACTGATTAACTCTTGCTGTTTCTGCAGTAAATGCCTGAAATCCATCGGTTCCCGTATAGAATAGTACACATCCAAATAATAATATGAAAATACAAGCGAATGTCTTCCGATTTTTTTTGATCACGAAGATCACATCCTATTTCTTTTTTTCCTTTAATTGTAGAAAGAGATAGCCGTTGTTTTCGCTATCTCTTTCTATTTTGGTGTTACCTCAGGTTTACCAGGTCTTAAATGGTGGTGATCCTGGAGGTGCGTTTACAATCATGTCGGTTAATGGTAATACATATGCCATTGCGATGACTAAGATCATTAGTACTACCCATAATCCCCAACGCTCTGTCCAAAGTGGAGTTTTTGATGCATTTTCTTCTACTTCGGCGATTGGGAATTCTGTTACCCCTTTAGGTGCAAAGAACATCATGTTAAATGCTGCATATACTTGAATGATTACTGCAACTAATAATAATGTTGCCCCGATACCAACAACCATCATAAATGGCTCCCAGCCCGCAGCTTGCGCACTGCCAAAGTAGTCTGAGAAAGATGTTCTACGTGGTGAACCGAGTAGTCCAACTGTATGCATTGATCCTGACATTAAAATCATACCAATTGTCCAAATGATGGTTTGAACAACACCTAATTTATTCATTCCTTTTGTCATTACACGACCTGAAATATGTGGGATTAACCAGTAACTAAGTCCAAAGAAAGTCATTACAACTGACATACCTAGTGTTAAGTGGAAGTGTCCTACGACCCACATTGTGTTGTGAACGACTTGGTCAAGCTGGTTTGTACTTTGAACAATACCACCAGCTCCTGCTGGGATAAAGGCAGCCATTGCGATAAATGGTGAAAGGAAACGAACATCTCCCCATGGTAGCTTTTTAAACCAACCGAGTGCACCTTTTCCACCTTTTGCTCTTCCAGTACGTTCAAATACTGCAAACATTGCCCATGCTGTCATTAATGATGGGAAACCAATTGCTAAACTCATAAATACATGAAGGAATTTAACTGCTGGCAGAATTCCTGGGTCAATGATTTGATGGTGGAATCCACCCGTAATGTTCATGATAACTAATGCGATAACAACTACACGAGTGAGTGTGTCACTCCAACGTTTTCCGCCAATGATTTTCGGTACGATTACATACCATGCTGATACGGCTGTTAAGTACCAGATGTTAACTGCTGTATGTCCGAAAGCCCAGAACAATGTCCGAGATACCATTACGTTAATTGTGTCTACCCATCCAAGTGTCCATGGTAGAATCAAGAATAATACTTCAACTGCGACAAATGCTGTTGCCCCTACTAATAGAATAAATACACCTGTTGCAAAGAATGAAAGAATTGGTAGATGTTGACCTCTATGATTCTTTCTCCAATTTGCTACTTGCATAAATGCTCCGGCTGCTAAGATCCATATACCTATTACCACTAGAGCCAACCCAATATAGAATACAGGGTGTGCAGCCATTGGTGGATAAAATGTATACATAACAGACGCTTTATTCATTAAGACTGGTATAACTACTAGAACGATACCAACGATCTTCGTCCAGAAACCAACCCATGCCATTTTTCTCACCTTAGGTAGTAATCCACCTAATTCATGTGATAGACCAGCGTAGAAATAACCGATTGTAAAGAATGCAGACATTACCACTACTAATAATAAACCGTGTGCTGTTAGTACTTGATAATAGTTAAGCCAGCTTGGCAATTCTAGAAGACCTGCACGGTTTAAACCTTGTACTAATCCTAAAAGTCCACCTAATAATAATGCGATAAATGCTACTGATAAATACGATTTTGAGATTTTTGCGTCCTGTGGATTTACACCTAAAACCTTGTTTGCCTTTTCTTTAAAGGTTAAATCTGAGTTATTTAATATAGTTGCCAATGGTCTCCCCTCCTTTATTTCACTGTGATTGTAGTAGCCATTAATTGGTGACCTGCACCACAATACTCGTTACATAGAACTAAATACTCACCAGGCTCATCAAACGTTTGCGTGATTTTCTGAATTTGTCCTGGCATTACCATTGCATTTAAGTTTGTACCTGCGACTTCGAATCCGTGTACAACATCTTTAGATGTCATTGTAAAGTGAACCTTTGAACCTGCTGGTACTTCAATGTTTCCTGGATTAAAGGCGAATACTTCTAATGTCATCACTACTTCATATTCGTTTTCACCAATTTGATATACACCTGGTTTGTCAAATGGTGCTGTTTCGTCAACTTTCTGAGGATCGATTGTTTCCATATGACTTGGCGGTCCCATTTCTAATGCAAAGGTTTGATAGCCAGTGACAAGCATGAATGCCATGATCATACCGAAACTGATTGTAAGCCATATTTTTTCATCAAGATGCATTTTCATTTTTACCCCTCCTAGAATCTAGACATGAATAGGCCGAATAGTACTATATACGTAAAAAGAATGACTGCTCCAACAACACCGACTGAAATCCAAGTTCCAACTAAACGACCTTGGTATACCCCGTCTGCCTTTTTGTTTTGGTTAACTTTTGAAGCTCCCATCCAACTCAACCTCCTTATGTTCTTCTTACTTACATCATAATTAGGAACCATTCTCAATGTTGTGAACTGAATCACACGTAAAGTGTAATTTTTAATACACCCATAAAAAAAAGGACGGAAAAATAGGCTTTTTTCCGTCCTTTAAAACACTCTACAAAATCAACAATCCCGCTCCATTGCTGACTTTCAGATACCTTCCCCTCACCTAGTTATTCATTCAAAATCAAAAATGACAAATTGGTGAACATACAGATTTTTACATAAAAATAGACAACTTTCCTTTGATGGAAGCTGCCTATCCTAGTTGATAAACCATAAATCTCTCGTATGTGTTTTTCTCAAATAACTCAGGAATGATAATTTCTTTCTTTATCTGAAATGGAGTATTATTCTCCAAAAAATAGGTGTAATCGGTAGATCCATAATAAAGAATAATCTCTATTTCACGCGGATCCTTCTCATAGGAACGCAGAATATTGGCTATCGTATGCTTAAAAACCTGAATGGAGAAAGGATTAAAAAAGTAAAATCGATTATCGAGTGGATGAATTTCATAATCTTGTGCAGCACAATGATGAATTTCAATTTCCTCTTTGCGGATACCTCGCCTTTTGGCATAACGGTCTCGGTTTTGAACGGCATCTTGATATAAGCTTTTGTCAATCTCCACTCCGACAACAGTTGCCGCAAATAGATGATGAATATAAAAAAGCAACCGTCCCTTTCCGCAACCAAAATCAACAACCCGATCCGAATCTTTTAAGTGATACTGTTCAAACAAAGCAGCTAGTCCTTCATACGGTGTCGGCTCATAGCGATAATAATGTACAGATGAACTAAATCCCTTTTGTCCCCCACTTGTTTTCACATGTAATAGTGCATCGAAATACTGATCCATGGTAGTCTCCTTACAGTGTTGTTAGCTAATTACAATTGATATCCGCTTATGGCATATGTTAGTTTTTCAGGATTGCGAATGGAAAAAATTTGTGTAATTTGATTATTTTCTAGTTCAAAGCATATCACATTTTCTGGTTTGTGGTTTCGATTGATCAATATACCGATTTGACCATTGACGTTAACTATTTCAATCTCCAGTTGAGCATCCTGTCCAAATTTCCGAACAAGCCCTAAAATAAACTGACTGACTCGTTCTTTCGTTTTGATAGGTACTATTGCAGCCTTGACCTTACCTCCACCATCTGAATAGAGGACACTGTCATTTGCGAGCAAGCTGAGCAAGTTCTCGACATTTCCGGTTGTAGCAGCTCGCAGAAAAGATTGAACCAACTGCTGCAAGTTCTCCTGATTCACATGCAAATCATTTACGTTGTCCTTATAATCTAGTTTTTTCTTTGCCCGGCTTATGATTTTTCTACAGTTTGCTTCCTCTTTTTCAAGTATAGAAGCAATATCATCATATTCATATCCAAATGCTTCTCTCAACACAAATACCGCTCGTTCAACTGGACTGAGTTGTTCCATTAATGATAGAAGCGCATATGAAAGATTGTCTTGCACTATAACGGCATGCATCGGATCAGATTCATGGATGATGAGTGGTTCAGGAAGCCAAGGTCCTATATATACCTCTCTTTGCTTTCGGGCTGATTTTAAATAATCAATGGAGCGATTGGTCACCATTTTACAAAGATAAGCTTTAGTATTTTCGATTTTGTCATAATTAGTCCTCTCAAAATCTAGTAATACATCGTGGATAATATCTTCAGACTCTGTAATCGTACCTGTCATTCGATAGGCAATCGAAAACAAGAGAGGCTTATGTTCCTGATAAAACTGTTCATCCAACATTTTGGCAAACCACCTTTTATCGTGTGTTTTCAAGGATTAATTGAGCAGCTTTCCTAGCACTTTGAAACGAAGCATCTACAAGCATTCCATCTCCTACCCAGTCCCCTGCAATATAAAATCCAGGTATCTGGTCAACTTTTGGTGATGGCCTTTTGCTTTGAGCTAAAACTAGCCCATTCGAAACGATCATTCTAGGAAGATATCGTTTATAAACAACATACTCCTTCCAGCCAGGCTGGACTTTTTCGATAAAATCCTCTAGTTCTCTTTCTGTATCTTCAGTCGCGATTGTATATTTCATAACATGAACAACATGGTAATCTCGTTCACTTAATTTTGCTATTCTGGAATGATTTGAAAAATAAAACGGATCCTCTAAGCTCAACGCAAAGTCAATGTTGGGGTTAGGCAACCTTGATAAAACTAGGTCTATACAGGATACATATACTGGATGGCATTCTTTTATTTCTGGAGCTCTTTCATGTTCTGAAAACATTTTAGCTATTTCATGAGGCGTTGAAGTTGATAGTACATGGTGGGCAGTAATCATTTCGTCGTTTGTATGCACTGTGAATTGTGGAAATGAGCCATTCACCTTTTTAACTTGTTTGCTCGTTTGAAAATGGACTCCTGCCTCGGTTGCCCTTTTTTCCAAAGCATTTATCATACTTTGCCAGCCGTAATGCAGGTAAATGGCATTTCCCAATTGTAGCTGTTTTAGGGCTGCACCTGCACTTATCCGTTCTGGTTCATTCGAATACGTAGCCAAACGGGAAAGCATTAAAATGAGTTGCCTGGCCACTTCATTCTTCATCTTATGCTGCAACCACTGATGTAATGGTATATTTTTAATTCTATTTGTATCTATTGTCTTATATTTAATGAAAAAAGAAAACAGCTCTTTCTTGGCTTTCCAACTTAATAATGGGCTTGTTAAGAGACTAATAGCTGTTGCTGGAAGATCATAAATTTTGTCATTATGAAGGATCTTTCCTTTCGTTGGAACGATGCCTCCATCTATTTCAATGCCCAGTTCATTTAAGATTTCTATTGATTTCCCATTCGTATACAATGCATGTGGACCAAGGTTTAAATAGGAATCCATTTTATTCGTTGTTCGCCCTCTCCCACCAAGTGTTTTTGATTTTTCTAAGACTAGCACTGACTTTCCGGCCTGCGCCAAGTAGATGGAGGCTGTCAGCCCAGCGATTCCACCACCAATGATGACACAATCCCATGTTTGTTCTTCAATTTGCATAATACACACTCCCACTGCTCGATTTATATTCAAGACGATTAATGGTCAGATTTTGTGACATCTAAATTTGATTTTCGAGTGTATTAGTTTTGGGAAGGCAGAACTTGTCCGGTGTTTATTCACTTGGTTTGTTTTACTTTAGGTACCAGGAAGGAACATTAGGGTCAATTGGAGGTAGGCATTTTCCGTTTATATAGGAGATTGGAGGCATTCTAGGACACCTTGAGGGTTCGCATTTTCCTTTTATTAGGAGAGTGATGGCACTCTAGAACATTTCGAGGGTACGTTGTTTCCTTTTATTAGGAGAATGATAGCACTCTAGAACACTTCGAGGGTACGTTGTTTCCTTTTATTAGGAGAGTGATGGCACTCTAGAACATTTCGAGGGTACGTTGTTTCCTTTTATTAGGAGAGTGATGGCACTCCAGAACACTTCGAGGGTACGTTATTTCCTTTTATTAGGAGAGTGATGGCACTCCAGAACACTTCGAGGGTACGTTGTTTCCTTTTATTAGGAGAGTGATGGCACTCTAGAACACTTCGAGGGTACGTTGTTTCCTTTTATTAGGAGAATGATAGCACTCTAGAACACTTCGAGGGGCTCTAGACCTTTACCGTTCTCTACGATAGCATCCCCTATCGGCTTCCAACAGCTGTTTTAAAAACAAAAAAACCCCGCCACATCCATAATGCAGCGAGGTTCACTTAATTTCATCCAAAATACTTTGGCAATGTAACAATGACCATTAATAGGAAGATAATTAAAATATAGTTCACGGAATAAAGGAAATTCCAGCGAGCCCATTTTATATCATCTTTGACTGAAAAACCTTTAATACTCAAGATGATCCATCCGATATTAAGCACTGTCGCCAAAATGACAAAAGCCATTCCCAGTTCCCCTAAAAAGAAAGGAAGTGGAAACAGGCAGATAACCCAGAATAGAAAATGTTTCTTCGTTACCACCAAACCTCGAACAACTGGGAGCATCGCAACGTTCGCAGCCTTATATTCGTCGTACTTTCTTATCGCAATGGCATACGTATGCGGCATTTGAAACACAAATAAAATCAAAAAGAGCACAATTGGAACAGTATGATTAATTGGTGCAACAGCAGCCCATCCCATTAATGGAGAAACGGCTCCTGAGACACTCCCAATCACCGTATTTATCGTAAATCTGCGTTTGGACCACATTGTGTACAATATGACATACGTGAACCAGCCCACAAACGTAAAAAAGACGGCTTCATAGGTGGTGAAAAAAAGAGAAACGAAACCTAATACTGTACAAATAATGCCTAATGCCAATACAAACTTCATTGAAAAATGGCCTGTTACAGTTGGTCGTTTTTTAGTACGGTCCATGACAGTGTCGATATCAACATCATACCAGTTGTTTATGATTAAAGCCCCTGCCATGACAAGGGTACTTCCAACCATTGTATATAGAAACAATCCTACATTTTCCTGAAATGATGCATCCGTAAAATATATGGCTAACCAAAATCCTGAAAACACAGGTAGAACATTCGCTAGTAAAACTCCTGCCTTAAAAAGAGATTTAAGATCAGCTATGAGGGATGTTTTTTGTAGATGTACTTCTGTTTTCATTATATATCCTCTTTCCTGCCTTCTATTCCTACAAATATACTATACCATTTTTTCGCCCTTAGGATAAGAAAACCATCTTTTACCTGCGTCTATAGTGAAAACGACTTGAAAAGGGGTTTTTTTCAATTCTTTATTTGAAATGCCAAAATTAAAAAACGTTTAGCCCTCATCATTTTGTTACAATTTACCAACATTATTTTTATAGATAAAATGAAACCTTCCCTCTTTAACATCGTATATAAGGTAGAAAACTGAGGAAGGTGAATGACAAGAGATTTTCATGATAGTAGGTTATAATAGTAAAAATATAAATACTAACTTATGGAGGTACACATTTAAATGAAAAAGGTTTTAGCAGCTATGGTAGCACTTACTCTAATTCTTTCGCCACTTGGAAACTTTGTCTTCCAAGACCAAACAACAAACGTTGAGGCAAAAGGCTATAAGTCAGGTAAAAGAGGATTTAATAATAATATTGGAAACACAAATAAATCCAACTTCCAGCAGCAACAAAAGAAAAAGCAAGAAAATAATGTTACAAACAAGTCCACTACTACAAATCCAAAAGGTGGGTTTATGTCTGGTGGATTAATGAGAGGTCTTATGCTTGGTGGACTTGCAGGGTTCCTATTTGGTGGTCTTCTAGGTGGAATGGGAATACTTGGTTCTTTTCTAGGATTAATGATTAACGTTATCGCGATTTATGTTCTGATTGTCATCATTCGAAAAATCTTCGTGATGATTAAAGACCGCAAGAAAAATGAGGCAGACCCATGGAGACGTTAATTCTTTCCGAACAAGAAATTATTAATGCGGTCTGTGTTTATATCGGCTTGAAAAAGCAAGTAAAGCCCGAAGAAGTCGAAGTTGAGCTTATGTATGATGATGACTATGGGTTCTCCGCTGAGGCTTATGTCAACGATCGTAAACAGGTCCTCATCATGGCAAACCTAATCGAAGCGATTCGTTTATGGCTTGGCGAATTTCTGAATCGTGACCCATATGCAGGAATCAAACTTGTACTAGACGATGAAGAAGGCATCATTGCCCATATTAACTAAGATGTAAAAAGCTCATCCATAAGGATGAGCTTTTTAATTGGCCACAACTATTCGGTTTTTTCCATTCTCTTTTGCAGCGTAAAGGGCTTGATCTGCCGCCTTCTTCAAAGCATCCACAGTTGTTCCATTATACGGATAGACACCAACGCCTGTGCTGATTGAAACGGTGATTTTTTCATCATCAACGATAAGTGGGTGTACCGAGTAATACTCTTTTAACTTATAATAAATATCCTTCACACCCAAATCGATACGGGTTTTGATAAGAATCATGAACTCATCCCCCGCATATCGATAGCCTTCCATCTTATCATTGCAAAGTGTTTTCATGCCGTCTGCAAGTATCTTTAAATATAAATCACCCGCATCATTACCAAAGCGGTCATTTACTTGCTTTAAATCGTCAGAGTCAATCATCATAACTGTAATTTCGCCATCATCATTTCGAAGTAATTGTGCTAAATCTTCATGGAAAGCACGATGGTTTTTTAAACCAGTCAATTCGTCTGTACGGGACATAGTGTAAATTTTTCCGTATAATCGGGCTGTTTCAATCGAATTGATAACCTGTGCACCGATCATTTGCAAAAGGTCCTCATGTTCCTTCCGATAGGCGAAATCCCTATAGCTTTGTGCGGAAATGACACCTTTTACTTGATCATCCATCACAACTGGTACGAATAAACAAGATCTTGTGTCTTGTTCCCCTTCTCCCATTTTCGTATCATATTCGATGTTTTGATTTCGATGCTTGAGGTGAACGATTTCTCGTGTTTTAATAACCTTCGATGTGTAATTTTCACCAAACTCCACGGTACTAGGTGGTGCAGGCTCACCGTCATCCATAATAAAAATCATTTGAATTTGCGCATCACCAGGATTATGCAAGGCAATATAAAACGAATCCGTTGGCATAACGCGCGACACCATCTCGTAGGACTTTTGAAGAAGAACGCTTTCATTTAAAGTTTTGCTGCAAATTTGGGCGAATTCATGAAGGATACGGTAATGCTTGTTCATCCAATGCATATTTTCCATTTGTTCGTTCATTTGTTGGAGTTGGGTTAAAAGGGTGCTAGTAATCTTTTGTTCCTCTTGTTCTTGACCAATCTCGTCAAAAAAGCTCCGAGTCTCTTCAGAAATCAGGTCCTTTTCGGAACCAACCTTTTCGATTAATTCACTCAATTTTCTAAGTACGTTCAGATTCTGGATGGTTTTCTTCATGCATAATCACTTCCAAAATTTTTTAAAGGATATTCAAAAATTCGGTTAAAAATGGCACTGGACATGGCGTTTTGTTGACGAGGCCCTTTCTCCCTTCCTTTTGAACATGCTAATTTATCCAAAAATCTAGTAAAATAGTAACAACAGTCTACTTAATGGTATAAAAAAAAAGACTAATCACATACCGATTAATCTTCGCTCTTACGATACGAGTTTTACTCGGCAACTGGCTGGCATGTCCAACAGGACTTAGCCCCTTTAGTTTTGCGTCTTCATCTTTCAATGAATTTGCCTTTCCTTTATACAATTATCTTTAAAGAAAGATTATTTTAAATTGTACTATAATTATATTTCTATTTTCACATTTGGTCAATGAAATTAACCTCACCTTTTTCTAGAAATGTTAATTTATTCCTACTACTAATTTACTAGATTCGTTTTTTGTCTATATCCTATCACTCAATTTATATTTTAAACTTGACTTTATGAATGTTATTGAATTTTTTGCCGATTCGTGTATAATTATGCCGGATTACACAAAAACTATTACCTTATTTTATATAGAAAGAAGGGGGTTGCTATGACCAGTATACCTATTATCCAATTTAAAAATGTGACGAAACAATATGACAATGACTCACCTGTCCTTAACAATGTCAGCTTTGAAATTGAAAGAGGAAAGTTTTATACCCTTCTTGGTCCATCCGGATGTGGAAAAACAACGATATTGCGCTTAATCGCAGGATTTATCGAACCCTCAGATGGAGAGGTTTATTTTAATGGAAAAAAGGTGAACACCACACCTGCAAATAAACGTCAGGTTAATACGGTGTTTCAGGATTACGCTTTATTTCCACATCTTAACGTATATGAGAATGTTGCCTTTGGCTTACGAATAAAAAAAATGAAGCCTGCTGAAATCGATAAAAAAGTAAAAGAAGCCTTAAGCTTCGTCAATCTTACTGGCTATGAAAATCGCGAAATTAGAGAAATGTCCGGTGGTCAAAAACAACGTGTGGCAATTGCTCGAGCGATTGTGAATGAGCCTGAGATTATTTTATTGGATGAGCCACTGTCAGCACTTGATTTAAAGCTGCGTACGGAAATGCAATATGAGCTGCGTGACCTTCAAAAACGACTTGGAATTACCTTTATCTTTGTGACACACGATCAAGAGGAAGCACTTGCTATGTCTGATGAGATATTTGTATTGAATAAAGGAAACATACAACAAAGCGGCACCCCAATCGATATATATGACGAACCTATCAATCGCTTTGTCGCTGATTTTATCGGAGAATCGAATATCGTAAAAGGAAAAATGCATCGAGACTTTTTAGTTGAATTCGTTGGTAAGACATTTGATTGTGTGGACCAAGGTTTTTCAGACAATGAGCCTGTTGAAATTGTCATCCGTCCTGAAGATTTAGAAATAACCTCTGTTGAAAAAGGAAAGCTTCAAGTTGTTGTAGATTCCCAACTTTTTAGAGGGGTTCACTACGAAATTTGCGGCTTTGATAAGGATGGAAATGAATGGCTTGTACACTCTACAAAGAAAGCTAAAGTCGGCGATGAAATCGGACTTTACTTTGATCCAGAGGCGATTCATGTTATGCGGATTGGTGAAACAGAAGAAGAGTATGATCGTCGCTTAGAGGCATATGTGGACGGGGAAAGCCATGGAAAATAAGCTGACTCGCAATATATATTTTATTCCTTACGCACTATGGATTCTAGTATTTGTTATTGCTCCGATTACACTTGTTCTCTATTATTCATTTTTTGATATAGAGGGAAATCTGTCTTTCATAAATTATAAAACATTTTTTACACCAACCTATCTAATGATGACACTCAGCTCATTTTGGTATGCCTTTTTAATAACAGCTGTCTCATTATTGGTTGCATACCCTACAGCTTATTTCATCACAAGAACGAAGCATAAACATCTTTGGTTGCTTCTCATCATTGCTCCATCTTGGATCAATCTTCTATTAAAAGCATATGCTTTTATTGGGATTTTTGGAGCCTATGGAACGGCCAACGCGATCCTTGAAGTACTAGGTATCGGCTCTAGACAGTTGCTTTTTACTGATTTCAGCTTTGTGTTTGTATCTGTCTATATTTTTATCCCATTTATGATTTTACCGATCTTTAACTCATTAAATGAGTTAAATCCAAGCCTATTGGACGCTGCTAGAGACCTTGGAGCATCAAAATGGACAACATTACGCCGTGTCATTTTCCCATTAACGATTCAGGGAGTAAAATCAGGATGCCAGGTTGTCTTTATTCCTGCACTATCCTTATTCATGCTAACCAGATTAATTGCAGGAAACAAAGTGATTACACTTGGTACTGCTATTGAACAACAGTTTCTCGTCACACAGGATTGGGGTATGGGTTCAACCATTGCTGTCTTCCTTATTATTTTCATGGTATTAATTATGGTGGCGACTGGAAACCGCAAGAAACGAGGTGCTAAAAATGAGAGATAAACTTACCATCTCTTCAAAAGTATATTTATTTATTATCTTCTTCATTTTATACGCACCGATTTTTTATTTGATCTATTACTCCTTCAATAGCGGCGGTACGATGAACAATTTTGATAGTTTTACCTTGGATTGGTATAAGGAGCTATTTGGAGATACGCGATTACTCATCATTGTGTTAAACACATTTGTGATCGCCTTGTTGTCAGCCCTCTTTTCAACGATTATCGGGGTGCTCGGGGCAATTGGGATTCACTCTGTGAGAAAAAGACAAACTCAGAATACGTTATTGTCCTTCAATAACGTTTTAATTGTAAGTCCAGATGTTATCATTGGTGCGTCTTTTCTGATTTTATTAACGATGGCTGGGATTAAATTAGGCTTTTATTCTGTACTGCTTTCACACATCGCCTTCTGTATTCCAATTGTCGTTCTCATGGTATTACCTAAATTAAAGGAAATGAGCCCAAGTTTAATTGACGCAGCAAAGGACCTTGGGGCGAGCCAGTGGCAGGTCCTCACAAAGGTCATTATCCCTTATATCACACCGGGGATTTTCGCTGGATTTTTCATGGCACTAACCTACTCGTTTGATGATTTCGCAGTTACCTTTTTCGTGACAGGCAATGGTTTCTCAACGCTTTCCGTTGAAATCTACTCCCTCGCACGCCGCGGAATCTCATTGAATATTAATGCATTGTCAACTCTATTATTTATCTTTACAATGCTGCTTGTTGTCGGCTATTACTTTATCGCACAACGTGGTAATACACGTGGATTGGGGGTTCGAAAATGACCAAACTCATCCGTGCTTTCTTAGCAATCGTGCTTGTCTCAGCAGGTCTTCTTTATCTGATCCATTATTTAAATTCGTCACAAGGCCTGGCAAGTGGGAATACCTTGACGATTTATAACTGGGGAGATTATATTGACGAAGAATTAATTGACCGCTTTGAAGAGGAGACTGGAATCAAGGTCATTTACGAAACCTTTGACTCCAATGAAGCGATGATGACAAAAATTGAACAAGGTGGGACGACGTATGATATTGCCGTTCCATCTGAATATATGATTGATAAAATGCGCCAAGAGGACCTGCTTATCCCTCTTGATCATTCGAAGCTTCCAAATTTAAAAAACATTGATGAGCGTTTCATGGATCTTCCTTTTGATCCAGGCAATAAATACTCTGTTCCCTACTTTTGGGGAACCGTTGGTATCGTGTTTAATCCAACAATGCTTGACGGAAAAGAGTTTACAAGCTGGAATGACCTTTGGGACCCTTCCTTAAAGAACGAAATTATCTTGGTGGACGGTGCCAGAGAAATCATGGGAATGGGGCTTAATTCCCTTGGTTATTCACTCAATGATACAAATCGTGACCACTTGATAGAAGCGAAAGAAAAACTCGTCAAACTTACACCAAATGTCAAAGCCATTGTTGGTGATGAAGGAAAAGTCCTCATCCAAAATGAAGAAGCGGCTATTGGGATTGTATGGTCTGGTGATGCTGCTGATATTATGTGGGAAAATGAAGATATCGACTATGTCGTGCCAAGCGAAGGCTCGAACCTATGGTTTGATAATATGGTGATTCCGAAAACCGCGAAAAATATTGAAGGTGCTCACCAATTTATTAACTTTATGTTGGATGCGGAAGTCGCAGCGCAAAACACAGAATATGTGAGCTACTCCACTCCAAACAAAGAGGCGCTTCAGTATATGCCTGAAGATATGGTGACCGATGAGCGATTCTATCCATCCCCTGAACTTACAGAGAGGCTCGAGGTTTATGAAAACCTAGGCAAAAAGAATCTGGCCATCTACAATCAGCTTTTCTTAGAATTCAAAATGGCGCAGAACTAAATAAATACATCAACCCCTTATGTATCTGAAACATAGGGGGATTTTTTGTCCCCTCCACTTCAGACTTTTTTCATTTCACTATTTTTTCTGATAAAACTAAATATTAGTATAATACTTTATTATAAAAACAACACTAACCAATAAAGCGATTACAAAATGATAATAAAGCGACTTTTCTCTCTATTAAAAGATTTATATCATTTTCAATCGCTTTATTTTTCTTGAAATTCTGATTGCGAAGTGTATAATTATACTTTGTTATTAATATATTATAAAAATTTTAATTAGTATCCCAATATAGAAAGGGGTGGATATTATGGAAGATACTATTCTAGAAATAAAAGGGTTAAAAACCCACTTTCTTACTGATAGTGGACAAATTCCTGCTGTAAACGGGGTTGATCTTCACCTAAAAAAAGGTGAAATCCTCGGAATCGTCGGTGAGTCTGGTTGCGGTAAAAGTGTAACTTCTCTTTCTATCATGCAACTCGTACAGCATCCAGGAAAAATAGTTGGCGGTGAAATTTTATTTAATGGCGAAGATCTTGTTCACGCAAAGGAAAAGCGAATGAGACAAATTCGCGGAAATAAAATCGGAATGATATTCCAAGAGCCAATGACATCATTAAACCCTGTATTCACAATCGGGAATCAATTAATTGAAGCCATTTTAATACACAATAAGATTTCGAAAAGAGAAGCCCGAATGAGAGCAATTGAGATGTTAAACCTTGTTGGACTTCCAAGGGCAAACGAATTAGTAGATGAATATCCTCACCAATTATCCGGGGGTATGCGTCAAAGAGTCATGATTGCGATGGCAATGGTTTGTGAACCTGAAATTTTGATTGCGGATGAGCCAACAACTGCCCTTGACGTGACCATCCAAGCTCAAATCCTAGAGCTGATGAAAAAGCTGAATAAAGAAACGAATACTTCTATCATTATGATTACACATGACCTTGGAGTCGTTGCGGAAATGTGTGACCGGATAGCCGTTATGTATTCAGGTAAGGTTGTTGAAGAAGGCGATACGAAGTCCCTTTTTAAAAACCCACAGCATCCTTATACAAAAGGGCTTATCGAGTCTGTTCCAGACGTTCGAACTAAAAAAGACCGTCTATTCTCTATCCCTGGCAGTGTGCCTATCCCGGGTTCTATTAAAAAGGGCTGCCATTTTGCAGAAAGATGCCCATATGCATTTGATACATGTAGAGAAGTTGCTCCTAGTTTACTAGATGTCGGAAATGGCCAACGCGCAAGATGTCATCTACATGAAACCGAAGCAAAAGCTACACTCCTACAAGGTGCATCACATTAATTGGTAAAGGAGGGAGAAAAAAATGCCTGAAACATTATTGGAAGTTAATAACCTGCAAAAATATTTTCCAATTAAAAGTGGAGTCCTTCAAAAGCAAACAGGTGCAGTAAAAGCCGTTGATGGCGTTTCCTTCAAACTACATAAAGGAGAAACACTTGGTTTAGTAGGTGAAAGTGGTTGTGGAAAATCGACAACAGGCCGTATGCTTATGCGATTACTGGAACCTACAGGAGGAGAAATTATCTTTGAGGATAAAGATTTAATGACTCTATCTAATTCAGAAATGAGAAAGATGCGAAAGGATATCCAAATGGTATTCCAAGATCCTTTTGCATCCTTAAACCCAAGGCATACTGTTGAAAAAATAATTGAAGAGCCTTTAATCGTTCATGGACTTGGAAATAGGCAAGAACGAAAAAAAAGAGTACGGGAACTACTCGAAATTGTTGGATTAAACTCCTTTCACGCTAAACGATATCCGCATCAATTTAGTGGAGGTCAAAGACAACGAATTGGTATTGCCCGTGCTTTAGCCGTTAAACCAAAACTTATTATTGCGGATGAACCTGTATCAGCTCTTGATGTTTCAATCCAATCACAGGTTCTTAATCTCCTTGAAGATTTACAGAAAGACTTTGATTTAACTTATTTATTTATTGCCCATGACTTAGGTGTTGTCCGTCACATCAGTGATCGAGTTGGAGTGATGTATTTAGGAAGAATCGTAGAGTTAACTGATAGCGATCGCTTATATGAATCTCCTAAGCATCCTTATACAGAAGCATTGCTCTCATCTGTCCCAATTCCGGATCCAGATCACAAGCAAGAACGAATCATTCTTAGTGGTGATGTACCTAGCCCATCAAACCCACCTACAGGATGTCCGTTCCATACGCGATGCCCAAAGGCAATGGATATTTGTAAACAGGTTGTTCCTACACTCCAAGAAGTAGAGCAAGGTCACTTTACCGCTTGCCACCTTCATGGAGAAGAGCAAATATAAATAGGCAGCATAAATCGCTGTCCAAGATAAACAATTTTGGAGGGGAAAATTATGAAAAAACGTTTCTTACAAACGTTAGTACTTTTTGTTGCTCTTTCAGCTATTTTAATGGCTTGTGGCAACAAAGACTCAGATAGTGGCGATTCTTCATCATCTGCTAAAGATGAAGCGCAAACTACATTAATTTACGGTCGTGGAGCTGATACTACTTCACTTGACCCAGGTGTTGTAACTGATGGTGAATCACTTAAAGTTACTGAAAACATTTTTGATACTCTTTTAGATTATGAAGAGGAAACTACAGAGGTTAAGCCTGCTTTAGCAACTGAATGGACAATCTCTGATGATTCTTTGGAGTATACCTTCACATTAAAAGAAGGGGTAAAATTCCATGATGGTACAGATTTCAACGCAGATGCTGTTGTTTACAACTTTGAACGTTGGATGAGCGGTGGCACAGATGGCGCATTCGTATACTACGCCGCTATGTTTGGCGGCTTTAAAGATGACGAAGGACATGTCATTAAATCTGTTGAAGCAGTGGATGACTATACTGTAAAATTCACTCTTAAACGCCCACAAGCACCATTTTTAAACAACCTAGCAATGGGTCCATTCGGAATTGCCAGTCCAACAGCTATTGAAGAACAAGGCGATACATTTGGTGAAAATCCAGTTGGTACTGGACCATTCGTATTCAAGGAATGGAAACGTAATGACACTATAACTCTTGAAAGAAATGAAGAGTATTGGGCAGGAGCTCCAAAACTTGAAAAAGTTATTTTCAGAGTCATTCCAGATAACTCAGCTCGTCTAACTGCTTTAAAAACAGGTGAAATTGATTTAATGGATGGAGTAAATCCAAGTGACGTTTCACAAATCGAAAGCGATTCTGCATTACAAGTATTATTACGTCCAGGTATGAACATTGGATACTTTGGTTTTAACACTGAAATGGAACCATTTAATAACCCAACAGTTCGTCAAGCCCTTAACTATGCTGTTGATAAACAATCAATCATTGATACATTCTATGCGGGTAACGCAGATCCAGCAGTTAACCCTTATCCTTCATTTATGCCAGGATACAATGACGAAATCGAAGGCTATGCATATGATTTGGACAAAGCAAAAGATCTTCTTGCTGAAGCTGGATATCCAGATGGCTTCAAAATGGAGCTTTGGACATTCACAAACCCAAGAGATTATATGCCTGAGCCACAAAAGATTGCTGAAGCCATTCAAGCTGACTTTGCAAAAATTGGGGTAGAAGTTGAAATCGTCACATACGATTGGACAACCTTCCTTGAAAAAGTCCAAAATGGTGAGGCACAATCTTACCTTGCAGGTTGGATTGGTGACAATGGTGACCCAGATAACTTCTTATATGTATTACTAGATCAAGATAGCATTGATGGAAATAACTATTCACGTTATGCAAATCAAGAGCTACATGACCTTCTTATTGCAGCACAAACTGAAACAGATGAAGCAAAAAGAAATGGCATGTACAAACAAGCCCAGGAAATCGTTCATACAGATGCTCCTTGGATTCCAATTGCACACGCACGTGCAGCTTTAGCTGCTAGCAGCAATCTAAAAGGATTTATTCCACATCCTACAGGTGTAGACAAATTTACAAACGTATATTTTGAATAATAGTTAAGAAGGGGAGTCTTGTTACTCCCCTTTATAGATGTTGTTCAAAGGTATGGTGAAAATGACACATCGAATGGAGTAACTTCGTTTAATGAATACAGCTCCTTTTCATCCTCCTTTTTGAACACAAACTTATCCATCAAAAGGGGTGAACAAAATGCTTTCATATACGGTTCGCCGTTTACTCATGTTAATTCCAGTTTTAATCGGAATGTCTCTTATCGTGTTCTTTATGCTACGGCTTATCCCTGGTGACCCAGCAGATGCTATATTGGGCGAAAAAGCATCACCCGCTGCCAAAGAAGCATTAACACAGCAGCTCGGGCTGGACGAGCCATGGTATACACAATATTTTTCATACATCGGTGATTTACTCCATGGTGATTTAGGAGAATCCCTTCGCACCCGCTCACCTATTTCTGAAGAAATTTGGCCATTTTTAGCTGCGACCTTTGAGCTTGCACTCGTTGCCATGATTATTGCCGTTGTAATTGGTGTTAACGCTGGTATCATAAGCGCCTGGTTTCAAAACTCATGGTTTGATTATACAGCGATGGTCCTTGCTCTTATCGGTGTCTCCATTCCTATCTTTTGGCTCGGGTTAATGGAACAATGGATTTTCGCCCTTGAGCTGAATTGGTTACCTTCACTAGGAAGAGAGAATATTCGGGACCCAATTGAACCAATCACGCACTTATTTTTACTAGACACGTTAATCCAAGGGAATGTTAATCAATTTGTTGTTGCATTGAAACACTTAATCTTACCAAGCATAGCATTAGCAACAATCCCTATGGCGATTATTGCAAGAATGACAAGATCGAGCATGTTAGAAGTGATGCGCTCAGACTATATTCGAACAGCAAGAGCAAAAGGCCAAAGAATGTTTTGGGTTGTTTATAAACACTCCTTAAAAAATGCATTTATTCCGGTTTTAACTACAATTGGACTCCAAATGGGGCTTCTTCTAGGTGGAGCTATCCTAACTGAAACTATTTTCAGTTGGCCTGGTATCGGAAGATATATTTATGAAGCCATTTCTTTTAGAGATTACCCTGTTGTTCAATCAGGCGTATTACTCATTGCAGCTATTTTCGTATTTATTAACTTAATCGTTGACTTACTTTACGCTGTATTTGATCCACGCATTAAATATCAATAATGGAAAAGAGGTGGAATTGCACATGGCTGAAATGGTTCCTCAACAAGAATCAAATGTATCCGTCCAACGGAATGACGATGCAGTCGTCTCTCCTTGGAAAGATGCTTGGAAGGGATTTAAAAAGAATCGCCTAGCACTTGTTGGTACAGGGATTGTTGCTTTCTTTATTTTAGTAGCAATTTTCGCAGATGTTATTGCTCCACAAAGCTATAAAGAATCAATCCTAGCAGATAGTCTACAACCCCCATCCGCAGATCATTGGTTTGGGACGGATGACCTAGGAAGAGATATTTTTTCAAGAATTATTTTTGGTGCAAGAATCTCGTTATGGGTTGGATTCTTTGCAGTATTAGCCTCTGCGATTATCGGTTCTTTACTTGGTATTCTTGCTGGCTACTATGGAAAATGGGTTGATATGCTGATCTCTAGAACATTTGATATTTTGCTAGCATTCCCAAGCATCCTACTAGCCATTGCAATTGTTGCAATTTTAGGACCATCCCTTCAAAACGCATTAATTGCAATTGCCATTATAAATGTCCCTAACTTTGGACGTCTTGTCCGTTCAAAGGTTATTAGTATCAAAGAAGAAGAATTTATCATGTCGGCAAAAGCGATTGGGATGAAAGATTCTCGCATTCTTTTAAAACATATCCTTCCAAATAGCATAACCCCTATTATCGTTCAAGGCTCGCTCGGCATTGCAACAGCCATACTTGAAGCAGCTGCTTTAGGATTTCTAGGTTTAGGTGCACAAGCTCCAGAGCCTGAATGGGGAAGAATGCTTAGTGATGCAAGAAGCTATATTCAACAAGCACCTTGGACACTTATTTTTCCAGGTCTTGCTATTATGTTGACCGTATTAGGCTTTAACCTTATGGGTGATGGTCTTCGTGACGCACTAGACCCAAAAATGAAGAGTTAGAAAAAACAGAAAGCCTGCACCATCTGCGGTGCAGGCCATTTTTTTATCAGTGCATTCCTAAGGATTAATGAATTGTTAATGAATTGTAACCTGAGCACCTCTTGTAACAGTGTTACTGATTGTACATGCTCTTTCTGCGGAAACGATAATTTTACGTTTATATTCATCTGATAACCGGTCAGGAAGTGTAATCGACACATTAAACTTTTCAAAGCGCGAAGGACTGTCTGCTGCTTTAATACCTGTTACTTCTACGGAGAATTCACCCTCGTTAACCTCAACACCGTCCCTCTCAAACATTCTTTGAATCACAATTGTCAAACACATTCCTATCGATGCTTCTAGCAACTCCTTTGGGTTTAATCCAGTCGAATTTGGAGTAAAGCTACCTTCAACCTGAAGTCCTTCCTCATTGTAGATCCCAAAACTGTCATTTTCTTTTTTAATAAAAGCCATCTCATTTTCCTCCTATCATAAAATTTTAACGCTACTAGTCCATTTATGTTAGCTACTCATACAAATGACAAGCAACATAATGATTTGGAGCCATCTCTCTTTTTTGAGGGATTTCTGTTCTACAAATATCTTTCGCAAACGGACACCGAGTATGGAACATACAACCGGTTGGAGGGTTTAATGGCGAAGGGATTTCCCCCTTCAATACAATTCTTTCCCTTTTTTGTGCTCGATGCTTACCGGGTACTGCAGAAAATAATGCCTGTGTATATGGATGAAGGGGAGTTTCAAATAAACTTTCAGTCGGCGCTTCCTCCACAATTTTACCTAAATACATAACACCGATTCGATCAGAAATATGGCGAACTACACTAATATCATGGGTAATGAAAAGGTATGATAGTTGAAATTCATCCTGTAGTTGTTGTAAAAGATTAATCACCTGTGATTGTATGGAAACATCTAATGCTGATACAGGCTCATCACAAATGATAATTTCTGGATTTGATATTAAGGCCCGAGCTAATCCAAGTCGCTGACGTTGCCCACCTGAGAACTCGTGTGGAAAGCGGTAATAGTGTTCAGCCTGCATCCCTACTTTGTCTAAAATTTCAAATACCCGTTCGCGACGTTCATTTTTATTTGCCAATAATGAATGGATCACCAAAGGTTCCTCCAATGTATCACCAACGCGTATTCGCGGATTCAGTGAAGAAAACGGATCCTGAAAAACCATTTGAAGCTCTTTACGCACGGGGCGAAGTTCTTTCTTAGATAAATCAAATATATTTTTATTTTTGTAGAAGACCTTTCCCGCAGTTGGCTTTATTAAATTCATTGCCGTTCTGCCTGTTGTGCTCTTTCCACTTCCTGATTCTCCAACTAACCCATATGTCTCTCCTTTAAAAACTTTAAACGAGACATCGTTTACTGCTTTAACCTGACCTTTAATTCCACCCAAACGTCCAAGTGGTCCGGTTACAGGGAAGTACTTTTTAATACCTTGAACATCTAAAATTGGCTCATTTCCACTAGTAGATTGAAGAGTCATATTATCCCTCCTCATGTTGGGCAATTTTCTCAAAATGCCAGCATCTTACTTTTTTGTCTCCATCATATGTTCTTAATTCTGGAGCACTTTCTTTACAAAGTTCATCTGCGAATGGACAACGATCAGCATAACGACACCCTTTTGGAATATTATCTAATGAGGGTACAGTCCCCTCAATGACATGCAGTTTTTGCGACCGATCCCCTTCTAATTGAGGAATAGATTTCATTAACCCTTTTGTATATGGATGAAGCGGTTTGGAGAAAAGGCTATCTACATCCGTTTCCTCTACAACCTGACCGAGATACATGACCATTACACGGGAACATATTTCAGAGACAACCCCTAAATCATGCGTAATAAAAATGACAGCCATTCCAAGCTTCTCATTTAACTCCAAGATTAAATCTAAAATTTGAGATTGGATGGTAACATCTAAGGCAGTCGTCGGTTCATCTGCAATTAATAATTTGGGCTGACAAGAAAGGGCCATAGCAATCATTACTCGTTGCTGCATACCACCTGATAGCTGATGTGGATATTCATTCACCCGCTTTTCTGGTGCTGGTATCCCTGTGAGCCTTAACATGTCAATTGCCTTTTCTTTCGCCTCTTTTTTCGTCACGTTCTGGTGCAACATAATTGATTCTGAGATTTGATCACCAATTGTATATACGGGGTTTAATGAACTAAGTGGATCTTGAAAAATCATGGAGATATCGTTTCCGCGAATTTTTTGCATCTGTGAAATTGGCAGATCTAGCATATTCTGCCCACTAAGTTCGATTTCACCTTCATATTCTGCAGTATACTTTTCATCAAATAATCTCATGATTGACTGAGACATGACACTTTTACCGCATCCAGATTCCCCAACGACACCAAGAATCTCACCTTTATCTACTTGAAAACTGATTCCATCTACAGCAGTTACACGCCCCCGCTCTGTATGAAAATGAGTTCTTAGGTTTTTCACGTTTAATAAAGGCTGCTTCTCCATGAATATACCTTCCTTTTTATAATCTATGATTAATTCAAATAGGTTCCTATTTTTTCTTTGATGAATGTGGGTCTATTAAATCTCGTAACCCATCGCCAAGAAGATTTAACCCTAATACAGATACAATAATCGCAATACCTGGGAACACAACCATCCACCAAGCCTTAAAAATGACTAGTTTACCAGCCTGTAAGATGTTTCCCCAACTTGGATCTGGTACTGGAACCCCCGCTCCTAGAAAACTAAGTGCGGCTTCGGAGATAATGGTTTCGGCAAAAACAAATGTCGCTTGTACAACAAGCGGTGAGATGGTGTTTGGAGCAATATGTCTCCAAATAATACGGAATGTACTTGCCCCCTGCGCGTTCATCGCTTCGATATATGTTTGTTCGCGCACAACTAAAGCAGAGGAACGAACAATCCGAGCAATGTTTGGAGTAAATACGATACTTAAAGCAATGATGACATTCATCGCTGATGGCCCTAATGCTGCCATTAAAGCAATCGCCAAAAGAATCCCCGGAATAGCCATTAACCCATCACAAATGCGCATTAAAATATGATCTAACGCTCGATAATAACTTGCATATAGGCCAATAATCATACCTAAAATTGATGAAATAACCGTTACTGCCAAACCTACTCCAATTGACACTCTAGCACCATAGACAATCCTGGTTAGAAGGTCACGGCCATACTCATCCGTACCTAGTAGATGCTCCGCACCAGGTGCTTGTAGCCTTTGTGATACTTTCATCTCATAAGGATCAAAAGACATAAGGGAAGGACCTATTAGCGAAACCAGAATTAAGACAACAAATATGGCACTTCCAATGACCATTAATTTATTCGAGAAAAACCTTCTTACCATTAATTGGCGCTGTTGCTTTTTTAAGTTTACTTTCATCTCATGGAATTTGTTTTCTCTATCTATTACCACCTGGTCAAACCTCCCCTCTATTTTTTATCGAGCCTAACTCTTGGATCTATGACACCATATAGTAAATCAACGATAAGATTAATAAACACATAGATTAACGTAACGAATAATACGACACCTTGAATAACAGCAAAATCTCTTCTTTCAATTGAGTTAATAATAAGCTGACCTAAACCTGGTAAGTTAAAAATCGTTTCTACTACTACTGCACCTGTCACTAATGTACCAAAGGATTGACCAATTACCGTAAGAATAGGCAAAAATGCATTTCGTAGGGCATGTTTGAATATGACTTTCCTTTCTTTCACACCTTTAGCACGAGCAGTTTTTATAAAGTTCTTATTTAATACCTCGAGCATCGATGAACGGGTCATGCGAGCAACAAGTGCCGCTTGTATCGTTCCTAAAGCAATTGCAGGAAGAATCAAATATTTAATATGATTCCACAAACCTTCACTTAAGGGGTCATAACCAGCTACTGGAAGCCATTGTAAATATACACCGAACGTTAACATGAGTAATAATCCAAGTAAAAAGCTTGGAACAGCCATCCCTAATAAAGAAATAATCATTAGCGATTGATCGGTAATAGAGCCCCTACGATAGGCTGCAATAATCCCAATGGGAATGGCAAGAAATAAGGAAACAATTTCAGCTAAAATCGCTAGTGATACGGTGGGACCTAGATGATTGAGAATCGATTCTGTCACTGGCTCATTCATAAAATAAGAATCACCAAAATCTCCCTGAAGAACTCCAGTAACCCAGTTCACATACTGTTGATAGATTGGTAGGTCTAGTCCCATTTCCTCATTCAATTTTTGTATTTGTTCTTCTGATGCTTCGATTCCTAGGATGGCGGCAGCCGGATCACCAGGAGTGAGATGGACAATGAGGAAAATGGCCACTGACACAACAAACAACACTGGTATAAGTGATACTATTCTTTTGATAATATAACTAATCAAAGGAGATTCCCCCTTTTAGAGTATGAAAAAATATAATAGAATACATAGTCCTCCAATGCGATGAGGCATTGGAGGACCTTGTACTCTTTTAAAATCAATGTTCTATTCAATTACTTTTGTATTCCAGATGATCGGAGCTTCGAACACTTCAAATCCTTCAAGTTTATCCGTTGTAGCAAGAATACTCTTATACTGTCCGATAGCGGTTGAAGATAGGGTTTCGTATAGATATCCTTGTAATTCATCCCATTTAGCTGATGATTCTTCTTCTGATGGGGCTTGTCTAATAGCTTTAATTAATTCGGTAACCTTCGGATCGTTTAGCCCTGCCCACTCAGGATTAACAGCTAACAACTGTGGAGGAGTTAACTGATAACCATTACTTGTAATAAAGATATCCCACTTGGTGAAATCATTTTTAGTTTCTAAGAAAGTTGGAAAATCGAAGCTATCGATTTTAACATTCATACCTAATTGTCTTAACTGTTCTTGCACAACAGTTGTTGCAGTACTCATTTCAGCATAGTCACCAGTTGTTAATAGCGTAATTTCCTCGCCTTTGTAACCAGCTTCTTTTAATAAGGTTTTTGCTTTCTCAAGGTCTGCTTGGTTATATACATCCTTACCAGCGTCTGTATTCCATTGAACTGCATTAGGATTCATATAACCTGGTTCTAATGTGTACAGATCTTCATTTACGAAGCTTGCCATCATAATTTCATCCATATTTAATGCGGTATTTACTGCTTGTCTCATTTTAACGTCAGCTAGAGCGCCATTATTCGTATTAAAAAATAGTGTTAGTGTCCCACCAACAAAAGTGTGAACTTCCACGTTATCTAAGCCGTTAAGCTGCTCATAGCTTTCTGTTGGTATGCTGTCAGCGATATCGTACTCACCTGTTTGGATACCAGCAATACGTGTTGAATGATCTGTTACAAAGTGATAAAACACATCATTTACAAATGCTTCTTTTTTACCAGCAAAGCCGCTTGGCTCTTCATCTACAGGCTGGTAATCTTCATATTTAACCAAATGGATGAACTGGTCTTGCTTCCACTCCTCAAATTTGAACGGACCTGTTCCGATATATTCAGTTATCCCTTCAGCAGGAGCTGACTCAATTATTTCTTTTGGCATAATTGCAGGGAAATTGGATTGTGATGACATCACAATTAACACGTCAGATGTCGCATTTTCCAAACTTAATTTAACTGTGTATGGTCCTTCAGCTTCAAATTTTGCGTTAGTCAAAAGAGATTTCGCACGAGATGATTTTTCCAACCATCGATTCATTGAAGCGACCACATCTTCTGAAGTCATTTCTTTACCGTTATGAAATTTAATTCCTTCTCTTAATGTAAAAGTATACGTTTTACCATCTTCACTTACATCAACAGATTTTGCTAACATGGGTGTTGGCTCATAATCTTTATTTAATGTATAAAGTGTTTCAAATACATTGCCAGCTATATCTAAAGCAACTTGTGATACTGTCATGGCAGAGTCTAATGTTGGAGGCTGTGCCGTTACTGCAATATTAATCTCATCTTTATAGGTTTTCTTGTCTCCAGAAGCCCCTTCTGTATCTTTGGACCCTCCATTGCTGCATCCTATCAATGCAAAAGCTAATACAAAAAGCAGAAATATGATTCCAACTTTTTTATTTATCATTTGTTGTCCCCCCCATACAGTTGTTTTTTATAGTAAATAGAGAAATACCGAGTAAACACCTAGGTTTTTCTGAGATTATATTAGACTATTAATTTATATATGTCAATGAATTATATTAGTAAAGCATGTATTGCAACGGAGTAGAAAAAGAAGACCATTATCACGTTCAATAATGGCCTTCTTTTTATATATCAATTATTCTCTTTACTTACCGCTTTGTCCTTTTCCAATAAAATGATTAATCCTGGTAATAGCACTCCGCGAATTAAGAAGGTGTCTAATAGAATTCCCACTGCAACAATAAAACCGAATACAAATAGCAATTGAACAGGCTGTGTCATCAGAACAGCAAATGTTGCCGCTAATATGATACCAGCTGACGAGATCACTCCGCCCGTTTTGGATACGGCGATTTGTACAGCTTCTTTAACAGAATGGGTTCTCCGCTCCTCCTGGAATCTTGAAATAAGCATGATATTATAGTCAATACCAAGTGCAACAAGAAATACAAACGAATATAATGGTACCCTGTTACTAATCGTATCAATATCAAAGAATAGGTTTGTTAGGAACATCCCTAGACCTAACGCAGCTAAAAATGACACTAAGATTGTTCCCATCATATAGATAGGCATTTTAAACGATTTCGTTAATACAATTAACATTCCAAAGATCAAGATTGTCTCTAGCACCACAATTAAAATGACATCTCTGTTGTTCACATTTCGGTCGTCTACTTTTGTCGCCGTTTCACCTGCAAAATAAAGTTCTCCGTCTACATTTGCATTAGCTAGGATTGTGCCAGAGTTATTGATCATCTGTTCCATCGCATCAATTGTTTTGACATCATATGGTCCTTCTTCAAATGTTAAGCTGAAGTTTACTACTTTATTATCATCAGCAATTCCATTGATCCTTACATCACTTACAAGTTCTTGTTCTAGCAACTCAACTCGTAATGCATCCTGTTCTTCCTTCGTTAAAGCTTCTTTTCCTTCATACAAGATTGTTGATGGTGCAAGATCACCCTTTGCGAACTTCTCCTCAATCAATTCATACCCTTGTCGAGATGGCATATCTTCTGGAAAGGACTTCATCGTATCAAACTCATAAGTGAGGTTGAACATGTTGGCTGCAGAGATTAATAGGAAAATGCCAATAATTGCAACTGATAGCCCTGGCTTTTTGACCACCATCCGACCAGTTTTACTCCAGATAGAATTATCTTTAACTTTTTCATCTCCAACCTTCGGAACCTTTGGCCAGAAAGACTTACGACCGAAAAGTGTAAATAGAGCTGGCACCAATGTGATCGAAGCAAGCATAATGACAACCATCGTTGTTGCAAAGGTCGGCGCGAAATTGCGATAATCTCCGAATTCAGCGAAGAATAAAACAAGCATCGCTGCTAAAACCGTTCCTCCAGAGAAAAAGACCGGCATCCCTGTTTCTTTCATTGCGGCACGCATTGCATCATATTTATTTTCATGACCCTTCAATTCTTCACGGAATCGAGAAAAGATAAAGAGCGAATAATCAATCACCGCTGCAAATAATAAAATGGACATGATTGAAATCGTTTGATTACTTAATAGTAGACCAGCCTTCCCTAATATACCGAGCGTTTGCATCACAACTTCATAGACAAAAACTGCTGCTAACAACGGTATTAACGCGAGAAGTGGTGAACGATAAATCACAATTAATAAAATCAAAATTAAGCCAACTGTTGATAGAATTAACACAAGGTCTGCCCTTGAAAACAAATCGAGTGAGTCAGTTGCAATCCCAGCAGGACCTGTCACATACAACGTTAAATCGGTATTTTCATCAACAACTTTAATCATTTGATCCTTTGAATCCCGCACTTCCTTTGTTTCGAGCGAAGAATCAAAAATGATTGGAAGTAGGGCAGTTGTTTGATCTTCCGAGAAAAACCCTGCAGCAGCCTGTGGTGGTAAAGAAGCCAACGGAACTACCTGCTCAACTCCTGGAATATTCGCTTCCTCGATATGATTGAATACAGTAACAAGGTCTGCAAATTCCAGTTGACCTTCCTTCGTTTGAAACACTAATATTCCTGGCGTTCCTTCACTATCCTTGAAATACTCATCCACCTTATTTTTGGCAACTACGGATTTTGCATCTTCAGGCAAAGAATCAATCCTTGTAACCTCATAATCCTTTGCATTCGGTGCAAAAACTGCCAATGCCATCGTTACGATTAACCAGGTAGCTAATGTAATCCACATTCCCTTTTTTGTGGTGACTTTATCTGTAATGGCTTGTAACATCTGTTTCAGAACAACTCAACTCCTTATTTTTTATTTAGAAAGGTGACACCAACGTCACTTTATAGCAAAAAAATTGACACTGTTGCCACGTTAATTATCTTTTATAAGTGACATCTGTGTCAATTAAAAATCTTTATAGATTCCATGACAAATTATTTGCTTAATCGACTCAACCCACACCTCGTGTGGTATGCCAAAATGATTCGGTATGGCGATTGATTGAAAAATATAGCCTAATATCAAAGGTTCCGGTATGTTTGTGTTGAGTAAGTTTTCCTTCTTTCCCGCCTCAATAAAGCCCTGTACATATTGGTACATCTGAAGATGGTATCCTTCGAGTCTCACTATATTTTCTTTCACTTTTGCGTTTGTTTCGACCGGAACACGTTTACCAATTTCGATTATTTGATGAAGCTCCGGATTCTTAAACATGAGATTCAGCAGAAAATCAAACTGAGCACGGAAGCCTTCGATTGTGTTGATTTCTTTTAACTCATGAAGAAATTGCTCCATTTTATAAAGCATATATTCGGTAATCAATTCTTCCTTGTTTTCAAAATACTTATAGATGGCACCACGAGAAACCTGTAAATGTTCCGCCACCAAACTAAACTGGAACCCTTCATAATGATGTGTCAGAAGCAATTCCTCTGTTATCTGAAATAATTCCTCAGTTGTAAATTTTCGCTCACGAGCCATGCCTTTCACCCCACCTCATTATAGAACAAGTTTTTCAAAAAGAGAATGAGTTGGCTTGAAATTGACAATTTATCGTCAATTTATGACTAGTACAGCGCGGATTTCTCCCTGCTTCATCCTAGTCATTTTATTTAAACAAACGTTTGTTTGAATTTGCAAACCCTTGAAAACCTTAAGAAAAACCATTAAACAAACGTTTGTTTGAAAATGGGTTTTCACGAAAATGGCGGATTAGTACAGATTGTTTTTTAGCCTAGCTCGTAATATCCACAAACAACATGCCCCACTGCTTTTGCTGCAACAAGGAGGGCATCTTCATCAATATCAAACTTAGGATGATGATTGAAATACGGATCCTTTTCACCCTTTGGTGTACATGCAATGTAAAAGAAACAAGAAGGAAATTTTTTTGCATAATAAGCAAAATCTTCAGATGGTGCCATCGGAGGAAATTCTTTCACTTCTTTAATATCTTTGTCATTTGCATTTTTTAGATATTCCGCAACTTTTTCAGTTATTTCAGGATCATTGTATAGAGGCGGGTAATCATTTTCATAAGTAAGCTCACATGTTACCCCAAATTCTTCTTCAAGACCTTTTGCGATACGTTTAATTTCATGTTCAATTTTTTCCTTTGTTTCATCTGTCATATAACGAATGTCACCTTCAAGCTCCACACTGTCCTTAATGACATTAAAGGTTCCTTTCCCATCAAATGATCCAATCGTAATGACACCATTTTCAAATGGACTTAGACGACGACTAATAATTGTTTGAGCCGCTGTTACAAAATGAGCACCTGCCACAATCGCATCATTCGCTAGATGTGGTGATGAGCCATGTCCACCTCTACCTTGAACTTTCAATTTCATATATGCTCTACCATTGAAGGAAAATCCTGCATGATACCCAACCAACCCTGCAGGACCTAAGGGAAGCAAATGAATCCCAAATACATTGTCTAAATCATCAAGAACACCTGATTCTACAATACTTTTCGCCCCACCTGGCGGAACCTCTTCTGCGTGTTGGTGAATAATTTTGATGGTCCCTGGTATTTCTTCCTTTAATTGAATTAAACAATCTGCTAACACTAGTAAGTAGGCTGTATGACCATCATGACCACATGCATGCATGACGCCTTCATTTTTTGATTTAAAAGGAACGTTGGCTTCCTCAACAATTGGAAGGGCATCAAAGTCTGCACGCAAACCTATGTTTTTCCCTGACTTTCTCCCCTTGATTGTTACAACAATTCCATAGCCGTTTCCAACATTGGATTGAATTTCTACGTCCTTCCCCTTATAAAAGTCAAGAATATATTGAGCGGTTTTTACCTCTTTAAAGGATAATTCTGGATTTTCATGTAGGTGTCTACGAATTTCAATCATTTCATCCTTGCGAGATTCTAACATTTCCATTAATTTTTCTTTCATTGATCTATACTCCTTTTACTCAGTTATTCTGGAACAGGCTCTCGGTTTGTTGACTTTTTAGAAGTAAGATTTGGTTTTACATCTTTTGCTGTTTTACCTGCATCTTTTGGAACCATGACCATTATCGAGATAATGGATAAGACTCCAAAAATCACATTAACAATGATACCTACTGTTGCTGCCCATTCAAGGTTGCCAGTTGCTGCAATTGCCGCGTAAGCTGCTGTGGAAATCGCCACACCAAATGCACTACCTAGTGAACTTGCCATTTTATAAACACCAGCTGCTTCGCCAACTTTATCAGCCGGGGCATTTGATACAGATGTATCTGTTGATGGGGTCGCATAAATACCAAGTCCGAGTCCAAATAAAGCAAAGCCAATAAAAACAGCAATTGTATAAGAAAAGCCTGGTAAAAATGTTAAGCCCATTAACCCTACACCAACCGTGGTAATGAGCGCACCCCAAATCATCGGCTTTTTCGCGCCAACTTTTTGTAAAATTTTCTCACCGACACGAATCATGGCGAGCACAGTAACTAAATAGCCTAATGACAGCATTCCTGATTGAAATGAACTGAATCCTCGCCCTACTTGTACATATGTGTTCGCGACGACTAAGGTACCCGCAATGGCATTCAGTAAAAAATTCGAGACTGTAGCACCTGTATACGGCGCGTTTTTAAACACAGCAAAGTCAATAAGGACAATTTCTTTGCTCTTTTCTACTTTAATGAATACCAGTAGACCTACAATTGTTACTGCTATAAGACCTAGTGAAATTGGGCTTGTCCATCCCAGATCTGATCCATACGTTATAAAAACATTTAAGGCAATCATGGTCACGATAAAAATAGCTAAGCCCGTGTAATCAAATTTAAACTTACCTGTGGAAGGCTGTTTGCTTTCTGGTGTATCCTTTAGTAAAAACATACCCGCAACGGCAAAGATAATGGAAAAAACGAATATCCATCTCCAACCTAATGATGTGGCAATTGCACCGCCCGCAAAAGAAGCAACTCCCGAACCTCCCCACGAGCCGATTGACCAATAACTTAATGCACGCTGACGCTCTGCCCCCTCGAAGTAAGCCTTCATTAATGCGATAGTGGATGGCATAATACATGCAGCTGATAGACCTATAATCACACGTCCAATAATGAGCAACGCAGATCCTTGAGTAATGACTAGACAAAGTGAACCAATGATACTTAAAACAAACCCAATATTGGCAATCTTCTTACGCCCTATTTTGTCAGCAAGTCCACCTGCAGCAACGATAAACATTCCTGAGAATAAAGCCGACAAACTGATGGCAATGTTCAGTGTTCCTAGTGAAATCCCTAAGTCCTTTTGTACAGCAGGGACTACATTCACCATTGCTTGGGCAAATAACCAGAAAGTAATAACCCCGAACACAATTCCGATAATCATTTTATTTGTGCCTTTATAAGCTGTATCCATGTTATGTAACCTCCTTCTGCTACTATAATCCCCGTACACAGGCGCTTAATGCTATGTAAAATGTGAAAATTATGCGGCATCCAGAGTTCTATTAAATGACTTTATTTTTATTTGTCCCATACACAGAGAGAAGGGCAACATCACCTATGACACAGGCCTTTTCTCTTCATATTTTCTTTACTTCCAACTTATAAAGCAGACTAGTACAGCAAGCCATTTGAACTGCTTGTCACGACCATTTTAATTCAAACAACCGATTGATTGAATTTGGGGATCCTTGATACAACAGAAAAAACCCATTAAACAAACGATTGATTGAAAATGGGTTTTCGCAAAAATAGCCGATTAGTACAGATTGTTTTTTGCAATTGTATCCAAGGGACTACGGAAGCATATTTAATTTATCGGAATATCGTTTTTCATTAAACGGAACTTGATTTTTTAGGATATCGTACATTTCCTCGACAAGCACTCTGCCTATCATTTCTTTGGACTCTGTTTCAGAGTAACCCAACCCCATTAACCGTTCCATTGTTTCTTTTGTAATTTTCGGATCGTTTATATTGATTTGATTATCTACAATTTCAAGAATTTTAGACTTTAATTTTAAGTTCGCCACTTTTGTTGTTACACCTCCAGTATTTAACAGGACTTCTTTATCTAATTAGGTTTTAATACCAACTTTGCGACTGCTTCGCAGTGGACAGTGTGTGGGAACATATCGACTGGTTGTACTTCGGTCGTTTCATATCCACCGTCTTCTAGTATCCGTAGATCCCTTGCAAGTGTTGCTGGGTTGCAGGAAACATACACAACTTTCCCTGGTTTCATTGTTAAAATGGTTTGTAAGAGTGCATCATCACATCCCTTACGCGGAGGATCAACGACGATCACATCCGCTTTAACCCCATCCTTATACCATTTCGGGATGACAACCTCAGCTTCTCCTACTGCAAACTCTGCATTATGAATATAATTTAGTGCTGCGTTTCGCTTCGCATCCTCAATCGCTTCAGGAACAATTTCGACACCGTACACCTTTTTAGCTTTTTGAGCTAGAAACAGCGAGATTGTCCCTATCCCACAATAGGCATCAATAACCGTTTCTTTACCCGTTAACTCCGCATATTCCAATGCTTTATCATAAAGCACCTTTGTTTGCTCAGGATTAACCTGATAAAAAGACCGAGCCGAAATAGCAAATTTAATATCACCAATAGTATCGTAAATATATTCTTCGCCCCAAAGGACATTTGTTTCATTTCCAAATATCACATTGGTCTGTTTGGGGTTTATATTTTGCACGATCGATTTCACACCAGGTAACTCGGCTGTTATATCTGAGATGATGTTACTTTTATGTGGGAGATCCTTCGTTCTCGTGATCAGAACGACCATTATTTCACCCGAGACAAGACCATAGCGTGCCATGATATGGCGAAGTGTACCCTTGTTGTTTTTTTCATCATAGGCTTGAATCCCATACTTCTCACAGATTGTTTTTACTGTTTGCACGACCTGATCATTCTTTTCTTGTTGGATGAGGCATGCTTCCATATCAATAATTTCATGGCTTCGCTGCTGGTAAAATCCTGCTACAAGTCCACCTTCCCTGTCTGCTACAGGAACCTGTGCCTTATTCCGATAACGCCAAGGATTTTCCATTCCAAGAACTGGATGAACTTTGATATTTTGGAGCTTTCCAATTCGTGATAACACTTGCTGGACCTGGTTGTGTTTTGCTACCAACTGACCCTCATAGCTTAAATGCTGAAGCTGACAGCCTCCGCATTCTTTATATATCGGACAAGGGGCGTCGATTCGAAATTTGCTTTTTTCATAGAGCTCAATTAGCCGACCAAAGCCATAGTTTTTCTGAACCTTGATGACTTTGATTTTCGCTTTCTCGTCAGGTAGGCCATTCGGAACAAAAATCGGAAAGCCCTCGATTTTCGCGACTCCTGCTCCATCATGAGTGAGATCCTCAAATGTAACATCATAATATGTATTTTTTTCAACTGGTGGTTTCAGTTTTGTCATTATGTTTTCTTCCTTTACGTTCAAAATGCTGAACTGATTGTAACATACCAGGAGGGAGTTGTGCCAATGCACATGAAGGATTGCATTCATAATTGATAAATGAAGGATCCTAATATTTCGTGTTTTATCACAGTTTTTAAACCAACATTGCTTGGTAAAAGCAAAAAAATCTGACCCAAGGCCAGACTTTTCTCTACTTATTCTTTTTCCATTTTCTCTGCCTTTTCCTTTGAAACCAATACATTAATATGCTGATACAAATTCACAAATTCGCCAGGTAACAAGCCACCGTATTCTCCATCAAGATTAATTTGCATCTTTTCAGTTGGATTTACCTTAACGCGATTTGCCTTTGTGTATATCACATGCGGGTCATTGATATGCTCTCCACGAATGGCAAGAGTTGCTACCTTGATGAAATCGGCTAAGTTTGCCTTTTTTAAAATTAACAAATCAAACAGTCCATCATTGAGTGATGAATCTGGGGCAAGCTTTTCAAAGCCTCCGACAGAATTGGTTAAGGAAACGAGGAATAACATAATTTCGCCCTCAAACAACTTACCATCATACTCAATACTAACCTCGGTTGGACGAATGGACGGAAGCATCTCCATCCCTTTCAAATAATACGCAAGTTGCCCTAGCATCGTTTTAAGTTTGCTTGGCACCTCATAGGTTAGCTCAGTTAACCTTCCTCCGCCAGCAATATTAATAAAATATTTATCATTTATCCGACCTATATCAATCGGAACAGAATTTCCTTCTATAATTACGTCACAAGCACCATCGATATTACGCGGTACCCCGATTGCACGGGCAAAGTCATTTGTTGTACCAACTGGAATAATCCCTAAAGTTGGGCGGTATTCCTGTTCAGCTAGACCATTTACGACCTCATTGATTGTTCCATCGCCTCCGGCAGCAATCACAAGGTCATACTTTCTTTCAACTGCAATTCGTGCCGCATTGGTTGCATCCCCTGCTCCAGTCGTGGCATGGCATGAAGTCTCATATCCTGCTCTTTCTAATTTCTCTAAAACCTCAGGCAAATGTCGTTTAAACAACTCTCTTCCAGAGGTTGGGTTATATATTATTCGAGCCCTCTTCATTTTCATCATCCTAAATAAGATAGTCGATCATCTATGTTACATCATAGCCTATCCAATCGATTTAATCAATTTTGACACTAGCAAAAAAATCCATTTTTTCACAGTTATCTCTTATTTTATTTATATTCATCAATAGGTTACCCAGCTTGCCCAAATTCTTTTATTAAAAAATGCGCTTAGTCAAAACCAAACGCAATTTTCATCGTTCCTACATTTTTTCAACAAGATTCACAGTCACCAAATCGCTATTAAAAATGGATAGCTTATAGGTTCCTTCCCCTAGCTTTTTTGTGCCCTTGTACAATTTTTCTCGTGTACTGTCCTCGTAAACCTCATCAATACCACCTCGTTCAGTTGTGTCAATCTTATCCCATTTCATATTCCCATTTTCTAGTTCATTATTTGAAATAGCAGACAGCAGAATATTACTCTCTTCCGCTACATGAACTGATACATTTGATGCTCCGTCAACCACCCAGTTATTTTCAAGGGAACCAGGATAAAGCGAAACATGATTTTGTTGACCACGAACCTCTAAATGAATTGAACTTGGCACAATAATCGTTGGCTCCACTGTTGTATACGTAGAAAAAGGGCCCGCTTGTTCAGCCGGTTCTTTCAATGTCACGTACATTGTGTCACCAACAGCCTTCGTAAATACATAATCACTTGATTCCGATATGATTGGATCAGCTTTCGGGTGAACCGTTGCCTGGTAAACTCCAAACACATGTAATTCATTTTTAATGGAGCCTTCAATTTTACTTGTTACCCCATTCGTTTCAAGGACCACCCGTTTAATATCAGTTGATAACTTTTCATCCAAAACTGGCAAATCCATTGAACGATGCTCTGCTCCTATCGCACCTTCAACCTTATCAACCACTCCTATCGATGACAACAGAGTAAAGCCGATCCCAATCGTTCCAATAATCCCTACGAATATAATACTTAAAAAGTCATATTTTAAGATTGGATTTTCCTGTTTTGATAAGAAGAGATATACGACAATCTCAATTCCTAAGACAATTAGTATGATTGGCCACCAGACAAGCAGTGGCTCCATCATTGGCATTCCCTTTATTTGTGATACAAAAAGGAGAACACCAAGTAAAATCAAAGACAATCCCATTGACACAGAACCAACACGCCATTTTCTCATTACGCATTCTCCTTCCGTTTTTTACTGCCTACCATAAGCTTCAAACCACCACCGATTAAGAGGATGCAGATGATCGTGCCCTGAAAATAGGAGTAGTAGAAGTGTTGAATATCAAAATGAAACATTCTCGCAACCATTGGACCAACAGTAGGTAGGACAACATTTACTAGTAAATAATATAGTCCTAGTGCAATCAAACCGAATCCAACCCATTTTTGGTGGTTGACAATGTAGGAGACCACGGGAACATCCTCAAGCTCCTCTTCGCCATGCTTTGACACCTTCTGAAGGGCATCGAAGAAGCTATAAAACCAAATGATTGGGATTAAAAATAAGAATAAGGATAGGCGAAGCACATCTAAAATGTATATAGCGAATAAAAAGGCCGCCATCAGCTGTATCCCCCGTTTTTGTAAGCCAAGATACAAGTGCCCAGCCCCTGGGAATATCGCAAGAACTGTTGCGAGCGTTTTGCTTTTACGCCCTTGCTCCCGTCTTGTTTCCTCAAAATCTTCTAAAATTGTCCTATCGACCAATTCTTCTCCACGCTGTTTTTTACTTTCAAGCTGAACGGCATCAAACATGTTATATACCCAAATAACTGGAAGAATACCAAGAAACACCAAGAATGCTCCTTGATCTGTAAACACTGAAATAAATACAATCATCGTTCCTAATCCAAAAAAACCAATTAGAAAAGTTAAACCTCGGTTAATCAAGCCAAGTTGAAAATGGCCCAATCCTGGGATAAATGAAAGAATAATTGTGTAGAAACGATCTGAATCATCAGTTCGAACGGAAACGGATTGCCCTTCTTCTGATTGAATCACTTGTTGATGTTGATTTTGCTTGTTATTTCGCAACAGAAAGATAATCATATCAAGCACATTAATGACTCCAACGAAAAATGCAAATATCAGCCCAACAAAAAATGGGTCCTGATACCCTACCATAAATGTGCCAAAGATTCCTATTAAAATGGAGCCAACCGTTCCTGCTCCATAAAGAAACCCTCTTACTTTTCGATTTACATAAAAATGGCCAACACCTGGAATAAATGATAGAAAAAAGGCTAGCACTGGATTATAACTCATTTTTCTCCCTCCTCATGATTTGTTTCAATTATGTCAAATAGCGATAATGTTTTTTCCATTAACTGATTTGAAACAGATTGTTTTTGCTCTGAAAAACTAGATGCTTCAACTGTACCGATAATTCCTGTCATACTCTGGAATACCCCGGTCGACATCAAAGTCAATGTCACAACTGCAGCAATCCCATAGTGAAAAATTGGACTTTGTAAAAACGACTTCCCAAGCCTTTCTTTTGTTAGCGGAAGCTTTTGGATAACTCCATCTGTAAAGCTGTCATTGTCTAGGTAAGGAATCTCCTCAGCATGGGATTCCACTAACTCCGTATAGACTTCTACACATTGGTCGCAAGAGAATAAGTGATTTTCGAGTTCTTCCCGCTTCGGTTCTTCTAACTGATCCTTTATATACAACAACCACTCTTCATTGCTGAAATGCCTCATTTAAAAATCATCCTCCTTCCAATGTTTCTTCATCCAATTTCGGGCTCTGTATAGCTTTATTTCAACGGTTTTTACCTCGATTTGCTGTTCAGTAGCGATTTGTTTATAGCTTTTTTCCGCTATGTAATAGGCTTCGATCACCTCGCGATAATTCGCAGGCATATCGTGTAACCGGTTTTTGACCAATTCGCGTTGTTCTTTTCGTAAAAGTGGGATAACGACGTTTTCCTCTGACGAAGAGAGTGCAGGAAGCTCATCTGGCTCTATAATCAGTTCATGTTGCCTCTGCTTCTTCCGTTTCACATCAATGGCATGGTTTATTGCAATACGGGTAATCCATGCTTTAAAGCCCTGTGCACTGTATTGGGGGAGTGCATAATAGATTTTGAGAAATACTTCCTGTTCCGCATCTTCCGCATCCTTTTCATGACGAAGAACTGGATAAATAGCCTTGAATACTAGATTCTTATATTTTTCAATGAGTAAGCGAAAGGCATGCT
The DNA here is from genome assembly GCF_004799755.1 of Bacillus timonensis. Lineage (GTDB taxonomy): Bacteria > Bacillota > Bacilli > Bacillales > Bacillaceae_L > Ferdinandcohnia > Ferdinandcohnia timonensis_A. The sequence continues at coordinate 449 of NZ_SLUB01000019.1, read as the reverse complement.
CATCGCCTGCTTTTGCTTTCTCAATCAGAACCTCATCTTGAATTGCACTCTCCCCCTTTCACTCTGTCTACCCATATAGACGAACTAACACCTACTATACCCTACAGTTTTTATCAAAAATATTTTTTTGCATAAAAAACTATCATGATCTTTCGCTCTCAACCCAGGCATGAAAATAGATTCTTTTCCCCATAATGTAGATACCGCAAACAATGAGTATATTACGTGGTCTTTAATGGTGGTTTTACCCCGTATAAAAAACTGTTGGAATGAATTTGGTGTACAACCCATTGTTAGCTCTCTCTATCGAGAGATGACTACGAACAGAAAAATGTCTAATTTCAAATTCATTCCATTGTTTGTGGAATACATTCTAAAAGGTGGAGTGAAATGGAAACTTTGCACAAACGATGTGCTGGGTTGGATGTACATTCAGAAACAATAGTTGC
>NZ_SLUB01000018.1 GCF_004799755.1 Bacillus timonensis | reverse complement strand
AGATGTGTATAAGAGACAGAACTAACACCATAGAGCACAACCTGTCACACGGTGAAAAAATAGATCTTTATCGTTATCTATCTAAAATTAAAAATAGAAATAGCGACATAACCCATTATTTAAAAACTTTACTTATAGGAGTAATTTTCAGAAAGGAACAAGCCCTCTCTGTTAAAGAAAATATGAGAGCTTTAAAGCGCTAGAAACGGTAGGGTAGCTATGGTGGATGAAATAGGGAAATTGTCAACAGTATTTTCTCAGATGATAACGGCGAATTACACGTAATTAAAAATATAGACATGTACCTGTTGAAGAAATAGAAGGAAAGTGTAGTGGTTGTATATTAGTTGTTATATGAAATTGTTTTGAATGGATGGAAGATGGCTACTTTCGGTAGTAGCCATCTTTTGTTTATGAATGTAAAAGTTTTAAGAATTCTTGCGGTTGCAGGTTCGCTATTATTGTGTAGTCGATTATTACGAACATCCATAAGATGTTCGTTGTGAATAACTATTTTTCAGTCACTATATTCCCCATTGCAATAGAAATTCTATTCCAATTGTTAATTTGATTAATGATTAGAACAAGGTCCACATACTGTTTCTCATCATAGTGTTCACGCACTCGTTGATAAAGCTCATCTGGAACACGTTTTGTCGGAATCAATGTCACATGCTCTGTCAACTCTAGAGCTACTTTTTCTGCATCTGTGTAGAAATCACACTCTCTTCACGCACTGACACAATATATTCGATGTTCGGTTTCACCCATTTTTCGAGCATCTGCTGTATGCATATTCAAACAATAAGCACACCCATTAATTTGAGAAGCACGAATTTTAATAAGTTCGCGAAGTTTTCGTTCAATTGTTGTCGTTTTCGTATACTTCTCCATCTCCATCATAATTTTCATTCCATCAGGTGCAAGATCATAATAGGGAACTCTTTGACTCATCAAGCAAGACTCCTTTGACTTAGTATAAGTTTATTATACCTTTATAAGAACATTTGTGCTATTTTCTACTTTGGCATGAGGGTCTTATTTTTTTGCAGTGAATCTGTAACCATGAATATAATAGGTATAATTACCCATTTTAGTCCGATTATACAATATTTTGTCAACTTTTGTTGAAAAAGTACTACTTTCGTTTTATCATTAAGTAGTGAAATTAAACTATTGACAAAAATGAAAAAGGCAAACTTGTCGAAAGGTAAGGACGCAAAGCTGCGGGTCTAAGGTTCTATGAACTATGATAGCCGAGTTGCCAAAAAAGTCGTGAATAAATATATCGGTTATAGAAAAAACCATTTGTTAATTTATCCACCATCTTTTTGGTGGATTTTTTTATATTTAATTCAAAGTGACTTTTATAAATGGTTGTTACATGAATTTTGATTAATCCGAAAGAAGGTTAAAAGAAGTTGAAAACCATTAGTAAAGAACAAGTTTGTTTTAAGTGTAAAGAAGTAAAATCCGTTAATGACTTTTATGAAAAAGGAAATCGTTTTATGAATTGTTCAAAATGTCGTAAGGCAAGATACAATCGAAAAAAATCGATTGAATTATTATTAAATAAACAGAAGCAAACAAGACAATTTGTTTAAGTGTCATCTAAAAATCATACAACGCCTGTAAATATAAACTAGTAAAATAGTTAGCTTAGATATCGGCTGTTCAAGCCAAGAATTCCATAAAAAAGGGGATGTTTATCTTGACCGTGTTATTTGGAACTGTTGAATATTTTGAAAAAGAAATCGTGAATCAAATGTCTAATGATCAATTGCAAAATTTAACTGCTAGTAATAGTTTAGAGTGTGCCTATTCATCGGTAAAAAGTGAAATTACGAATGTGTTTGTATGTAGTGATATCTTTCGGAAGGATTTATTAGTAAATCTTGAAAAAGCGTTTGAAATGGTAAGTGGTTCTATGGTGGGTGTTGATTAAAGTTACCTTTAACCTGTTGAAGCCGAATTAAAATGATTGTACGATATGTTTCTAGGTGAAGCAATATCCATTCTTTTGTGCATTGAGCCTATAGCAAAACACACAAAGAAACAGATATTACTGTAGATTCCTTTGCTTAAATAGAAACACCCGAGCGTAGCCCGGGTGTTTACCTTATTGTACGACATATATGGATAGTTTATCTTGAATGCTTTCCTTCCACGCTTGGAAAGCTGGGTAAATATTGGATTTGATGAACTGCTGTTTTTTCTGTTCATTTTCAAATGAGTTTTCTAGTTTTGATATTTCCGTAATAACGCCATTAAAGAAATGGATAGAAGCAACAATCTCTTTTTGATCTTTAAATAGAGAAAGTAAATGGTCATTTGTTTGATAAATACTTGATAAAGCTGCAAAAATATCAACTAATACCTGGTCCGCATTACTATGAGATATATCTTCAAAACTACTTACTACATATTCAAATCCCTCTTCTACGGTACCAAGCAACTCATAATATCTTTGAAGAACATCGTATTGTTCTAAACTAAGTTGTATCATTCGTTCACCTATTTTCTTTTATCAAAAAACATCCCGTCAGCTGGAGCTGATTGATAGGGATTGATGTATTTAGTCGTGGATGTCTTCCTCATTTTCTGATTCGTGATGTCCTGTTGGATTTCCTTTTTTAGTGACTCCAGTCGTTCATCGATGAATACATTCATTTGGACTATTTCTGCACCGAGTTTACGCTCTTCCTCTTTGTAAGGAGGTTTGATGTCCGACATGAGTTGCTCCCGCTCGTCCAGAAACTTCGTAATGGATTCAATGAGTTCATCACGTTTTTCCTGCCCGACAGGTTCAGACAACAAACTGTGTAGTTCCTTCGTGATGCGATAAAGCACTCCTACCGGTTTCACTAAATCTGCCCACCCTGCGCATGCTGGCGCTGACGGTTCACCTGAATAACTTCCTTCCAAGTGTCTCGGAACTCAGTCACTAGTCCTTCAACCTCTTCTAAAATGCCAAGATCATTATTAAGATTGGCTTCCATCAGACGACGGTTCATGTAATCATACATCGCCATCATATTTTTAGACACTTCCACATCCATATTTAACGTAACCATGAACTCACGGATAATGTTTTGTGCCTTTTGAAGATTTGTATTTTTATCTTGTATATTGTTTTCCTCGATCGCTTTACGACCAAGCTTAATAAATTTCAAGCAACCATTGTAGAGCATTAACGTAAGCTCACCTGGTGACGCAGTCGTAACTGAATTTGCTTGATAGGCTTGATATGGATTTCCGATTGCCATTTACGTTACACTCCTTTTATTAACCACTGAAGAAATTCTGCATGAGGTATGCAGATTGTTGATTTGCTCGTTGGATTGCTTTTTCCATTGCAGTGAATTGTCGCCAGTACCGGTCTTCGATTTGTATTAGGCGGTTTTCAAAACGGTCGATACTGTCTTTCAAACTATCAAGGTTTTTGCCAATCGTGTACTTCTGTGTGGTCCACGTGGATTTACCAGCACGTTCACTTACCTTGTCCATGGTTGCAGTTAAACTATCATATAAGCGATTAATAAGACCTTTTTCGGCATAGGTACTTCCATCTGCCGTGAACAGCTTTTCTACTGCTTCTGGATCTTTTTCAATCGCTTCTTTTAGCTTCGCTTTATCAATCTCCAGCTTTCCACGATCCATGTAATTAGCGGTCGTTTTAATTCCAATACTAGCTAATTGATTGAAAGCAGTATCCATTGAAAGATTCGTAACTGGCGTATACAAATCCATTCGAAATTGATTTAATCCACTAGATAAAATTGAATCTCTTCGAATCAAACCGCTTTTAGCTTTTTCCTCCCAAAGCTCAGCTTCTTTATCTGATAAAGCTTCACGTTCTTCACTTGAAAGAGGCTGATAGCTACGGTAGCGCTCTTCATTCAACTTTTCATTAATTTTTTGAATGGTTTCATTATATTTTTCGACAAAATTAACAATATTGTCCAAAACGGTCTCTGAATTAGTTGTGACCCCAACGGTAACAGGGGCATCATTTTTAGCAGGATCAGTAGAATCAAAGGTATCCTTTAATGTAAAGTTAACCCCATTTATTGTAAAATTGTTAAAATATCGTTGAGTTTCTAATCCATTAATGGTGAACTCCGCATTATTTCCACCCGTTTCGATAGAAGTACTAAACTGCAGAACATTATTCAGAAAATCTCCTGTGATTTTGATTTCCTCGCCATTTTTATTAAAATCACCGGTTTGAGAGCGTGTTAACGTAACTTGTCCAGTAAAATCATCATAAAAGGCATTTACACCAGCAGCGGAACTGCTAATTCGGTTGATAATACTTGAAAAAGAGCTTGAGCCCTCTACTGAAAATTTTTCTTTAACCGATTCTCCTTTTTCATTGAAGGTTTCAAGCCCAAAGGAAAAATAGTTTTGTTTAAAATCTGCTTTGATTACATCGCCTTCTTCTAATTTCTTAGAAAAGGTCAACTTTCCAGACTCAAGGTCTACTAGCACACTACTGGCTTTTTGAGTATCATCTAGATTGTCCCAATCACTAGTAGAATAAACTTTGGTATATTCTGTTCCTCCCACAAAAATGGACATTCCATCTGTTGAAAGGGAAGCTTTTGAAAGCTGAAAGGTAGTATTAGGATTAGTAGCTGTATCAGATGGCTTTGGTACTTTTATTTCTTGAGAATAATTATCGATAAAATAGTCAACTGTAACCTTGCTTCCTTTTTCCAACGAATTCGAAAAAGTGAGCGTTCCGTCAGAGGCTAAATGGACCTTGTTTTTTACATTCGGATCATTTATTGGCACATCATCCGTATATACTGTATAGAATGTACCGTTTACCTTGACCTGCATATTTTCAATGGAATCATCATCTGTCTTAAAATTGATTTTACTAAGTTTTATAGTTTCAGTCGGGTCTGTAATTGTTTTCGTATCTTTGGCTAGCGCACCTATTTTCCAATTAAATCCGTCACCATAATCAGTAGCAGTATCATTAAAATTATCTTTTTGACTCCAAATGCTTGCACTTGCATCAAAATCTTTATTTTTTCGAATATCCCCAGCATTTACCTTTGTTGCTGCCGTCGCAAGCTTGTCTACCTTTGATAGGGTGTAGGACACATTTCCCGCAGCTGCGCTAGCTGTTGCCGTAACTTTACTTTCATTTGAGGAAGTTGTATTCTTCGCACGAAAAGTAGAAGAAAGCTTCATATTAAACGATAGGTCACGTAACGAAAGAAGTAGAGAATTCATGCTACGGTAATCATCACGTTGCCATTCTAGAGTCTGCTTTTGTTGATTCATTTTATTAAGCGGAATTCTTTCCGCCTTCATTAAATCTTTTACAAGCTGGTCTATATCCATTCCACTTGCCAATCCACCAATACGCATATTCATTGGTGCTCACCGCCTTTAAACCTTTTTATCTACGACAAAACCAAGAAACTCTGTCATTGCTGCATATATATCTAGTACTTTCTTGGAGGGAATCTCCCGAACGACCTCATGGGTATCATTGTTTACGATTGTGACGTAATACTCGTTTAGCTCCTCGTGGAGTTCAAACTTTAATGATGTATTATTTGGTTTTAGAAATTTATTCAGGCTATCAATCACCTGTTTGACGTTTTCTTTTGAGTCTTTCTTTTCACTCTGAATCAAATTTTGTTGAGGGGTAGAAACATTTTCCCCTTTGTTTTCATTTTCATATGATTTTTGGTATTGAAGGTAATCTGTGTTGAAGTTCATCGTTGTACTAGAAGAGATTTTATCAATAGACATATCAATTCCTCCTAAATGAACGAACCTTTATTAGTTATATCGGTTGAATTTAATATATTTTAAGTTAGTTTTTGAGATTAATTAAGGAATAATAAACACAGTTTTATAATTCTTTTCAATCTAAGTAGTTGATCGCAGTATTTTATTTGTTCGCTGTTTTTTGAACTTTAATTTTCACTTAACAAACATTTGTTCCAATACTATAATATTCTTCTGAATATATAATTATTAGTGGTTACGTAGTTTTTACTGACTATTCAATGTATAAAGATTGTTACAAGCAAGTAGACTCCAGGTATGGCTCCCCATCTATCTTGAAGAGAAGCAATGGCTCCGATCCATTCTTCTCCACGTTTATCTTCAAACAGCATTGTCTCAAACAAAAGTTTCTTAGGAAGTCCCTTTGCCATTTCGCTTGGAATTAGCGATTCATCCAGAAGATGACCAAAAAACTTTTATTCCGATGATTTTTCAAGCATCTACAAATCTCTTAATCACCTCCATACCCTCCCTTGATGGACTTGCCTGTCCTGCTTGAAATGGATGCAGCAATGCTCAAAATTGCAGGCTTGAAGCACTATCTTGGGCGCACTTTATTTGCATTAAGACTTCCAATATGGCAAATGTTAATGGCTGCAGACTGATTTTTTGTGTCTAAACAAACCACAATAAAGTGTTCTCAATCTATATCTCCTAAAAATTTCTTAAACAAAAGATAGCAATCCTCTGGATTTCGAACACAGAGTTTTTTGTACAATAGACTAGATTCCTATTCCTTCACTAGCTTAAAACTAACGATGTTCGCACACTTTGCAGACTTTTTCTTCATTCCAACATCACTTTCAAGTAGTTCCATTTGTGACAGGTTTCATTGCATAATAATTTATGATTCTCCTCCTCTAAAATAAAGGTTCTAAGTCAAATGTTGGGGTTTGAGGCTACCGCGCTTCGCTTGGTGGCCTCAATAAAAAATGATGGATGGTACCATTCATCATTTTTTATTGAGGAAAATACCCAACAACTCATGGTTAACCAATATGTACCCCTATTCTTTTATACTTGTGTGTTAATAAAATTTTAGCCCTAAAGCGTTCAAACACTCTAAATCCATAAGCATTTCGCTTTAGAACTTTAGTGGAATTATTTATTCCCTCCAGGAATCCATTTGAATATTCATAGGCAAAGCTATTTAATACTTCAACTTGCCAATTTTGTATGGTCTTTATGGCTTTACTCATCTCAGGTATCTTTGAATCCTCAATAAACTTATATAATTCTTCTAATTCTTTTTTAACTAAACTAATCTGGCTTTTTCCATTTTCTTTGGCCCGTAAAAACCAAGAACGATAGGCCTCTTTGATTTCATATGCTCTTCTGAGTTCATTAGACATTTCCAAGTATCGCTCTAAATGCCAACGTTCATCCTTAGTTAAGCGCTGGCTATCTTTATGAAATACATGTTTCATACGTTTACACTTTTTTCGATCGTATCCATGAAACTCATTTTGTATTCGGCGTCTTACTCCATCAAGCCCCCAATAAATGTAACGACAAAAATGAAACCTATCAGCTACAATAACGGGTTTACCCAATGCCTCTTGAACGGCTGCTTTAAAGGAATGATTCATATCCATTATGACTATTTGAACCCTAGATCCATGCTTTCTCAAGTAGTCCTTAATCGTACGTTTATAGCGATTTGGTAAAATATCAATCGGTTCTTTTGTAATCCCATCCGCAATGATTAACTGATATTTCCCTTCCCGAGTATCACCTTTGTATTCATCAATGGCTATAACTGTTGGTAACTCTTCCACAGGACGAATTTCACTTCGGGATATTTGATCGAATCTACGTATAATGGTTGAAGGAGAACATCCATAGATCTCGGCCGTTTCCTTGAACGTTTTTCCTTTAATCGCTTTTATCGATATAGCTTGATTCCACTCTATTGAAGTACGTTGATAACGCATGACAAAAGGGTTTTTCTCCGAAAAACGTTTTCCACACTCACAGACATAACGTCTACGCTTATAAAAGATTTGAGTTTTTCTTTCAAACCACTTTAAGTGTTGAATTTTTTGTAGACGATAGTCATGAACTTTACTCGTTCTTTGATTACATTCGGGACACCGATGTACTTTTCGCTCCATTTCAACGTACAGTCGCACTACTTCACCGACTTCTTCAACATTGGTTAGGATAGACCCTTTTAATCCAGGAATAATCATGGTAAAATCCATATTGCACGCAACTCCATTCTTTACACTTGTTTCTAGTCAATTCAAGTATAAAAGAATGAAGAGTTTGCGTGTTTTTTTATGCACTAAAATTTTGTCTAAACCCCAACAAATATTATAGAGCCAAAATAAAAATAGCCCTTACTCCTATGAACGAAGTAGAGGCTTGAGTCATTTGTTTCTTGAACATCTATTTATCATATGTAGAACATACATTCTTTAATTATAATATATATCTGAATAACTAGTTATTACCGGTAATGTATATGCAACTTGAGTTTCTATGTATAGAGGCAAGAAGTTGGAATTTCGGGGCACAATCTACTTTTCCCCATTTGTGCCCCCAAAAAAAGAGTAACTTCAACTTAGTTACTCCCATGTTATCCTTATCCTCTTAGATCAATGTTCCCACCTATATGTGGCTGAGTAGCCCTTTGGATTGCACTTGGATCAGCGGTGTTCAACAACTTTTGAAGTGCATCTCCATCCTGTTTTGCATCTCCCATGGCCATTTTCATCACTGACATAGAAGCTTGTTGTTGGATTTGTCCTTGACTAAGTGCCATTGACATTAGTGCTATATCCATGAATTACACATCCTTTTTTTCTAATGAACTATGGTTCTTAATTGCTTTTCTAAGCAATGTACTTCGTTTATCAATTCATTCAATTGACCATTAAGCTTTTTCGCCTTTTCCGAATTAAACTCATGTTCAAGAGCATATTCAGCTATTCTTTTCATTTCATAAAGCTTTATGTCTATTTCTTCTAAAATATGATCTTGGCTCTTACACCATTGGATTTGTTGCTCAAGGAATTCTTTTAATTGTGGATCTTTATCCATCTTGTTATTCCTCCTGACCAACAGCTGTTGAAAATTATCTAAATTAAAGAATCTATCTTGTGCATCAATCTTCACCATATTCAGATCTTCCATGCATTCCTTTTCCATTAATTTGTGTTTGATTAGATATTAGATTATTTCTCTGTAAGAAATACCAATAGCTGATGAAGAACTGAATTATCTTCACCGATGGTTCGAAGCTCAAAACCTTCAAGTTGGTACGTATTGCTATTAACATCTATAGTTTCACTTGCTTGTAATGCAGAAATAAAACCTGATAAATCATTATTTAAATTAAATTCAATAAATTCATTACCTTTGTTTAAATACTTAACAATCATATTACTCCTACCTCCTCTTAAACATTGTAAAAAGAGACCCTAGCAAAACTAGAGTCCCTTCCAAATAATCTAAAATTAACGAAGAAGTTGTAGAACTCCTTGTGGTTGTTGGTTAGCTTGAGCAAGCATAGCTTGAGCAGCTTGAGAAAGGATAGAGTTCTTAGTTTGTTCCATCATTTCTTTTGCCATGTCTACGTCACGTACACGAGACTCAGCAGCAGTTAAGTTTTCAGAAGATGTGCTTAAGTTATTGATGGTATGTTCTAAACGATTTTGTACGGCACCAAGTTTAGCACGCTCATCAGATACTGACTTAATTGCAGAATCTAATTTTTCAATTGCATTGTTTGCACCATCAGCAGTTGAAATATCAACATCAGCAATATTTAAAGCAGAAGCTCTCATATCACCAATTTGAAGGTTCATTTGCTGATCTTTATTAGATCCAATGTGGAAGTTTAAACCACCTTCAGTTGCTGTTGCTGTATCAGATAAGCCTAATGCATCGGATGCTGTATTTTTATTTACTTGAATATTAACCGTATCAGCTTTATCACTTTCAATTTTAAGTGCCCCATCTTCTACTGAAACTGTAACATTCCCGAAATCAGTACCCGTTAGGTCTTTATAATTATTAAGAGCTGCTTGGATATCCGATTGTAGGTCAGTCGCAATATTTGTCATTTCCTCACCATCAGCATAAGCACCTGCTCCTGCTCCTACTGTTGCACTAGTTGCCCCTACAATGTTTGTTAAATCCACATCAATATTATAACCATTTATAGATAAACTTAATTTATCAGAGGAAGTAAGCGCATCGATTGCTGTATCATCAGTAAGTAATCCGTCAGAACCAGCTGTATAAGTAGATTTAGTAGTACTATCAACAGTAAAGATTTCTGGTAGTTCGCCTGCATCTAAAGTTGTACCATCATCGTTCATAGGTTTAATTGTGATTTCAGAGCTTGATCCAGTTGTTCCACTAGTAATAACGAAGTTCATTGCAGTATCACTTGTTACTTCAATATCAAATTCTGGTTTTGTTATTTGATTATTTGGGTTTGTATTGTTATAGTTAGTAATTGCAGTGTTTAATTTATCCTCTAAATCAGTGAAAAAGTTAAAAGTTGATGTCATGTCTACACCAGTCAAATCGAACGCTTGACCATCAACAACAACTTGATAATTAGAAGTACCGTTACCATTCCAAGTAGTTGGGTTAATAGTACCAGAATCTAATTTAGCAGCTGTAGCTTCTCCAATTTTACTTCCCACTCCACCAACTTGACTACCTGATAAATCACCATTTATAAGTTTCTTAGTATTGAACTCAGTGTTATTTCCAATTCTATCAATCTCATCTTTTAATTGTTTTACTTCGTTTTGAAGTGCTTTACGATCTTCATCAGTGTTTGTAGAGTTAGATGATTGTACAGCTAGCTCACGCATACGTTGAAGGATGGAGTGAGTTTCGTTTAATGCACCCTCAGCTGTTTGAATTAAGGAAACTCCATCTTGTGCATTTTTAGCAGCCATATCTAAGCCACGGATTTGTCCACGCATTTTTTCAGAGATTGCTAGACCTGCAGCGTCATCTCCTGCACGATTAATACGAAGACCTGAGGCTAACTTTTCCATTGATTTTGATTGTCCTGCATTTGCTGCGCCTAACTGACGATATGTGTTAAGTGCCGCAATATTGTGATTAATTCTCATTTCTTAGTTCCTCCTTGAATGTTTGTAATCCCACATCCTTGTGGAATTTATTATAGTACAAATAGTACGAAAGTCGGCCGCCTTTTGTACGTATTTGTTTTACATACTTTATATCGACATGTTTTGTAATTGTTTAATAGATTTTTAGATTTTCTTCTACAAAATATTTCAAATAAAAATACCCGATATCATTTTCGATTAACGGGCATTCTTAAAGTTAATATTTAATTGTTTTAACAGATCAACTGAGGTTTGGGAGGCTTGATTGTTTTCATTCTGAATATCTAAATAAACTTCTTTTCGGTGGATTTCAACATGTTTCGGTGCATCAATTCCAATTTTAATTTGCTCCCCACTTACTGATAAAATTGTAATCTCAATTTCATCCCCGATTTTTATTGATTCATTGACTTTTCTAGTTAATACAAGCATTCTCCCACCTCCTATTTCGTTGATACTTTTTCAAAAATGGAATGTTTTGTTTGATATGAAGTATTTGTTAAAATGACCTGTTTACCAACTTGTTTTTTATTATTTAAAACAACGGGTGCTTGGAGATTCGCAGTTGTTTTTTCAAATGGATCCTGAACAGTTAAAATCACATAAACAGTTACATCTTCTTCAGAATCTATCTGAAGTTGCTCGACCACTTGGTCATCAATCGTAAAATCGTATTCTTTATTAAAGAAAAACGGATTGGTTACAGCAAAGGCCAGCTGTGAATTACCTACTGATTGCATAACAGAGATTCCAGTGTCCTGACCAAATGGAAGAATTACGAATTTCTTTTCTTCTAAAAAACCAGGTATTCCGCTTGCAAAATCTATAATTTCAGTTTCCTCTATTTGTACTTCACCATGATATTTCGTATCAATTTTCATTTTCCCACAACCTTACTATTAGATCTTTTGCTCATAGTTTACACCTACATATTTTAAATTAGCAAAATCAATCTTAAGAGTTTGTTTCTGCTCAAGACGAATATCCGTATTCCCAGGTGTATATTCGTGAATTGGTTTATTAATGCGTGTATTGATGATAGGCTTGTTCTCTTTCACCTGGATATCAACTTCTGCAGGAACATAATTAGTCTTGACACTAAAATGAGAGGGTATCCACCCGATATTAAATTGCAGTTCTGGACCCTCATTATTTCGCTTCGCAATTTGAGCAATTGGATTTCCACCGTTTTCTATTTTCATCAATTCATTGCCTTCTTGCGCTCGTCTTGCTATTCCTTCCAGAGAATCTTGATAACCTTTAACAGCAGCCTCCGCAATTCTTTGAGAAATATTCTTCAGATCCATATCTGCTCTGGCTTTGGATTGGTCAATCGTTAACTTCCCCAGAGTAGTTCGAATCGTTAATTCGGCTTTGGGTTGTTCAATTGATAAGTCTGCCTTTGGTTGTTGGATTTGTTGAACAGCTTTTTTTGTACGAATCCCTATTTTTGCATATTCAGATTGCAATCTTATTTGAGCTAGTTCCATTAAATCACCTCTATGAAAAAAGCTATCTCTTAAAAAGATAGCTTAACGTAAAAAGTCCATGAGTGTTGGTTGCATAATTTTTGATCCGACTCCTAGAGCTGCTCGGTGCACCGCTTCTGCAGTTGTTAAATTAATAATCACCTTTTCCATTTCCGCATCCTCATTCTCGGAGATAATCTTATTTGCAATTACTTCCTGAGAACCTAGTCGATCATCTATTAGTTCTATACGATTATATCTTGCTCCAAGGTTTGCTCGATTTGCTACAACATTTGATAGGTGAGAATCAACAGTATCAAGGTATTTCCCAATATCGCCATCAGATTTAAGATCATTTATTAGATAAGTAAGTTCAGTAAAAATGTCTTTCGTATTACTACCTTTTAAAAGGTCAGAAGTTTTCACATTCACATTAACCTGAACACCCTTTGAAACCTCAAGTAAAACATCATTAGTCGATGAAGAAATTTGATTAGCACCTAAATTTACTGGTGCTTCTGTTGTATTTGTACCGTTAAAAATAAATTTATTTCCAACCTTAGTATTAGCAATAGTCGCTATATGTTCCTTTAATTGTTCAACTTCTACTGCAATGTTTGCTTTTTCATCAGGACCGTTTGTTCCTGTACTAGCCTGAACTGTCAATTCCCTTACTCGTTGAAGAGCAAGAGTCATTTTATCCATTGCATCATCAGCAGACTCCATCCAAGTATAGGCTTCAGAAAGGTTTCGCTGATATTGTTCAATTTCAACAAGATCCGTACGGTATCGCATACCCTTAATTGCCACAACCGGATCGTCAGATGGCTTTGTAATCTTCTTTTGTGTATTTAATTGTTCTTGATATTTTCCTAATCTTTCATAACTACTACTTAGGTTTCTTAGCATATTATTTGTTAACATTGATTGTGTTACGCGCATAATTTACACCTACCTTCCACCAGTACCTAGGCCATTTATAATTCTTTCTAGCATTTCATCGAGTACTGTAATCATTCTTGCAGATCCATTATATGCATGTTGGAACTTAATCATATTTGTCATTTCTTCGTCTAAGGAAACTGCACTAACTGATTGACGTCGGTTTTCTACTGAATCCTTTAACACCGCTGAGTTTTCTGACATACGGATTGCTTCCTGTGAGTCTACACCCATAGAACCAATGAGAGATTCATAGTATGACTGGACACTTCCTGCGGTAATCGGAAAACCAGTCAATGTACCGAAATTAGCATTTTTCACGTTCGCTAGATTAGTAGCATTGTAGCCATTTCCGGATTCACCTTGAATGGTCGAAACTGCAATATAGCTGAGATTATCAATGTTTGAAGATACTTTGATGGTTGCAGCTGCTCCTTTATATGCATTAGCACCAGTTCCAGTAAACGGTTCGAAAAAGTCGCCACCTTGTACACTTGCCTCTGTAGAAGTTTTCAATGTAAATCCTTGGCTATGCACAGCATTAAACTGTGTAGCAAACGAATACGCCATTTTATCCAGATCATCTAGCATTTTTGGATAAATGCCTTTTTCCGCACCATTCTCGACATATCCGTATGTTTCAACTATTGCCTTCATTTCTCCGCTACGAATAAAAGGTATATCTTGCCCATCTAGTTGAAAGCCAGTAACAGCACTTGTTGGTTGGTCATTTACGCCGTCCCCATCGGAATCTGTTGCAGGATCGACTGAAAGCTTTTTAAAGGTACTTCCATCAATCAATTTGGTTTCCGTCCCATTGTCGCCAACGATTGATATATCTAAAATGCCTTCTGCAACAGGTAAGGAATCACCACCACTGCTTCTAGGAGGATGAACTTTAATTTCCACATATTTAGATAGCTCATCTATTAGTCGATCGCGTTCATCATATAAATCATTTGGAAGATACCCGACTGGTTCTATTTCGGAAATCTGCTTATTGATTCTACTAATTTGGTCAGAAAGAGAGTTTACTGATTTCACTGTTACACTGATTTGTTTGCCAAAGTCGTCTTTTATGGCAGTTAATGAGTTTGATAGATAAGTAAAGGTGTTAGCGACCATTTCACCACGTTGGCGCACTACTGAACGCGCACCTTGATCCTCTGGGTTTGCCGCTAAATCCTGCAACGACTGCCAGAATTGGTTCAGAGTGTTCGCAAGTCCTGTTTCAGATGGCTCATTCATGATTTCTTCCATTTTCCCTAATGCATTTGCTCGTGTATCCCAGTAGCTTGTTTTTGTTTGCTCGCCACGGAATTGAACGTCTAAGAAGCTTTCACGCACACGTTGAATCGTACCAGCCTCAACACCTGTTCCAACCTGTCCAGGAATTTTTGCCGTATTTAGACCAGGAGACGGGTATGGATTTGTCTGGGTGAAATTGACACGCTGCCTTGTGTAGCCGGGTGTACTCGCATTCGCAATATTATGTCCAGTTGTATATAGTGCACTTTGCTGGGTCACCATGCCCCGGCGTGCTGTTTCTAATCCATGAAAGGTTGATACCATTTTTCCATCCTCCGTTGTCTAAGCCTTTGAATCAAACATTGAGCGTGTTTGCTTTTTCTCTTTTGTTCCCGCTGGGTTACCGTAACCCGCGTTTTGCTCCTGCGGAAGGAGCATGTCCAACGACATATTCACGTATTGCAAGGATTGATGTGTGAGTTGCTGATTTAACTCGTTCAGGACTTTTAAATCGTGAGTCACTTTAACCAATTCCTCATGTAGTCCCGTTAGCTCCAATCTAACTGGCCCACTCGCCATCTCAATACATTTTGATAATGTTTTATCTTGAACACGTGGTCCTAATAATTGATTAACAACTGCAATCCGTTCATTTTCCAATTGTTTGATCGCTAAAATGTATTTCTGTTCTTCCTTCATCTGGTCGTTGAGGGCATCGATGTCGCCTTTTTTCAGAATGTCTGTTTTTCGCTCAGATAGCTTAAGTAAATTTTGGTGTAAAGTAAGTATTTTTTTGAGCAGCACGACTAAGTTTTCAGCTGACATAATGACCCTCCGTTAATTATTTTTTAAAATAAAAATCATAGACGCTTTTCGCAACGTCTTCTACGTTCACCTTATAGGTTCCGCTTTGAACCTGTTGTTTGAGCGCTTCTACCTTCTGCTGGCGCGCAACAGTAATCGGTGATGTTTCCTGTAGTTGTTTAGCCGCTGAAGAAATTTCAACTTTATCTGTCTGAGTTGACTTTTCTGTTGCTGCAATCTTGTTCATCTGCTTTTTATATGGATTCATTCCAACGGGTCCGAACTGGTTAATTTTCATATTAAAACCTCGCTTTCTATCCGAACTTCATGTCTTTGTCTTTTATATCGGCAATGACATGAAAATGTTTAGAACTTTTTTTCTGCAAAATACGTTCCTCTATTACGTTCTTCTAATTCTATTTTACGTTCTTCATCCTGTTCAAAAATTGATAATTCACTGCGTAGTTCCTTTGAACAGTTGTCACATAAAATCCCTTCGCGTATTATAGTGCGACATTTTTGACATGGATATCCAAGGTTTGGGAATTGCGCCAGTTTTAGACGCCCTGTTCGAATGAATTTGATGATTAACTCTTCATCCACACCTGTGCCTTTCGATGCCTCATGAATTGTCGCTGTACGATTTTCCTTTTTTCGAATGAATGTATAAACGGTTTCGAACGCTTGATTTTCTTCCTTATAGCATTTTTCACATACATCACGAAGATTTGTTTTTACAAATAAAGCCCCACAATTCGGGCAATTCATTAGTTCTCCCATGTTAATTCTCTCCTCAAACACCTTATTTCCATCTATTATATCGGTGTTTTTGGGAGAGTTTGTAGTGACAGATTTTTGAAATATGTTTGGAACTTCAAAGTTTGGTGAAAATTATATTAGTGAAGGTTTCTTATGTAGATTTATGTTAGGGGTTTTTGACGCGGGTGTTTCACAAGGAATATCTCTACACTTCGAGAGGTAAGGCGATAGTAAACCTTATATGGATCCGACTTTCCTATTCTAAACAAAACCAATCTGAGTTCAATAGGTGAACCTTTTATAAATACCGTTTTTCCAGGGATATAGATTGAAAAATCCTGATACTTGAAATAACTTTCTATATTCTGCTGTAGAAATTCTCCTATCCTAGGTAGCTCCAAAGATAATCGCCAATTATCCAACTCAGTCAATGATTGGATCGCTTTCTTTCTCCAGTAAATATCCATTATTCCCCATCCAACATTCTACGGATTTCCTCTTTTGACAATATTGGATTTTTTTCCTCATCTAACGCCTCCAATATTTCATTCTCTTCCTCTTCATCAGTTACATTATAAACGTTTGAGTCGCTTACTTCTTCTACCTCAAATAACATAAACTTTCGTTTGCCAACTTCTAAATAATAATTTCCTGATGTAATGGCTTTTTTTAATTCTTGATCTTCAATTTTTAGTGGCTTCATTAACAATCACTCCTTTCATTTAATCATATTATATAACGTTACTTATCCTCTCATCAACGTCAGCGACGATACTGACTTAGCCCCAGCTTCTATCAGTACCTTACCCGCGTGCCTTAGAGTGGATCCAGTTGTATAAATATCATCGACTAATAAAATGTCCTTGTCCTGAACAATATCAACCACTCGAAATACATTTTCTCCAGAAATCCGTTCATCCCGGCTCTTTTTCGATTGTTTCTCCAAATGAGTTCGAGCCAAAACTTCATGTATTGGCACATCCAATAATTCTGCTATCGCCTTAGCCTGGTTAAACCCGCGCTCATACAAACGCTCATCACTTAATGGAATTGAAACAACTAAATAGGAAGAATTAAAATGAGTTTTGAAGGATTTTTTCAGAGGTGTTTTAAAAATAGAAGAAATAGCGAAGTCACCGCGGAATTTGTAGAGGGATATAACATCTTTCGCAAAGTCATTATAGAGGTAAAGCGAACGGTTCTTTGTAAGTACACCCTTCCATTCCGGTTCATTTTCCCAACGGACACAGTCATAACAGAGGTTTCCTTCGCGATACTCATCGGGTAGTCCCGAAAAAGACCGACCGCAAATTTCACAAAGCTCACCGTCCACTTTTTCAAATTTTTCGCTGCAGGTAGAACAAAGTGGATCCGGTTCAACCAACGAAAATAATGTCGACCAGGAATCCACTTCTTCAAAATAATTGTGGCATAATAGGCATGTTGACATACTTCAACCCCTTTTTAAATTGTTGCATTGAGGATTTTTCGCAACGATGTTCACAGCCTCTGCAATTTTTACATAAATATTGGCCATCATTTGTTTATTAAAATATTGGGCGCGGACATACGCCACTCCATTTTCCTTCGATACATAACGCGGTGGTAGATTATTTAACGTGAGGGCAAATACATCGTTTTTGCATTGTTCACATTTGCAAGGCAAGTTGTATTCAGACCAGTTTTCATTGATTGCTTCAGCCACAAGCGGCTCCATTGCATTAAAAACCTTCACACGAACCTCTCCATTCTATCTTTCTTCTATTATTATCACATAATAAACATAATTTGGAAATGTTTTTATCTAAGATTAAAAACGATTGTAAATTCCCCTTCATCCTACTGAGAATAATACTTTTGCACTATACAAAAACCCCTAAGCCGGATTCTTTTGTCCAACCATGGGGTTCTGATTCAATCTATCTTTTTTCCATAAAAAATGTATCGATATGGCGCGTCACCTAGGTACCCGAATGGATAACAGGTGGTCACAACAAGCTCCTCGTTTGGTGCTGTTGATTTAATGACGGTACGGTCGTCCGCATCCACAATTTTCGTATCGACAATTTCATAGGTAAAGTCGCCGTATTCTAATTTCACCACAAAGGTGTCGCCGATTTCCAGCTCATCAAATCGTTTAAACAGTGTATCGCGGTGACCAGATAATACGATTTGATCGTTTTGAGTTGGTAACGCGGTACCAAGGTAATGCCCAACCCCTTTTGCCAGTTCTTCCTCATCCGTTCCTTCGACAATTGGCATTTTCTCACCAAGCTTCGGTACCTCTAAAACACCCATTGTTTCACCTTTTTCAAAGGTGGGAATGACAATGTTCTTTTCAGCTCTTTCCTCGGTTGGAGGTGTGGAAATGAGCTCTTCCGCTTGAACCAATGCTTCCTTTTGAGCATGATTTGAATCCCATATTTGAAAAATCGAGTAACCTGTCAATGAAACACCGCCGATGATGAAGAGTAGTGCAATTGTATAAACAACCTTTTTCACCGGAATCACCGCCTATCCGTTCTTACTTCGTTACCTTTAATCATAATCAAAATGGGTTTTGAAATCAATCAATGAAGCCATGTTGGATGGCTTCTTTGTTCATATTTTCAATATGTTTTTTTGCCTTAATCATTTCTCTTGTTCTACCGTAATGAAAAAATAAAATCTCACCGGTTGGATATTTTGCACTACGACCCACACGGCCAGAAATCTGGACTAACGCACTCTCTGTAAAAATTTTATCCTCTGCGCCTAAGACAGCGACATCAATATTTGGGACGGTTACGCCTCTTTCTAAAATGGTTGTGGTCACAAGAATCGGAATTTCACCAGAGCGATAGCGTGCCACCTTGTCTTTTCGGTCGGGATCCTCGGCATGGACACCTTCAATTCGAGCGTCAAGGGTCTGCAAAATTTTTACGATATTTTCTAAATAAGTAATCCTCGGAACAAATAGGAAGGCTTGCTTGCCGATCTCGAGATGGTTCTTAACCCACGCCATCACATTTCCGGGAAGCCTCTTCTTTTTCAATATCTTCTCCCAATTCCCACACCATATAAATTCTGGTACCGGTAATGCATGACGATGGTATCGTGCGGGAATGGTTACAGCTTTTCTTTTACCCGCTTGAATTTCCTTTTTCCAAGTTTGATTGGGTGTTGCGGTAAGGTAGATGGTCGATGAGATATCCTTTTTTGCTTGATTAACAGCATACTGAAGCATTGGCTCAACCGAATACGGAAAGGCGTCGACCTCATCAATGATGATCATATCAAAAGCTTTGTAAAAACGAAGAAGTTGGTGGGTCGTAGCAAGTGTGATCGGGGCTGTCTTGTTGCGGTCCTCGCTTCCACCGTATAAGGCAATGACATCAATTTCAGGGAATGCAGATTTGATCCTTGGTGCAAGCTCAATTACGACATCAGTTCGGGGTGTGGCGAGGCAAACCTTTTTACCGGTTTGAAGAGCAGTTCCGATCCCTTCAAAAAGAATCTCAGTTTTTCCAGCTCCACACACCGCCCAGATAAGCAACTGGTCATCCGTCTGAACTGCTTTAATTAGCTCGGATGATGCCCTTTGTTGTCCTGGAGAAAGCGTTCCTTCCCACACAAGTGGCTTTTCTGGAATCTCAAAAATTGGACTTGGTCCAGTCCAACTCACCAAAACGGAACATTCACTCATCCGCCCCATATTGATGCACTTCCTACAATATGCACAATCCTGTTTGCACCTTGCACATCCAAACGAAGCGAAAAGCTTTTGATCAGCATTGCCACACCGAACACATGAATACCCATCCTTTGTTTTCGAAATGCATCTTCGATATTGCAAATAACCATTTAAATAGTGTTGATGTATGTTTTCAAGGGAAAAAGGAATTTCATCAAGTAGGAGTTGCTTCCCGTAGAGTAAATGTTGGAGTTCAGTGGAGTACTCAAATGTGGGATTTAGTGGCTGTGGGTAGCTTGATTCAATATCAGTAATGCGCTTGGCGTCTGACTTGTCCGATAATGGTTCGGGGATTAATATGTTGTTTTCTAGTAAAAATCGCATGAATGACCTCCATCATTATTTTATGTCCTAGATAATTCAAAAAAACATTCTCGCTAATTCATGTTTAAGAAACCAATTATTGGGGAGATTAGATAGTGAAAGGTTGGGATTGACATGATGAAATGGGTTATAAAGCACGGGTTATTGCTTTGCATCGGTTCGATTCTACTCATTGGAGCATTGGCGGTTTTATTTCAGGAGAAAATTCAAATTACGTCCTCAACGTGGACTGTTCTGTTATTACTCTATTTTGTGGTGCTTAGTCTTTATAGCAGCTATGAGTACAGAAACGCTTCTGTAGAAGAAAAGAAAGAGGAAACCCCTCAAAATGAACAATTACTAAAAAATTAGGAGTAAATCCTAATTTCTTTTTTTGCCCAAAAACAGCGCCGCACCTCAGCACGGCGCCTCAATTTTATTTCTTATACCACCCTAACCCTATCGCACCCTCACCAAGATGGGTCCCGATAACAGGTCCGAAATAGCTTAGTAAAAATTCAACATGTGGGTATTTCCTTTCTAATTCTGCCTTCAGTTCCAAAGCTTCTTCTTCGATATTGGCATGAATCAACGCTGCACGCATGGGTACACCTTTGCTTGCATCCTCATCAAATAATTCGAACACCCGGTTCAACGCTTTTTTACGTGTGCGGATTTTTTCAAAAGGAACAATCACTTTATTTTCAAAGTTTAGGATTGGCTTCACTTGTAACAAACTGCCAACAAATGCAGCTGCCCCGCTCAAACGGCCACCACGCTGAAGATTGGTGAGATCATCCACCATAAAATAAGCACGAACGGATTTCTTAATCTCATGCAATCGTTCCATGATTTCTTCAACTGGCTTTCCTTCATTCGCCATTTCCGCTGCCTCCAGCGCATAGAAACCCTGCACAATACAGCTGATTTCGGAGTCGAATGAGTACACCTTTACACCCTCAACCATATCTCCAGCGGTTACAGATCCCTGATAGGTTCCGCTAATTCCACTCGATAAGTGAATACTGATAACAGCATCATATTCCTGCCCTAGCTTTTCAAAAAGCTCAACAAACTCTCCAATCGGAGGCTGAGATGTAGTTGGCAAATCCTTACGTGCCTTTAGCTCGTCATAGAATGCCTCTGCCGTAATATCAACTTCCTCACGATAGGTTTCTTCGCCAAATACGACACTTAGCGGAATCATATGTATATTAAGTTTTTCACGAAGTTCCTTTGGTATGTAAGCTGTACTATCAGTTACAATCGCGGTTTTCATAATTTTTACCTTCCTGTCCCGGTTCTTTATTATTTCCATTTTAAATGAAAAGGAAGGGGATGTCACTTGTTTATAGTTAAGTGTTTAAACTGAGGTAAGTGTTAAAATCCCGCGGGCAATCTTTCATGAATAATCGAGAATCTTTTCAAAGATCCATACTAGGATTTTCTCCGAATGAACCTACACAGACTTTTTCCAAATCTCATACATGTACCTAGCCTCTGAGGTTAGCCATTTTTGAGCTTCAGGTCTTTCTAATAGTGAATGATGGTTTTCACAAATCCTTCTTGCAGTACGGAACTGAAGATCTCTAATGTACCTGTTGACTAAAATTAAAACTTCTTTATCTGAATCCGTTAGAGTTCCAAAGGTACCTTGCTCTAGCTCCTCTTTAATTATTTTTACAAACTGCTGTGCATTAGAATTTAAAAGTACATAATTTTGAGCCTCTGTTAACCGATTCCACTCTTTAAGTATCATTTTTCTAGCATTAGGGAAATTCTTTTCGGCAACCATTATGTTTACCAAACGGATAACGCTTTCAACTTTCAATTCATATCCACCTTCTTAGGTCTTATGTCATAGATTTTAAACATAGAAAAACAAAAGGTCAATAATTATTCGAAAATTTCGGCATTCAACATAGGTAATTTATCCTAATCACAAAAACACAACGAACTGCTGTTTAGCAACCCGCTGTGTTGAAAATGTAATCTGTTTTTGATTATTCATTAACGTACCGAAGCATTTATATAAGAATAATACCCCAAAACAACATCCATTTTTTACAAAAACTAGTTAATCATCACAACCTAAACTTCCTAACCGCATCTTGTAACTCTTCCTCCATATTGGATAACGAAGCTGCTGAATACACGATTTCTCGTCTTTGGATATGTTCTTTATAGAGAATATTTTTACTGATTCCCCTTGATATAATATATATAAACAACTATAATTAAATTAATTGTTCTCAAATGAGAACAATACAAGATGTTACAATTTAGGGGTTTTGTCCAATCGAATAGTAATAGATTGTTAGGAATAAACTTGCTGTTAGCTAAGATTTGGACAGGCATCCTACCATCACAATAAAATTTTATCGATTAGCCATGGAGGCGTAGTTAATATGTTTAAAAAAGCATTCAAAAGGATGGGAAATATTCTCTTTGTATTATTAATCATCATAAGCATTTCTGGACTTTTTTCTATATTACAGTCAAAAAAAGAACCTGGACATCTACCTTCAATATTAGGGTATAAGGTCATGACCGTGTTAACCGGTAGTATGGAACCACTGCTACAACCAGGTGACGTTATAGTAGTTAAGCCAATAAATTTTGCGAAGGTTAAGGTCAATGATGTCATTACATATAGAAATAGCCAAAATACTTTGGTGACTCATAGAGTCATAGAATTAGTTGATCAGGAGGGAGAAGTATTTTTCCAAACAAAAGGTGATGCAAATAATGTGAAGGATGATGGACTTGTCGCACATCAACAACTTGTAGGTTCATTGTTATTTCATATACCGAAAGCTGGGTATATAGCAACTTTTATAAAAAGTCCTATTGGCTTGATTCTATTAGTTTCCGTTCCCTTATTAAGTTTAACTATTGGGATGATAAAAAAGATTATGGCGGTTGACGGACAGGAGAAAAGTGAAATTTAAGTAAAAAATGATGAATCCCATAATTGGATAAACATCTATTTATAAGGAGGTGAACAAATAATAATCATTAAGAAAAATGGATTATAAACACAACAGGTTACAGAAAAAGAAATGAAACAATGGAGGGAATATGCGATGAAAAAGAAGTCTATTATTAGTTTGTTTGCAGTATTGATTGTAGCAATTGCTGTTCTAGGAACTGTGGCGTACTTTTCTAAAAGTTTCACCAGTGACAAAAACATGGCAACTGCTGCAAATTTTAATGTTACTGCAGTGGATTCAAAAGGAGATCCGATTGGAGACGGTCAATTTAACCTTGGTGAAGAATTAATTCCTGGAATGGATGCATTCGAAGCTTATAGTTTCAAGGTCAACAAAACTGATACAGATGTACCCGTTGAATATAAGGTGAATTTCACTTTAACTGGAGATCTATTTCCAGCTGATAACAGTTCACCAGTAAACCTTACTTTACAAAATAAAGTTGGAAATGATTGGGTCAATGTTGATTATGCAAATCCCTTTATCCCACAAAAAGATATTGAGGACTTTCGGGTAATGGTAGATTGGCCACACAGTGATAACGATGCTGATTTCGCAGGTAAAACTGGGAATATTAAATTAGAGGTTGTAGCTACTCAGGTCGATGGAAATAGTAAGGAAGAAGCAACAAAATTGCTTAAAGATGCAGAGACTGCTTTAAAAGCATTAGATACAGTTCATAGTGATACTAGTTTTAATCGGGGGAACTTTTCAAAAGCGGAATCTGACGCTGTTCAAGCTTTATTAGATGATGCAGAAGGATTTATTAATGGTGTTACAAGTGGTAAAACAGAATTATTGGCTGAACTTAACAGAATTCAAAAAGAGCTTGATCAAAAAGTTGAGTCTAGATATGTTTATTATGAAATAGATACAAATAACACAAATTTTACTCAATTAGGGTTGAAATTGTCAGCTGATCATTCGGGGCAAACTATAAGATATGAACAGCCTTCCGCAATGACGATTGCAGCCGTATATCAGGATTACGGAAAAATGTGGAGATTAAAATACTTTACATCTGATAATGCTAAAGTTGGGGATAAGTTTGTATATGGACTTCGCTTTAATGGTGGTGTTAAAACAATTGACGTAACTTTCACAAATTTAGGCGAAGGAAACTGGAAAATTGAAAGTGATTGGTTAGCAGAAAAAAAATAGAGTATTAATATTTGAGATTTTACCACATCTATCGAGGAAGGGTCATCTGCACTGTAAGTATGGTTAGGATTGACCC
The DNA here is from genome assembly GCF_004799755.1 of Bacillus timonensis. Lineage (GTDB taxonomy): Bacteria > Bacillota > Bacilli > Bacillales > Bacillaceae_L > Ferdinandcohnia > Ferdinandcohnia timonensis_A. The sequence continues at coordinate 50,965 of NZ_SLUB01000018.1, read as the reverse complement.
TTTCAGCTGTTAAAGCGGATTTGCTTAGGTAACGTTTAAAAATCCGAAACAGCATAATGCTCTCTCTGAAATTTTAATTTATTCCTGAATTTGTTATTCTCAATTTTTGCCCTATAATAAATTTCATTCAAACAAAAGCGATAGATCGAATGTTTCCCATATAAATCTTTTACAATCTAACTTCGATAATATCCTGAAAAACCTTCCACTGGCGTTTCCTATTGAAAATATCCCATATGATTGAAGAACCTCAATCATTTCTGTCCAGTAATTGCTAATAAGTGAGCGATTGCTTTCAAGTTGTTCTTCTATGTTAACTTTGAAAAGTGATATCATCTATGTTTGTATCATGTTATTGATGCAAAAAAATACACTGTAGCTATTATTTACCACAGTGTATGAAAAGTTTCTTCTATATTTAGTTTTTTAATCTTTGATAGTAAAAGTCATTACAACCTAAACTTCCTAACCGCATCTTGTAACTCTTCGGCCATAAAGGATAACGATGCTGCTGAAGACGCAATTTCTTCCATGGAAGCTAATTGTTCTTCTGTGGCTGCGGATACCTCTTGGCCCTGGCCAGTTGTCTTTCTCGCAATTTCATCGATTTCACTTACCGCTTCAACTACTTGTTGTGCACCTTGTGTCATTTGTGCAATCGATGCTGAAACTTCTTGTATTTGTGAAGATACATCATCTACGAATTTTTGAATTTGCTTAAAGGATGAACCAGCATTGTTCACCACATTTATTCCCTTTGCGGACTCTTCCGTTCCATGATTCATCGACTCAACCGCTTGTTTTGTATCTTCTTGAATAGTACCGATCAGGTGGCGAATACTTTCGGTCGATTTTGCGGACTGCTCCGCTAATTTCCTTACTTCGTCCGCGACAACCGCAAAGCCTTTTCCATGCTCTCCCGCTCTTGCTGCTTCAATTGCTGCGTTCAAAGCTAAAAGATTCGTCTGACTCGCGATATCAGAAATCACATTAACAATTTGATTTATTTCTTCGGAACGTTCTCCTAATGAATAAATGATTTTTCCTAAATCAGATACAGACGTATTGATGTTTTGCATTTGTTGAATGGATTCCTTGATTGCCTGTTCACCATTTTCTACAATTCCCATCGCTTCAACTGAAGTGCGAGAAACCGTTTGAGCATTCACTTCTATTTGTTGAATGCCTATATTCATTTCTGTTACGACCTCAGTTGCTTTTCTTACCATGTCTGTCTGTTGTTCCGTTCCGACCGCAACCTCCTGGATCGCATTTGCTACCTGTTCAGTTGCCTTCGTATTTTGTTCTGAGCTTGCAGTCAGTTGCTCAGAGGATGCAGCTAATGTCTGTGATTTATCTTCTACATGTGTTAATAATTGCCTCAATGATTCCAACATTTTATTAAAACTATTCCCTAATTGTCCAACCTCATCATTGTTTTTCACTTTTATAGATTGAGTAAGGTCACCATTACTTACTTTATCAGTAACCTGCACTAATGTATTCAGAGGTTTCGTAATACTTCTCACTATTAAAATGGCAATGACCATCCCAATCACTATAAAAATGGCTACTACCCAAAATGTTGACAGAAGAATTCCTTGAGTGGCTTGATCAATCTCACTTTGTTCCATTACACCTGCAATTTTCCAGCCAGTAAGTTCATTCGTCACAAAGGCGGTTTCATATTCGTTTCCTTGAAATTCATCATGAAGAATTCCGTTTTGCTTTTCATATATTAATTTGCTGTACGTTTCCCCTTGTGGGACTGATCCAGTTTCTTGAGTTGGATCCACTAAATATTTTTTCTCTGCAGTAAGGATAAAGGCGTATCCTTTCTCACCGATTTTCACACTCGATGTGATTTCTTTTAGGGATTCTAAATTAATGTCTATACCGATAACCCCAGAACCATCATTTATCGTTTGTGCAACGGTCACTAAAATGCTACCAGTAGCCAAATCCTCGTATGGCTCTGTTATAATCGCTTTACCCGGGTTAGCGATGGCCTGTTTATACCATTCCCTCTCTCTTGGATCAAAATCTTCTGGGAGATTTGCTTGAGGATATAAAAACATGTTCCCATCTTTAGTTCCTGAAAAAATCGTCACAATATCAGGATGAAGCAGTGAATATTGTGTAAATGTCTCAATTGTGTTTGATGTTTCTGATTCGGCAAAAGACCCTGCATTCAACTTGGATGCGAAATACTCAACATCATTATATTTTGAAGATAAGTTATCTGTAATATAACCATCCAGAAGATTTACACTTGCTGTGGAGGTTGCAAGTATCTGGCTTTTAATTTCCTTCTGCGCATTATTGTAAGACATAAAACCAATCATAAAACTTGGTAATAGGATAATTAAGATAAACGTTATGTACAATCTCTTGCCAATCGTAAAATTAAATAAATGCTTTCGTTTTCGTTTTTCCTGGTTGTTTTTCATAGATGACTTCCTTTCCAATTTATATTCAAGTAAACCAATAAATAAAAGCACAACAAGCTACATCTCGTTGCGCACTATATGCTCCCTATTATTCTATCGGCATACGTTTAGGGATGTTTAAGTTGAAAAGATTGACAAATCTATTACAATTCAAAACTACCAATACTTAACCAAACCAACAAAAAAGCTAACCTCCACAAGGAAATTAGCCTAAGGTACCTCTATTTAATCATATATTTAGATTCAAATTCTTCTGCAATTCGTTGCAATAAAACCTTTAGTTCACCTTTTGTTTGGAATGTGAACGGATATCCATAATTGGACTTAAGTTGACCGTCTTCTTCTGGTCTAGGGAATTTTCGTAAGGCAGTACTTCTTACCGGCTTCGTCTGAACCTCTTCAAACATTTTAGCCTGTTCCACCAACCAGGGATGGATGACAATTGTAGGTGTAACATTATCTAATAAATACACATACCCCGTTGTAAAATTTTCAAATTGAAATTCAGCAGCTTTTTTTGAAAGGTTCCGATAAATAAAGTTTGCATTTTCAAAGGTTGGTTGAAATCGTTCTAAAGGGACAATTCTGTTTTTAGCCCGATTTTGCGTAGAACTCTTCTTCTCCTTAACAACAGGGTGTTGTTTCTTTTCTATCTTCAACTGACTCAGTTGTTCTTCTATTTCGGAAATCCTTGCCTGCGTTTCTTTTATGTACTCATCCATCCATTGTTTCATAACATCAAAATCTTGGCTTTGCTTAGATGGTAATTCGTAAGAAGGTGCACTGAATATATGACTAACATAGACTTCTGCATACCAGACACCTAAATCAAAAATGGCTCGGTGTGCTTCCTTCGCCACTTCTTGGTCCATCTCTAATACTTGATGAGAGGCAATATTCCCATTTTTTCTTAAGAATTCTAGCTTTTTATACATGTCATCTTGAATCACATCATGTCGATATAAGCGATTTATCTTTTCTACTAATTTCAGCGGATACACTTCACTCATATTTTCTTGCTCAAAGATCATATTAACAAATAGCTCTCCAAACAAACGAGCCTGTGTCATCGCCGCCTGTGGTTGATCCCATAAAAGTGCCTCAACCCGTAATGCCAATTCCTCTAATTGGCTAGAAAAATCTCCGATAAAATGAAATACACTATTCTTCATTCGATTATCACATCCTAATTACTAGTAATTAAATTTTACTATAAAGTTGGCAATCTTCCCATTAAACGAATTAGCCATTCCCTCATAACGCCAAAAACCTAAATCACGAACGATTTAGGCTTCTCTTTTAAACTATTTATTCTCCTTCATCCAGAGCAGCACCATCAGATAGACCACTAAGGTAGACAAGATTAAAATCCACCAATGCTCTGCGATGTCGGTAATGAAATCGAGGTTCATTCCAAAAAATCCTGTAATCACTGTGACTGGTAAAAAGAAAATAGAGATAGCGGTTATTTTATTATTAAACTTTTCTGCTGCAACCTTTTTCTCTTCCTCGGCAATTTGATGCATTCGTTGTTCGGCTGCATCGGTATAGGATGAGAGCGCATTGAGTTCATCGTGAAGTTCTCCGAATAAATCACTAATGCGTAGGTTCTCCCTAATCACTTCATATAAGTGTCCATAGTGAGTGATGTTTGTAACCTGATTATATGAACTGCGAAGCATGAACCGTACGATTTGATTTCGAAGCCCAGATATTAGGAAGTTTTGCTCCGTATAGTTATCTTCACCGACCTGTTGTAAATCATAAGATAGTTTAGAAGCAACAATCGATAATCGCAAGAGGGCATATTTTTGATGAAGAGCAAGAATGTATATATAAAAATAGGTTGTTTCTATTTGATGCATATAGGTTGATTGAAAAAACTCTTCTGTCTTTGCATCATCTGTCTTCGTGACAATATTTGCGAGTCCTTCAAAAGATATTCCCCAGTAGCTATTATCAAACAACGGTAATAATCCAGGATTCTTATTGAAGTCTTTTTCGATAATGCTTGGCTTATATGTTGATTTAAAGCTCCTTCGTAATTGAAAGAGATACGATGTTAAAAACGAACTATTTTCTTCTTCCAAATCGATTTTCGCGGAACTATATACTAGTGCATGTGTTGGAGTTTCTTTTCCTTCAAAATAAGAAGAAACGTCAAGTGACTGAGACAAATCGTGAATCAATAAGCCTAGATGAACATTCTGTTCGTAAAACTCGTCCCTTCCAATCTTTTTTGTATAGGAAAGATTGTATTCGTATTGTTCCAATTTTTTTGCATAGTAAATGGTTTCAATGAGCGTTTCCACTTGAATATTCTTTGGTAGTCCTAGTTTTATTACCCAAAAACCAACCTGAGTTTCAAATAAGTAGAGTTCAATGGCCGGAATACTGAATTCATACTGTTCTTGCTTCGTTCGTAACGTAAGCATGAAATCATTTTTATTGGGTAATCCAAATTTTGAACGGGCTTTTTGTGTCATCGAAAAATGAGAACCGATTGTCTCGGGATGATTCCCACTAGAAACGAGCTTCTCTACATGTTCAAATAATCGTTCTGTTTGGATATTATTTTGTTGAAAATAGTCAGGGTTCAAACTACGAACCGCCGCTTTATACTCCCTATCATAAGAGAATGGCACGATTAGGAATGTAACATACTTTTTAACCTCGGGATTCATATAGGACCACCTCTTTATCTAATAGAATAAGAGAAGCCGAAGACCTCTCTAGCTTCTCTCTCAAATGTTAACGTTCCTTTGTATAGATTAATTCGGACACTTCAAAACTGCCGTCACTTTGAATGATATGAAATCTACTTTCAAATTTCTTATCAGAAGAGGTCCCATCTCCATAAAAAATAGTGTATGATTCCCTCGTGGTTGCTTCATAGATTTGATTTCCAATCTCTTTTACATCGACTAGCTCAAAGCTCAAGAGCTCTTCCGTAATCCCTTTTTCAATCAAGTACTGAGTGTAATCCAACTGTTCGGAATACCTCTTACTATTAGCTGCCAAATAGTACTCAACGTAGGAAAAGTCCTGATAATTGATGGCATTTACACTATCAGCCATGTAATTGTATAGGAACTCCTCAACAAGAGTAATGTCGACGTTTAATTCTGGCCCCTTTAAGTCTTCACTACTCACTTCGTTGGTAAATATTAATTCATGAACCAATAGCTGCTGTCCTTCCAGTCTCAAGCGATATTGACTTTCAAAGGATTTCCTTTTTACACTACCGTCCGAGTAATAAATATCATACACTTCCTCGGTTGTGGCTACGATAAAACCATCCTCAGCTTGGAAATCCTTAACCTGCATTTGAACAAGGTCTTCCGTAATTCCTTTCTCAATTAAATAACGTGTGTAGGACCGCTGTTCTTCTAACTTCTTACCAGTTGGATCTAAGAATCTTTCTACCTCTGAAAAATGGACTCCGTCTATGACTTCAACAGAGTATAAAAAATAGTCATGTAGGAAATCCTCCACCTGTTCTTGGGAAGGAATCATGTCTTCTACTTCCTCTATTTCAGGAGTTTCCGTAACAGTACCATCCGCGGATTCAGTTTCATCAGTAGATGTGTTTGTTTCAACTGTAGACTCCACTTCCACTCTAGCAGGTTCACTCTCGGCTGGCGCGGTAACTTCTTTTTCTGGCGCGAAAGTGATGTAAAGAATATAAAGCACAGCACATCCTAATAAAATCTGTAGGATTGGCAATTTCTTTTTATTTCTTACGGTTGCTTCTGGCTGATTATTTGTCCTAGGATCTTCCGGTTGATTCTTTGTTTCCTCTTGAACAACTGGATGTACGGGTTGTTGTGAGCTTGGTTGAACATGCTCTGGGCTTGAAGTAATCCGGGTTACAGATCGTTGTTCTTCAAGTTGAGCATCGTAATAACGACGTAGTTCCTTATCTGATAATGTTTTGTATGCTTTGGTTAAAAGCTGAAACTCCTCAGGATGCGTTTCATTCGGAAATTGCCTGATTTTCTTGATATAGGCTTTTCTAATCTCAAGATCTGTGGCAGTTTCAGCTACACCTAATAATGTATAGTAATTTCCCACGCTCATTCATTGCCCCCACAGATGAAAGTCTTTTTATTTATCTCTCTTTTATAGCAGTTGATAGTTTCTTCGCGTACGATGCTGTCCATTCGTTAGGGAATTGTTCTTGGACCTTAGAAAGAATATCTAAAGCTTGGTCCATTTTTCCTTCACGATAATAAGCATTTGCCTGAACGACTAATAGATCATCCTGGTAAGGTGACTCCAAATAGTGTTCAGATGTATTCGTAAAGAACTGTTGGAATAACTCTGAATCTCCAGAAAGTGAACCTAACTTCTGTTCCGTTTGAATATAATAGTACAAGCTGTCATCACTAAAATACTGGGTTGAATCGAGCTGATGACTTAACTCAAACTTTTCTTTTGCTCGCTCGTAGTCACCTTTCTTATAGAAAGAGTAGCCACTATTAAACTCCTGTCTTGCTTCTTCTGATCGTAAGGATGTTAAATCAACATTAGCCTTCTTGTATAAGGCCTCCGTTGTTTCATACTCTGATACCTTTGCTAATTCCAACTCAAGTTCTTTCTTTAAGCTTTCTTTTTCAGACTCCACATTTGTTAGCTGTGATTCAAGCTCTGCAATTTTTTTCTCAAACTCTGTGGAATTTGTGTTTGCCTGTTTTTCGCCTGAAGAAGAAACTTCATAGTTTGTCGGGACTGATTTCCAGTCTTGACTACTGATATATATTCCACCAGCAACCACTACAGCCAAAGCACTAGCGGATAAAATAAGCCTTTTTTGTTTACGTTTTTTCCTTCTTTGCAATGCCAGTTCAGACGACTTCTCCCGCTCTTTCACTGTCTTTTCAGTAAGTAATCCATCCTTAACAGCCGTAATGAACCGCTTGATTGATGGAGATTTTTGAATCCAAATGGGTGAACTTGAGAAAAAGTCAAATGCTTGGTCCATCTTTCCTGATTCAAAAAGAATAATGAAATAGAGTCGATACACATCCTGTGGGAGTGGAAAGGGAGAATCGCGCTGCAAGAGTGGAGAAAGAACTCCTTTAGCTTCCTTCACCTTCCCTTCTTTTACAAAGGATAATGCCTGATTATAAACCGTACGAACCTCTTCATAAGCTCCTAATGTCGAAAGGATCTGTTCTTTTCTTTCGTGGATCTGTGGAAATTGCTCAGCACTTACTCGCTCCCAATAAGACAATCCAGCGACTGGATTACCCATCATGATTTCAACTAACCCAGCCGTCCAGTTTGTCTCGGAATGAAAAGGAGCGGAAGCAAGAATGGATTCCAGCATCCCTTTTGCTTCCTCTAATCTGCCTTCTTTTAGTAGTTGTATAGCTTTGTTATATTTGCTAGTTAGTTGCTTCATCGTACAACCCCTATACTAATTCAATCAATAGATCTGTTAGCTCTTCTTCATATTTTTGAACTAATGCACGATCGTTTTTCTCTAAGGCGATTTTAATATTTTGAAGGGCAGACATTAACTTTTCTTTCTCCAACCCTTCCGTACTATTTAACATACGTTCTCCACGTGTTATTACACTTTTTACTTCTTGGTATAATTCAGATTTCTCATAGTCGCTTTCAACTTGAGCCCTCGCAGCACTCACTTCTTGCTCTGTCATTGTTCCCGCTTGTGTTTTCACGATCGCGGAAGCCTTCCTACCAGTGCTCACAATGGTTGCTTCAACCTGAAGTGTTCCGTTAATGTCATAAGAGAACTTGACATCAATAGCTTCTTGCCCTCTTGGTCCTGCTGGAATTCCCTCTAAAATAAAATCAGAAAGGAAAATGTTTTGATCCGTGTATTGGTTATCTCCTTGGAATACATTCACATTTACACTTGTTTGGTTATCGCTAACTGTGTAATATCGCTTACTTTCCGTGATCGGAATCGTACTGTTTCTTGGAATGATTGGGTCAAAGAATCCAGGAACGGTTTGACCACCAATTTGTCTCACTACTTCTGTTCCCAATGTGTATGGACATACATCAATGACCATGATTCCTTTTGAGGTATCGATTTGGCCAGTTTTAATACCTGCTTGAACAGCTGCTCCAAGCGCCACAGCCTCGTCTGGATTGATGTCTTTCTTTGCTTTTTTACCAAACTTATCTTCTACTAGTTGCTGGATTAAAGGAACTCTTGTCGATCCCCCAATTAGTACTACTTCATCGATATCTGAGACGCCTAAGCGAGAATCTTCCAAAGCTTTATCGACTTCAACTAATGTCTTTAATGCCATGTCTTTAATGAGCGCATCGAATTCTTCCCTAGTAATGCTCATGTTCACACTGACTGGAGCGTTGTTGTGTATAGCTATAAACGGAATGTTGATATTTACATTTGTTTGGCTAGATAGGCTTTTCTTAATATTTTCAGATTCAAGCTTAATTCTGGCCTTTCGTTGGTTGATTTCTTCAGGAGTTCCAAAGCTAAATAAATCAATTCCATCCGTTTGTTTAAAGTTTTCAATAATCCAATCGGTTAGTGCATTGTCAAAGTCAACCCCACCAAGATTGTTATCACCAGCACTTGCCTTTACCTCTACAACACCCTCGAAAATTTCAACGACGGATACGTCAAAAGTACCTCCACCAAGGTCATAAACAAGAATATGTTGATTTTTATCAATATTTTCTAATCCATAAGCAATTGCAGCTGCTGTCGGTTCATTAATAATACGCTCTACTTTTAAACCAGCAATTTCCCCCGCTTTTTGAGTTGCTTTTCGCTGTGCATCATTAAAATAGGCTGGAACTGTAATAACGGCTTCTGTTACCATTTCACCTAAGTAATCTTCCGCACTTTTCTTTAAGTGCATTAAAATATGAGCGGAAATGGTTTCAGGTCGGTAGCTCTGTCCACCAACCATAACCATTTCATCTGTTCCCATAAGACGTTTTACCTCTGTTGCGGTACGATCAGGCATACCTGGCATCGCATTCTTCGCATTTTGTCCGATAATGATTTCGTCATTGATGCTAAGCTGGAATACGGAAGGAGTTGTACGACCTCCCTCTGTATTTGGGATGATTTCTGGTTTTTCGCCTTTTAAGTATGCTACTGCTGAGTTCGTTGTACCTAAGTCTATACCGATAACTGCCATGTTGTTCTCCTCCAAAGTTTAATAGTTTATAAGACTGATGTTACACTTGCTTTTCGCAGGATCTTACCCGTATTCTTGTCCAAGAAACCACGTTGATGGACTGCAAATACTTGATATTTCTCCATTGGTACCTGAACCTCATGCTGAGATACCGTTCCAATACATTCCATCGTTTTCCCATCAAGTAACTGGCCCATTACTGGAATTTCAACAATTCCATGTGATTCTAGTATGGAGATAACTTTATTGATTGCTTTTTCAATCTCGCTGGTCCATTTCGTTTCATTGACCTGCAATGTTGATTGATATACGAGATCGAGCATATCGAAGATTTCAATGGCAACACGCTTCATCTTTTCCATATTTTTAATGGACTCATTCTTTATTTCTTCAATTTTGCTACCTTGGTCATCATCTGAAATTTGTCCAAATTCTTCTAGTTGTTGTTGAAATTCCTGCATAAGCTTATACGTAATTCGATTGCTATTTTTAAAGTCACCTTTAATTTGTTCTTGTAATTCGGCTAATGACTCTTGAAGCTTAACTAAAAAAGTAGGCTGTGTCGCACCAGGATTATAGTGAAATTCCTCCAGAGGCTGTAAGCTTTCCTTTTCACGCTCAAGGATTTCTTGTATAGTAGCGCTCAAAATGCCCTCTCCTTCCTCAAAATAAATCGGTAATTTATTGATTAACTGTTGTTTCATAGAGTCTAATTCCTTCTCCCATTTTTCAATGGGAAAATCGCTGCTTTCCACATCATATTTGATGCTTATTTTGAAATAATCGATGGCATCAATTGACAATTTGAATAAGGTAAATATCACTAACTTTGAAACTAATTTATGATAAGCAAGTATGCTTTTCGCGACATCAAGAGGTAGAGTATGCTGCTTAGCGGTTTGCTTTGGAGCACTCTGCTTAATCTGATTGATTGGTATTATTGGTATCACTCTTGGTCGATAGTACGTCGATGCTCTCAAATTGTTGTAATGGTAATGAACTTTAACTTTAATAATTGGTTCCGCTCGTTCTTTTTCTATGTCTTCTGGACTCATCTTTTTCATTAACTCCAAAAGTTCATTAATATCCTCTGGTCCAGTTCTAGAACTCAATTAATCAGCCCCCTATTTAATCAAATGCGCCTTGGCGTATTTGCGCCCGATTTTTAGGCCCACACGAGGTGGGTCACAAAGACGTTGCTACAAGATGTAGCGTTCTTAGTCTTTGATCCAATTTATGCTCGAAAAATTTCCTTTGAAAAATCGTGGCATCCGCCGGAGGCTTTAACTATATTCAGCCAGGTTTGCCCCACTGTTCTGTTTGCACTCGTTTCATTCATCCCACCACTCTACAGATAGTAGAGGACTTCTGCTGAATAAAGTTAGACACCCATTTTGCCCCTTATCAGAGTTTCAGCATCGGACAAGGTATTCATATTATTGAGAACCATATGCATAATAATCTTTTCAATCTCGTCTAATTTACCGTACGGGTGGTTTTGTTGCTTACACGTCACCACATAGTTCGCTTTACATAAAATGGCCTCTTCAATAATATTTCGAACTAAACGTCCATTCCCATGTCGTTTTGGGTTTTCACTTACCTTTTGCACAATAATTTTTCTAAAAACCTGTGCAGCATCATCTGTCATTTGGTATTGCTTTTGTTGAAGCATAATCTTACCTATTTCTAGTAATTCATCAATACTATAATCGTCAAAAAGGATGTGACTATTAAATCGAGACTGAAGACCAGGATTCGATTGAAGGAAACGTTCCATTTCATTAGGGTAACCAGCTAAAATGATCACCAGCTCTTTCCGTTTATCCTCCATCTCCTTGACGATTGTATCGATCGCTTCTATTCCAAAGTCATTCCCTTGACCACGAACAATGGAATAGGCTTCATCAATAAATAAAACACCTTCTCTTGCTTCCTTTAGTTTGCCTAGTGTTTTTACAGCAGTATGTCCTACATATTCTCCTACTAAATCAGCTCTACCCACTTCTACAAGATGACCTTTTTTTAACACACCCAGTGCTTTAAATACCTTGGCGATAATTCTGGCAATCGATGTTTTACCGGTCCCTGGGTTGCCGGTGAATACCATATGTAGACTTGGTTGATTCACTTTCAGTCCCTGTTCTTGACGTAATTGGTTAAAGATGACTAAATTACAAATCTCTCGAACTCGCTGCTTCACTTTTTCAAGACCAATATACGAATCTAGTTCCCTTAATACATCCTCGACAACGGGTTTACTAAATTCATGTACCTCATCACCCTTTAAGTCATCCCTTGCTTCAATCGCCTTTTCCATTTCATCAATCCAACCAAGGATATAGCTTGTGGAATCATTAATAGCAGACTTTTTAGTAGCCGTCTTAAGTGAAAACTTCGCTTTTCGTAACGCGGTTTGAACATTTTTCACATTTTCCTTAGATATGTACGGCATATGCTCCTTAATTTCACGACTCACCGATAGATTCTGGGTTGCTAGTGTGCAGTGCGCATATTGCACATAAGGATTTTGATCGGCTTCACCTACATGAAAGGAGATCGCGGATAACCATTCACGTTCAGCTTCCTCTATATAGCCTTTTCCCTCATACATTTGAGCTAGTCGTTGATGCCATTTGCTTAAAAATTGATAAAACGGGAGAAGGGAGTTCTTATTTTCTAAATGTACCTTCTCAATCAGTCTGTAAGCTCTAAACAGATGGTAATGGACAAGTGAAGTGTCTTCCGCAATGATGGCTTCTCTTATTTCTTCATCAAGAGCATTCATGGATTCAAATAACATTTTTAGCCTTGATTGGTCCAAGTAGGTCTACTCCTCTCACTACTGAAAATCTCGAAAGAAATCTTCATTTAATCCGTAAAGAGCTGGATAACGAGACTCTAAACGATCAATAGATCTTTTTAATGAACGATCCGTTTCATCCATAAAATCATCTTTAATTGAAGCAAACATTTCTCTTTTTTCATCTTCTGAATCAAAATAAATCAGATAATAGGCGACTAATCGTTTTACTGGATGGCATACATGAGAATCGTTTTTAAGAATCTCAAACTCATCATGGCATTGAATCGAATGCTTACATGTCTCCATAAAATTATGTAATACTTTTTCTCTTTCTTGAAAGAGATTCGGATATTTGATAAGTACTCGTTTAATCGATTTTAACGTCTCTTCAGCATTATATACTGAGCTATCATGTAGATTGTCATAGGCATTTTCTGTATACCGATCAAATTCATCTTCCGTAAAATCCCCACCATGGAGGTAGAGAATAAAGACGTGCTTCACATAATCAATTACTCTCTCATCTCGTTCAAGTAAATCAAACTCGTCATAAACATTTGCTCGAAGAATTGTTTCACTGACTAAGGAATCGAACTTCTCATTTGGCTCAGAGTTCTCCTTTTGAACAAATTCAAAAATTGGTTTTGCATACCCATAAAGCTTCCGTTTATATAAATCAAGACCGAGGTCTGTTAAGTCTCCCATCATATTTCCTTGCTCAGATTCGTGTTTCAGTAAAAGGTCCCGACATAAATCAAGAGATTTCATCAACTCTACTTTATTTCGAATCCGTACAGATACTTTAATTCGTTTTAATAGATAGTAAAAGGCGTGAAAGCCCCCTGACTTTGATTGACTGGAAATCGCTTGGTCTAATGTTTTGAGCGCATTGAACGTTTCATTTCTATTTAAATAAAGGTCAATTAGCTGAAACAAAGGATCCATGTTGTCTGGTTCCATGATGTACATTTTCTTATATAAACGAATGGCCTCTTCTTCTTTCCCACACTTTTCAAGTGCTCTCCCATAGTTCAACTGATAGGTTGTATTTTCCGGTTCTTCATGGACAACCATTTTAAAATGCTGAAGTGCCTGATGGTATTCCTCGGTAAATAAAAAGCTGAGTGCATAATAATTACGGGTTTCAGTCAAGGTTGGCACAATGGTTAAAACCTCTTTAAACAATCTCTTTGCATCTTCAAACTCATCATTCGTATAGGCATTCATCGCCTCGTTTTTAAGCTGTTCCACCAAGTCACCATGTAGCATTTTCGCATCGTATTCTTTGCGAGTTTGTGAGTTTCGCAATGTATCATAAGCGATTCGGATCGTTTTGAACTCTTCCGGATATTGATCTACAGGGTATTTTTTAATGATCCTAAAATAAGCCCTTTTAATATCTGCATCTGTTGATGTCTTGTTTATCTCTAATAGCTGATAATAATTTTGCTCCAATTGACATTCTCACCTCACACCATTTGTTATTTTTTCTTCAATTCATGCCAATCCTCAATTGGAGGTAATTCAATTTGTTCAAATGGCTGGGATTCAGATACTCGGTTGACACTTTCACTTAACCAAGAGAAAAATTCCTTAAACTTCACTTCACTTAAAACAAGTGGTGGCCGTGCTGGTGAAAAACGTTCTAAAATCTCTAAATCAGCATGATCGCCAATACCAATTGGAAATAAAGTAAAGTCTCCATTTTTAATACCATTTACGGTTTGGGCAATAGAATCTTCTATTTCATCTGTTGGCGTACCGTCAGATAATAACACAATCCAAGGTTGGTAATATGGAAGACCGTGGGCTTTATATAGTGCAACACGATTTTTCACCTCAGATATGGCATTCACCATCGCCTCTCCCATTGGAGAAGCCCCACCGGTTGCTATTTTCAAACGAATGGTTGGTTTTATTGGTTGAAACTCTAGTACCGTCTTTACCTGTTCTCCAAATGTAATGATACAAAGTTCAACAGATGCCTTTGAAACCTCATTTTGTAATAAATCATTAAAAAGCTGCTGAAGGCCTAGGCGTAATTGCTTAAGTGGATTTCCAGTCATTGAACCACTTGCATCTAACACTAAGCAAATTGGCATTCTTGTTGAAGGATTATTAAGCAGTTCCTCACTTTTTAGACTTAAATCATCCACTATTTTTCACTCCTCATTTCACTTCTAAAGGTGGACATTGCTTCAAGAAAGGTGGTTTTTTCCGTCCAGAAATGCTTGGTTTCCTTCTGCTTGGACTGCCTTGTCTCTAATGGAACCTTTATTTTATAGAGCTGATGGCATCTTTCACATAATGGATTTGGATTATGAGCTGTTATCCGTGTATATTCTCTTTCTGGAATACGCAAGTATGATTTACAGGCCATACATTTAGCAAAAACTGTTTCTTCTTTTAAATCATCCGTATCTTTAATAAAAAGAGCAGTTGGTCGTTCTTCATTTTTCAGACTATCTCGGTATAACCGGAACGCTGTTTCCCAAAACTCTATTGAAATTCGTTGGTCCTGAACAAAGGTTTCGTAGAAAAGCTGCTGTAAATGAAAAGGCAGACTTCCCCAAATTAAAGCCCAAGGGCTTTTCTCATAATTTGGGATATAGGTTGGTTGAAACGGAAAGTCAAAACGCTTAGAAAGAATATGCTCCGCCTTTACATTTGACCCTTGGAACGTGTATGGTAGCCTTCCAGGAAACAAGATGGCAAATAAAACAACAGCAATTGAATAATAGTCATGACTTTTACCCTTTAAGACCTCATCCTTCTGAGTAAGAAATTCAGGTGGCGTATAGTTAATTAAAGAGCGGTCACTACGAAATTGGTTCATTTGGTAACCATCTGTATTGATCAAAGAAATATTTTTTTCGTTTTTTACAAGGATATGATCTAGGTCTACACTTCCCATCACAATCCCGTGTTCATGAAGGTGCCCGACTGTTCGTAAATAGGATAAAGCCAATTCCACAAGATGCTTTCGATCCCAGTCTGGAAAGTTTTTTGTTAAATGGGCCTTTGTCTTTAATAGTTTCTGTAGGGATATCCCTTTTGCTTCCTTCATTACATAACCAAGAAACAGGTTGTCTTTTGTAAAAATCAGATCAAGTGGCCAGTTGACATCTTGCAGATGAACTGGCATCGCTAGCATTTTAACTATTTTCTGATACATGTTGACCGTCAATTTATGTTTATGAAAAACTTTACAGACAAGCCCCTTCTTTACTCGAAAAACCGTCCCATCTTGTCCAGTGCCAAGTAGCTCACCAATCGTCAATTCGCCATGTTTGACTGTTTGAACCTTATCGCCACTCTTTATCCTACTATTACTACTTACGGTTAAAGGATGCTTTTCTATAAGCGAGCGGTCGACCGACGCTTCACGTTTAAAATTGGGTTTATTCTTATAATGAAAAAAAACAGGGTCTTTTCGCATTTCATTGGCAAAGTCCCACTGATACGGCGATCCATCCTTTCCTATTCCATATATAAGGAATTCTTTATTATCAACCGCTCGTTGATTTCTCAACTGATACACATCATTTGCTAAGCCTGTATCATTTGTGAATAAACAGAAGAGATAGCGATCACTATATTTTTGAAAAACATATAAAACCGTTTTGTCATTAATATCAGGATCATCCTTATCACCTAGCACTTGAGCTAATCCGGCCCGTATGTAAAGATTAATCATTCGCGCAGCAAATTTGGCTCGTTTCCTCGTGTCTTTGTCAGGGTCCTTTGCCTTTCGTGTTACTTCCTCAATCACGCGGTATGGGATCTTCGTTGTGGCTTTTCGAACAAATAAGGCTTCCGGTAACACCTTTGTAAGAAAATCCTTTGATGGCGGGTACATCCACACACAAGTATCAATAAAAATACGATATTGATTGGTAATTTTTAATAGATCAATTGAATTTACAGTTGTTTTCGTCATCTATAACTCTTCCCAACCCTTTGTACTTGGATCGACCGGTTTACTGCGAACTGGTTCTCGCTCCACCGGATCCATTTTCCGTTGCTTGATATTCTGGTTGATTCGTTCTAAACGATTAATCAAGGAATCAATTAAGGATGTTTTTTGTGACCATAATAATCCAACAATTACCGGGAGCCACACATACTTCATAGTTGCTAGAATTCCAGCCTTCGAGAAAATCACTTCTAATGTTGGCAAAACTCCATTTTCAAAACCTTGATATAGGATAATCAACTGGATTAACCAGAAAGAAAACACAAATCCTATTAAAAAGCGCACGTTTACCTTAAAATAATTCACTAGTAACAAAACAAGTAATGTTGCCAGTAAGATAAAATAAAAGTTTTCGATCCCAAAATGCTGTCTAACGAATGTACAGACAATAAACGTGACAATTGCATAAGCAATGGAAGCTAGCATTGTCTTATCCTGAATTAATGAACGATACATGATAATAGCTAATACAAGGTAAATGGCCGCTGTTTTGATCTCCTCAGCAGGATTTGCGCCATTAACTACCGATAAAACAAACGGAATTCCGATCCATACAACTAATTGAGCAATCTTGATTGTCTTCGTTGTTTGTCGGTATGGATAAATTTTAGAAAATAAATACATGATGATAGCCGTCATGAATAAAAAGAGAATATGTTCTAAAACGAAATGATAATTTGCATAGCTAAATAGGATTGATTGAATTCCGGTTGTGCCCGACGTAAATGCAAAATATAAAAGTAATATCCAATAGCCTAGTAAAAACCCAGTAAGTAAATTACTGGAGAAATCACTAAATAGAACAACGAAAAATAGAATAAATGGAATAAAGAAAAGAAATCTCATTTCAGCTACATTTGGATAATAATGATACAAAATACTGAATGATACTAAACTATAACCAAAGCTTGCATACAATACGTTTGATTGGGCTTTTGATAAAAAATTAAATGAATGAATGGCAATAATAAAAATGGTTGTTATTAAATTAATGGTATAGCCATATTGAAAATATAAATATAGATATCCTAAGCTAAATAAAAGTAATAATCGATCAATGGATTGGATTGCTTTTCGGTCTATAAATTGCATTTTCTTTAGCTTTTCCATGTCTCACCCTTCCATTTCTCGTCCGTCTCTTATGGGTCGTTTAAATTCGATCCACTTCAATTGATTCTAAATCTTCTTCACTTTCTTGATCTTCTTTTTCAGGGTCTTCAGCAACCAAATTTGAGGTATCTTCGTCCTCCGAAATGCTTTCCGTTTCTTCAACAGGTACATCAGAATCTTCAACAGCAACTATCTCTTCATAGACACGATTGTCCTCGGTTGATTCGTTTTCCTCAACTTCTTCGTCAGATTCGGATTCAACGTCCATGTATTCATCCTCAACTTGTTGAAGAGGTTCAGCTAATTCAGTTGTCGTAGAGCTTTCCTGATCTGCTTCCATTCCTTCAGCCGCCAACATACTGTGTATTCCAATAAAGTCTGCCAAATACTCAGGCGATGCTTCCAGCAACTCTTCTGGATTCCAGGTTGTTAGAGCAGCTAGTGCAATACTACAGTCATCCTGGGTTTGTTGTTTTATGACTGAATCCAAGTTCGTTTCAAGAACTTCAGCAATTTTTTGGTTTGGATGGTTCCGTAGCCAATCGAGCATCCTTGGGATTGCCGGCGCAAACCCTTGCTTCTTTTTATTAAATAAAGAGTCAGCTGTTCCATCTGACATAAGGATAAAGCCTGTTTTCGCGTGCGTTTCACCCTTGTAAAGGCGAAGATACTTCCATGCCTCATCAGAAGTGATGAAATAGGTCGTATTCGCAAACAACCCATTTTCCGGGTTAGAAAGAACCTTGAAACTTCCTCCTGCTACCTGTAGCCCAATCACACCATCGCCAATGTGACCCGCTAGGTAACGATCCCCTTTTATGGCTACATAAAGCAGGGTTGAGGCATATTCCTTTATGTTTCCACTAAAATTCTCAATACCTTCTAATTCGTTCAATAGAATCCCAATGATTCGTTTTCGAAGCAATTGTTGGTCGTCTTCCTCAAACATTTCTTCAAAATGGTTTTGTAAAATGGTCATCATCTTATGAACAACGGTTTGAGCCCCGATATGAGAAGACGGTGCAGAACCTGCACCATCCGCTAAAACTAAAATGGTCATGTCTTGTGTCTGTACACAAAATGTATAATCTTGACACGGTAATTGCTGTTTAATATGACCGCGCCCAACCGTTTGGGCACTAGCAAACTTCCAATGTGTTATCGTCATGTATATCTTCCTTTATTAAAGAACTGCCCATTGTTTAATTGCATCAACATCAAGATTTACTTTTTCCCCAGGCGTAGAAGCAGAAATCGCGGATACACTACTACTCAACCATTCGAAAAATTCAACGAAGTTTAGACCCTTGATTTTCAATGGTGGTCGATTCGGAGAAAACATCTTTAATGTTTCCATATCTGCGTTCGGTCCAATTCCCAATGGAAAAATAGTCAATTTTCGATTATTAACTAGATCTGATGTACGTCTAGCTGCCAATGAAATATCATCTGTTGGCGCACCATCTGTCATAATCACAATCCATGGTTGAAAATAACTAACTCCTGATTGAGAATACATGTTTTTTCTTCGTTCCAAGAGGTCCACTGCCAAATTGACTGCCTCGCCCATTGGAGTCAATCCATTTACCGATAAATGTGGGATTGTTTGACGATGGATACTACCAAAATCAAATAATTGCTTAACCTCTCCACCAAATGTAACCATGGAGATCTCGGCAGAAGCAGATGCCATATCATCCTTTCGAATCGATTCCATGAATAACTTCACACCTTTATTTAATTCTTTAATAGGCTCGCCATTCATGGAATAACTAGTATCTAATACAAGACAAATTGGTAGTCTCGTAGATGGATTTTCATAAAGCTCAATTTGTGAAAGTGTAAACTCTTCTTGTGAATGGAATGACATAATGAATTCCTCCAATTATTTATTAATGAATTTTAAAGTATTAATTACTTTATCTAAAAAAGTCTTAGGCTGCTGTGAATTCGGCTTTGGCGAATTTTGTACGGGTTGTTTTGGTACCGTATTGGTTCTAGTAGGCCGCTGATTTGTGCCTGTCCGACTAGATGGATTCGTTACAGGAACCGTTCTCGGCTGTCTAGGACGATTATGATTGGGTGGTGTACTTGACGGTCTTGACGTCGGTTTGCTTGTCCTTACCTCCGAAACCGCTGGGTTTGAATGTGCATTTCCAACTTGACCAGACCTTGTTTGTTCCCACGCACGCCAAATCTTCCTTCTGAACTTACATTTATCGCAAATGTAACGTCCTCCACCACTTTCAACCTTCTTTTTAAAATCAATATGTACTTTAATATGTGGGTTTTTACACATTTGATCACTACATACAAGCACAGCTTCCATTCCAGGTGGAATTTTCATACTATCTGGGAACAGCTCATCACTCAGATGCCCTTTAGAGATTGTTTGTCTATACTTCACAAGAATATCTCGTAGCTCCTCTGGTGTAGCTCTCTTCTTTCCAGTGAATGTATGGAACAACGCCTCTTTAATGTCGTAAAGCAAGTGACTCCAAATGTATTTCCAGGAACCATCTGGTACAGTTCCTTTCCCTTCCTTTCCAAGTGGATAGGGAAAGCCCATTTGCTTAATATTTTCTCCAGGTGTTCCTCCACCCTGATGTGAATAAGGGGGCTGACCCGGAAGCATAATCATGAAAATCAGCGTATTTACTGCAAAATATTCATGTGTAAAGCTCCGTAAAAAGGTTGAAAAGTTTTTCCCTTGCAGCTCCGGTGCCGTAAAGTTAATGGTGCCAACAGGACATGGATAATTTTCAATCTGATAGCTATCGGTATCCACGAAATAAACTTCCTTTTCATTCTTAACGAGGATATTCATTGGATTGATGTCTCCAATGATGATATTCCGTTCATGTAAATAAATAATTTTATTGACTATCGTTATCGCAAGTTGAACTAAGTCTTTTCGTGTCCAGTTTGGAAAATTCTTATTTAACACTGGTCGTAAAAACATTGATGTTTGCATCGGCTTTCCTTCCGCCGTTTCCATGATGTAGCCAACAAACTCATTACTACTATTCGTTATGATATCCTTTGGCCAACAAATCCCTTTTTTACTAATTGGGACTTCTAGCATTCTTTTTAATTTATAATAGCGCTCATGGGTAATTCGATCTTCTTTATAAATCTTACAAACCATTCCATTTGAAGATAAGAAAATCTTTCCTTCTCCACCCGCTCCAATCTCTTCTTTTAAGCGAAGAGTTCCATATACCTTGGAATACACCGTTTCATTTTTATCTGGAACGCGGCTTACAGGCATCTTTGTTTCTTTTTGTGTAATGACTTTTGTTCCCAACGCAAATTTTTCATTTGGCTTTGGCGGCGGATCTGATCGATGTCTTTTCTCTCTCATTGGACGAGTTCCATTAGTGGGTTGCTGGGGTCTTGATGAAATTCGTTCAAAATCCCATTTCTCGATATTTCCCGTTTCATTGATTCGAAAAGCATAAATCGGTTTTCCTTGGACAGCATGCTGATTATTCAGATTTAATATATCATGTGCCAAGCCACGATCTTGTGTGATAAGTGCTAAGTTGTATTTCACTCGAAACTGTTGAAAGACATAGAGAAAGGTTTGATCAGCAAAAGGGTCACTTTTGTTCCCAAAAACAGCCGCCATTCCTTGATTTAAGTAAATCTGAAGTAATTTCCCTGCATTCTTTGCCCTATGCCGCTTTTCTCGCTCCTCATGATCCATCATTTTATTGACTTCCTGGATGATTCGATAGGGAAGAATAATTTGCTTACTTGAAGCTGACAGGATGGAAGTTAACTTTTTTTCTATAAACTCATTCGCATGAGGTGTCATCCATGTACTTGTGTCAATAAAGAGCTTATAGTCTTTTACAATCTCTTGAATATTCATGGTTACTCCTCATCTGGTTCTGCAGTTAGCATGTTTTGCAAATCTGTTAAATTTTCCTCAACTTCCAACATCATACGTACTAGCTTTTTCGAGCCTTTCTTTTGAGCTGCCAAGTCGATTGCTTCTTGGACACATTCTTCCACGGCTGAAATACTAGTCCCTAGCTTTTCGCTAATACCTTCTACTAGCTGTGAAACATATTCAGCATCCACATTTTCTGATGCTTCTTTGCTTACCTCGAATTCCTCATCAAAGCTGCTGTCATAGTCGTCTTCAAATTCATCATCAAAATCTGCCTCATCATAGTTAGCAACCACATAATTGACCTCTTCATCATCGAACTCATCAAGGTCAGAAGACTCCTCTATTTCAATGGTTGGCGTATTGACGATATCAGAAGTATCCGCATTGATTGAACCCCAACTAGTCAAATCTTCAGCTTTTGACGCGTCACTTACAGCTGCGTCCGAATCCATTTCATTGTCTTCGGTAACAAACATGGACGGAAATAGCATGTTGAGGAAGTCTAGCATTCCTTGCTTATTCCAATTTCCTGTAAAGGCTGTAAAACGGGTAAGTGGATACCCTGTCCATAGAGCACCTTCCTGATAAACGACCAGCATATCATCTCCATCAAACGAATCGAGACGCGGGATCGTGAAAGCCTCTAATCGGAAATGATTGGGAATCACCCCTTTTTCTTTTAAAAAGGCAAACCAACGCTTTACATCATGAATTTCATAGATTTCCTTTTGTTCAGCTTCCGACCATATAAATGATGGAGCAAGTGATCCTAGCTCTCGACTTAACCATTCCTCAGTCGCTCCTAAAATTTGATTTACCATGTTCTACACCTCTAATATGGAATTTTTGTGGAGAGTGAATATAGCACTCTGCTTTTTTCATTGTCAGTATATCGCTCTAGCATCGTTATTTCTTGTTTCCAACGTTCAAAGTAATCCCTCATGCTAGAAGGAATAGCTTCCTCCATAAACTGCTCATACAACCTAATGGCTAGTTTTAAAGCATGTTTGGCTTCTTTTTGCACCCTTGTCCCTCCTGTTAAAAGAAAGGATGCCTGTTCACATGCAATTCCTAGTCCTATGGATCGAAGGGTTAAGCATTCAGGATCATCATTGCATATCGCAATGGCCTTCTGATAATAGGTTTGTGCTGCCGAATAGCTCGCACTTTTCGATAGATAACTAGCAATCTTCCAATGAATAATTTGCATCGGGTGAAAGCTTTCTTCTGACGTCATAGTAGGATGCTTTAAAACGTCAGTCGATATTATCGCTTTGTACATATCATCGGCGTGTTGATGCACTTCAGAACTAGCTGCCATCAATCGTGTGAAATGCATAAGTCCAAATAGAAAACTAGATTTCGGTTGTTCCAAAATCGTGCGTAGAAACTCCGCATAAGAAGTTGTCGAAGGTAATGAATAGGAACGACATAAATACTCATATGAGGATTCAAGGTTTCCACGATTACATTCAATTTGCGCACGATATTGGAATTGCCTGTGTGCATGGTGTTCTTCTTTAAACTGCTCCAGGGCTAACCCAGAATCACGGATTGCATGTTCATAGTCTTCTATAGAAGTACTACTATTAACTGCTTTCATAAAATAAGCCTGGAGTCGATTCCCTAAGGTTTTCCCAAGCAAATCAGAATACAAGTCATCCTGTTGGAAATAAGGAATCTCACCCGCTATCGGAAGAATCGAAAGCATCTGCGTGATAAACTCTTCTAATTTCGTCATATTCTCAATAACACGCTCAAAATCATATTTATTTAAATCGTGGACTGCTTCACGAAGCATGAAATCAATGACATAGTCATAACTTTCCCATTTCTTACCTAGCTCTGGGAGAACTTGCTGGATGTTGGAGATTTGTTCTTCCGCTAGTTTGATATGTCCTTGATGGGTCGCTGTTGTAAATAAACTTAAGTATGAATCGAGATAAAATGAATGAGCTGCAATACCTCTTTCCTTCATGTTAGGTATTAGGGCAATGGTTACCTTTTTTAACGTTTCCTCTGCCTTCGTAAAATTTCGTTCGACATGGTTCAAACTTTGTAATGTCGTAAGGAAAACCTGTAGCTCAGCTTTTAAGGAATGACGCGGCAACTTTTGTAACCGAGTAAGAATTAAATCGAGGAACTCATTCTCTTGGAATCGACTCTGATCCACGCGATTGGAAAAGCGTTCCGCAACTACCCACTCAAACAAGGCCATCCCCAGCATTCCATTTGATAAAAGTCTTTTAATCGAAATGGATGATTCGTGATCAAACAATGTATAAAGATGTCCTTCTTCAAGTAAGTGAAGTAGCATCACTTGTTGGTCTGGCGTAAATTTCTTTTTTTGTCGGAAATAAGCATGACAAATGGTATCCGCTACCTTCAAATGGTCATCGTTTCTTGCTGAGCCAAGTGAAAAAGACCATTTCCAATTGTGTATGGAGGAAGCAAGATTTCTTCTTGCTAGACCGATTGCAAGCTTCTCCTCAAGTCTCAATTGGTATTCTTCAACAGTAATTCTTCTTAAATACGATTTCCCATTTTCATCGTTTACTTGTTCCATCCTTCGAGCAGCAATAATTTCAAATTCAACGGATTCTTCAATAGTGGAAAGAGTTTGAAAGAGTTGAATGAGTCCTTCTGAGAGAATGTTAATATATGTAGTCGTGGCATTGACAATGTTAATTCGCTCCACATTTTCAAAAACAACATAAGTAGCACCGTTCTCTTTTAAATCAGATAATAAGTCAAGCGTAAATCTTGAAAATAAGACTTTAGGTAAATCAGTACTATGGAAATGTCTTGAATCTATTCCGTGGTTATTACACAATCGTTCAAAAATTTCACCAATTTTAGTGAGGGTTAGCCCCTTCTCAGGAGAAAATAACAACCCACCCACAATCGATGGGACTTCTTTCCCATCTATATCTTGTATAAAGTCACCACTTTCATCTAATAAAAGGTAGTATTTTGTCATATGTTGCTCCTTATGTCGAATGATATAGTACAAATTTATCATATTTACCAAATTTTTTTAATAAGAAAACAGATTTTATTTCCAATCTTTTGTATGAAGTTTCATAAATTACCCAAATGGTAGGTGTTAAGACCTACAGTAAAAGAACGAAAATCTAAAAATCATCATTTTTTCGACCAAAATCTTTTAATCTTTTAAAAACAACAAAAAAAGCCGAGCTCCCAATAGAGAACTCAGCTTTCTACTAATCTATTAAATTATCTAACCTCAACCCAGCCATTCTTAATAGCTACAACAACAGCCTGGGTTCGATCGTTTACGTTCATTTTTTGTAAGATGTTACTTACGTGGTTTTTAACTGTTTTTTCACTGATATATAGGTCATCACCAATGCCGCGGTTGCTTCTTCCGTCCGTTAACAGTTGAAGAACTTCACATTCTCTTCTCGTTAACAAATGGAGTGGACGACGAACTTCCGTAGCCAGGTGTGAATGCGCTGCTCCAGATTGTCCACTTGCGACGGCAAGACGACGGAATTCCTTCACTAAATTATGTGTGACTCTTGGATGCAAGTATGATCCACCTTCTGCAACGACTTTGACCGCTTCGACTAGAGAATCCGCATCCATTTCTTTTAATAAATAACCAGTTGCTCCAGTTTTAAGGGCATGCGTCACATAGCTTTCATCATCGTGAATCGATAAAATAATAACCTTCGTATCAGGGTAAGTGTCAATTAATTGTTTCGTTGCTTCAATTCCGTTCAAGTTAGGCATGTTAATATCCATGATGACAACATCAGGCTTATGCTGCTCAATTAGCGCCACCGCCTGTTCCCCATCGTCACCCTCTGCTACCACTTGAAAGGTTGGTTCAAAATCTAGTATTCGTTTTACACCTTCGCGAAATAATTGGTGATCATCAATTATAACTATGCTTGTTTTCATGAATAACGCCTCCCCCTTTCATTTTGACAATCGAGGCAATTTCGGTCAATACTCCATAAGCAGTATTAACAGAACATATTAGTAAGTTTATTCTTATTTTTCCTATATAAATAAGCAGCATATAGTAGTTTAACCATTTCTTGTAACGTATCATCAAATAACCGAAATATTCTCACATATAGAAAAGGGAAATCACATCAAATGCTCTTTAGCTTTTTTGCGCCCGATTTTAGTCCCACAAGAAGTGACGTACCTTACTGCTCAAAAGTTCCCTTTAAAAAAACATGGCAGCTTATTTAGCCGAGACTTAATAAAGTTAAACCTCAAACGGCACCTGTATCATCACAATCGTTCCTGCACCCACACTTGAATCAATTGTTAAATTGCCATCGAGTAAATCCACTCGCTCGCGCATTCCAATTAACCCAAACGAGTCTTTTTTCTTCTCTCGGATATCAAAGCCTTTTCCATTGTCTTTTACGATTACTGTTACATGATGTCTACTTATCTCAAGCTTAACTGCGATTTCACGAGCTTCCGCATGTTTCAACGCATTTTGGACGGCTTCTTGAACCATTCGGAATAAAGCCACCTCAAATTTTGATGGGATTCTTTGCTCGGATCCTATAAATGTAAATGAAATCGTAGTGTCTCCATTATATTCTTCGATCGTGGATAGGTACTTTTTGAGGGTAGGGACTAATCCAAGATCATCCAATGCCATTGGACGCAAATCATAAATGATCCGACGAACCTCATATAGCGCGGAACGAACCATTTTTCGCAAATCATGAATTTCTTTTACACCTTGATCTGGACTCTCTCGGTAGACCTTATCAATAATTTGCGAGCGCAGCATCACATTCGCAAGCATCTGGGCAGGTCCATCATGAATTTCACGAGAAAGCTTCCGGCGCTCCTCTTCCTGTGCCTCAATAATTTTCAGACCAAACTCCTGCTTTTGCTTCGCGTCCTCAATCATTTCTCCTACCATCCTAAAATCACTCGTTAAATAATTAAGAACCACGGAAATTTGACCGACAAGATGGTCTGCACGTTCAATTGTCTCATTTAAACCCACTAATCGTCTTTCAAGCTCATCTCGACGTTCGCGCAGCTGTTTCTCTTCCTGTCTAATTACAGTTAACTGCATCTGCAAATCATGAGCCTTCTCATATGCATTTCGAATTTCTTCTTCTGAATACTTTTTAAAATGGCTGCTTACCTCGGAAAGCCGTTTTCTTGCAAAACGAGAGTGATTTTCCAAGCGGTCTACCTCTTGAATAATTGTTCCAACTCGTTCCTTAATATCCTTTAGCTCATCCGTTAACGTTAAAAATTCGTTACGAGATTGCTCACCAATTCGAAAAATTTCTTCTTTGCTATGATCAACGGTGTGCACCATTTTTTCCAATATTGAATCAAGAACTTTAATATCAAGTCCCTTGGTGGCCATGCTTCCACCTCCATCTAAATTATATACTGATTTGTTTTTTACAGCATTTCATATCATTTACATTTGTATTACATTTGGCCTATGCCAAAAACAAACCATTGATGTAAAAATTATGTCGTTTTATAATAGAAGAATGGGCAAAAAATTTCCAAAAACTCGGTCAGTGCCGAATTTTGTCGCACTACAGTTTTCTTGAAGCCCCGTTAGGAGGTATTACACGTAATGCTTCATTCCTATTATACAGTAAAAGGGTATGGCGAGCATGAAATAAATATTCAAAAATCACGCTTTATAGCATATATTGACCGCGCAACAACAGAAGAGGAAGGGCAGGAATTCATTCAAAAAATAAAAAAGCAAAACTGGGACGCAACCCACAATTGTTCCGCATATCTCATTGGGGAAAACGATCAAATTCAAAAAGCAAACGATGACGGTGAACCAAGTGGGACTGCTGGCGTTCCAATCCTTGAAGTCTTGAAGAAAAAACATTTAAAAGATACAGTTGTTGTCATAACTAGGTATTTTGGTGGAATAAAATTAGGAGCAGGGGGACTAATCCGCGCATACGGAAAGTCAACTTCAGAAGGTCTCCAAGCAACAGGCATCGTCGAACGTAAACTCATGAGAGTGATGCATACAAAAATTGATTACACATGGCTTGGTAAGGTTGAAAACGAACTCCGCTCTTCTATTTACCAAATCAAAGAAATCAAGTATATTGATGCAGTCGAAATCGAAACCTATGTAGAAGAAAGCCAAACACCACAATTCACTGAATGGATGACCGAACTAACCAATGGACAAGCCGAGATTTCGGAGGGTGTTGTGGAGTATTTGGAAGAAGAAATATAAAACTTGAGGAGAACAGACAATGGACAAAAAAAGAAAACGTTATGAGGTAAGAAAGAAGAAACGTAAAAGAAGAGTTTTTTTATATATTCTTTTTCCACTTTTAATTTTGCTTGTTGCAGGTGGAGCTTATAGTGCATATCTGGTAAATAAAGCGAAAAACGTAGCGGCAGATTCTAAAACAGAGCTAAATCGTGGTATTAAGTCCGAAAAACGTGTTGAACCAGTTAATCCAAAGCACGATAATATTTCGATTCTATTTATCGGGGTTGACGACAGTAAAAAAAGAAGCCAAGGGGATGCAACCCGTACTGATGCCTTAATATTAGCCACATTAAATGAAAAACAAAAATCAATTAAAATGGTGAGTATCCCACGTGACTCATTCGTTTACGATCCTTTAAGAGGTCGAAAGGACAAAATCAACCATGCTCACGTTTATAATGGGGTAGACGGTACGATTGCTACTGTTGAGGAATTATTGGATATTCCAGTTGATTATTTCGTAAAGATGAATTTTGATGCATTTATTGATGTTGTTGAAGCATTAAATGGTATCCAGGTAGATGTTCCAGTTACATTCACAGAACAGGATAGTAAGGATAGACCAGATGCCATCCATTTAGAAAAAGGATTACAGAAGTTAAATGGTGAAGAGGCGTTAGCATTAGTCAGAACAAGAAAGATTGATAGTGACATCGAAAGAGGAAAAAGACAGCAACTGGTCATTAAAGGGATTATTGATAAAGCTATTTCTGTTGGATCCATTTCTAAATACGGTTCGGTTATTGATGCATTAGGTGAAAATATCACGATGAACTTTGAATTTGGAGAATTACTTTCTTTATATGATTATGCAACATCCGGTCAAACACTAGAAATTGAATCAAATGTTTTAGCCGGTTCAGATTTATGGACAGATTATGGATATTATTATGAAGTGAATCAACAAGAGTTAAAAACACTGTCTAAAACATTAAGAGATCATTTGGAAATTGACGTAACAGGTCAACGTAACGATGCTCATGACGACGAATCGTCTACATTATATGAATAATAAAAAGCTTGCAGTCACCTTTCATTAGGTTGAATGCAAGCTTTTTTCTTAAGCAATAAAAAAACTATATCCACAGCAGAGCTATGAATATAGTTTTGAATTTATGTCTATTTATTTCTAGCAGTTGCGTATTTAATTTCACGGACCATATTTAAGATTGGTCTATATTCTTTCCCAACCAAACCAATTTTTTCAACAATTAATTCAATGAACACCATTAAAAGCAATAGTATGAAAAACGATACCCAAACAGTAACCTGCGAAAACACAATCGCTACAAGTCCAAATAATGCACTCATACCGTAAATCAGTAAAACTGTTTTCCGATGGCTATAGCCTATTCTTAATAAGCAGTGGTGTAAATGGGATTTATCTGGTGCAGACAATGGCTGCTTGTTTATGATGCGTCGAATAATAGCAAAGAAAGTATCTGATATAGGTACTCCTAAAATAATGATTGGCACGATAAATGAAATAAACGTAACGTTTTTAAATCCTAACAAGGATAGTACAGCAATCATGTATCCTAGGAATAACGCACCAGTATCACCCATAAAGATTTTTGCCGGGTGGAAATTGTAAATTAAAAAGCCGAGTGTACTTGCAATCACGATAATTCCTAGCATCATTACAAAAACATCGCCTTTAATAATGGCCATTCCTGAAATAGTAATAAGTGCAATTGCAGATACTCCAGCAGCAAGTCCATCTAAACCATCAATTAAATTGATGGCATTTGTAACTCCAACGATCCAAAGCAAGGTTAAAGGAATTGTCATAAAACCTAAATCAATTTGACCAATAAACGGCAGGTTTACAATTTCTACATCCACACCATTAAAAATCAAAATTCCTGCAGCCGCTAATTGCCCAAAAAGCTTCCATTTTGCAGATATTTCATACATATCATCCAAAATCCCTGTAATGATAATAATTATACTACCGATCAGGATTGGATATTTGTATGGACTTTCAGGCTGGAGAATGAAAAATCCGATTAAAAAACTTATATAAATGGCTAATCCGCCTAGGCGAGGCATAATTTTTTGGTGTACTTTTCGTTTATTTGGTTTATCCGTTGCTCCAATTTTAAATGCAAGCTTTTTTACTAAAGGGGTAACGAGGATAGAAGCTACAAAACATACTAAAGCTGTTACATAAATCATTTATATGTCCTCCTAATCCTTACTCTTTCCATATTTTATATTTTTTAATTAATTCCTCATAATATTTCTTCGTATTAAACGCAACTTTTTTTGTACGATTTCGAGAATCGACAGGATTTTCAGACTCAAATTGGATTATACCACAATACAACTAATTCAGAAATAGAAATTTATAGACTCATATAGTTTAGACGTAGATTACTAATAAAAGTTACCAAATTGTCATACTAAAAAAAGCCACCATAGTCGCTATTTCCGACTATTGGAGGCTTTTTTTCATGTAAACCTGCTTTTGAGTACCCAAATTTATGAAATTTATGATAAAACCGTATCAAGAATTACAGCCTTATATTTCTTCAAAAAAGTCTGGAACTGATTCAGTTAATTTAAACTGGTAACGAATCGAATCAACAATTCGCTTAGATGCATTTCCATCCCCATACGGATTGGATGCCATGGACATTCTATTATATTCAACTGGGTTATTAAGTAATTCACTAGCTAGGTTATAGATGGTTTTTTCACTTGTGCCTGCCAGTTTTAATGTTCCTGCTTCAATTCCTTCAGGTCTTTCAGTTGTATCCCTCAAAACTAAAACGGGTTTACCAAGTGACGGCGCTTCTTCCTGGACTCCACCAGAATCAGTTAATATCATGTAGGATTTAGCTGCGAAATTGTGGAAATCTAACACACCTAATGGTTCGATTAAGTGAATGCGTTCATCCTGTCCTAAAATTTCATCTGCTATTTCCTTCACAGCAGGATTTAGATGAACAGGATAGACGACTTGAACATCTTCATGATCAGTAACAAGTCGTTTGATCGCCTTAAACATATTTCTCATCGGTTGTCCAAGATTTTCACGACGATGGGCTGTTACTAACAGTAATCGATCTTCACCCACCTTTTCAAGTATAGGATTTTGATAAGTTGATGAAACTGTTGTGTTTAATGCGTCAATCGCAGTATTACCTGTAATAAAAATAGCTTCCTTCTTTTTATTTTCCATTAAAAGATTTTGTGCAGCTTTTTTTGTCGGTGCAAAGTGCAGGTCCGCAATGATACCTGTAATTTGCCGATTAATTTCTTCAGGGAATGGGGAATATTTGTTTCCTGTGCGTAAGCCTGCTTCCACATGGCCTACTGAAATTTGATTATAAAATGCTGCAAGGCTTGATACAAATGTAGTAGAGGTGTCTCCATGTACCAAAACCAAATCTGGTTTTACATCCTTCATCAGTTTATCCAAACCGATTAAGGACTTTGTAGTAATATCGATTAAAGTTTGTCGTTCCTGCATGACATTTAAATCATAATCAGGAGTAATTTTAAAAATTTCAAGCACCTGATCTAACATTTGTCTATGTTGGGCTGTCACAGTTACAATTGTTTCAATTTCTTCAGGGTATTTTTGAAGTTCAAGAACTAACGGAGCCATTTTTATGGCTTCTGGGCGAGTGCCAAAGATAGTCATTACTTTTAATCTCTCCGCCAACCTAATCACCTACTATAGTTTATTATTTTTGAAATAATTCTATCAATTTGAAGGTTTATAATTACTTTTTTCGAGACCTTTTAAATATTGAATTAAATCCTTCTGTAAATCCGGTCTTTCGAGTGCAAATTCAATTGTAGCTTTAATAAATCCAAATTTATCACCTACATCATGTCGAACTCCATCAAATGCCTGTGCAAGTATTCTTTGATCCTTCGCCATATTACGCAAAGCATCCGTTAATTGGATTTCTCCACCGTGACCAACATCTACTTTCTCTAGGTAGGAAAAGATATCAGCTTTTAAAATATATCTACCCATAATGGCATAGTTCGAAGGTGGATTCTCTCGTGGTTTTTCCACCATATCTTTTACCTCTACAATGTTTTTTTCAATTTCCTCTGTAGGCGTAATGACACCATATTTGGATAGTTCCTCATCGGGCATAATTTTTGTACCAATAACACTACAATTGTAGGTGTCATATGTATTAATCAACTGCTTCAAGCATGGTACTTCACTTTTAACTATATCATCTCCAAGGAGTACTGCAAAAGGTTCATTGCCGATAAATTGTTTTGCACATAGAACAGCATGACCTAATCCTAGTGGCTTTTTTTGTCGAATATAATGGATGTTTACCATGGTTGAAATATCCTGAACTAATGCTAATAACTCTTTTTTTCCTTTTTCCTCTAGTTCAAGCTCTAATTCGATTGAATGATCAAAATGATCCTCAATTGCTCTCTTGTTTCTACCCGTTACAATGATGATGTCTTCAATTCCAGAATCAACAGCTTCCTCGATAATATATTGAATAGTTGGTTTATCAACAATTGGTAACATTTCCTTTGGTAATGCCTTAGTTGCTGGTAAAAATCGAGTTCCTAATCCTGCAGCAGGAATAACAGCCTTTTTTATCATCAATCTGATACCCTCATTTCTTGTTTAAATACTTGAATCAGCTTTGGCTTTATCGCTTCAACTTCATATTCACTAGCTTTATTAATTGCATTTTGTTTTAGATTTTGCTTTTCGAACTCATCTAATTGAAAGTATTTAATTAACTTATCCTTCAATGCATCACTATCTCCAGCAGCAAATAAAAATCCATTTTTTCCGTCCTCGATATAATCTAATAAACCGCCGATTTCACTTCCGATAACGGGAACCCCACACGCCATAGCCTCAAGCCCCACTAATCCAAGACTTTCACCTTTACGTGTTGTTGGGAAACAAAAAACATCTATACAATTATACACCTTACTTAATTTTTCCTGTGGAAGCAATGGATAGTATGCCATTTCGTTCCTGAGCCCTAATTCATCAACCATTTGTTCAAACTTATCTTGTTGAGCACCTTTTCCAACAAAAATAAATCTGCGTTTTTCCATAAAACCAAGGCCCTTTACTTCCGAAATTGCTTTTAAAAAGATATCCCATCCCTTGCCAACATCTACTCTACCAACAAATCCGATATATTGAAAATCTGGGTCAAGCTGTAATTCTCTCATAGCTTGATTCGAGTCCTGCATGGGATAAAATAACTCTTTATTAACGCCACCCGAAGGAAACACTTCTATTTTCGACTTCTCTATCCCATATTTAGCTGATACTAGGTCGCGATAATAATGGGACGGGCAGATAACTTTAGTCGAAGCTTGCAAAAGTTTCCTAACATTCGGCTGATACTTTTCCTGCGATTTTACTTCCGGTACAACATCACTTCCATGTACATTTGTATAGATTAAAGCATTTTTATTAAGCTTTTTTACAATAAGAAGTGGTAATGCATTATGTGCCGCATAATGGGCGTATATAATGTTATATTGGCCAAATAGGGCCTTTACAATAATCGTTATGTAATAAAGGAAGTAAGACAGCAGCTTTTGCCATTTACTCGTTTTTTTTGTTAGAACCACTTTCGATACGTTCCAACCTTCACTTAATAAAATTTGTTCCGTATTTTTTACAAACACCCCATAACTGGGAAATTGAGTACTGGGATACATGTTTGATACAAGCAAAATTTTCATAGTGATCCTCATTTCTTTGAATAAATCATAAGGTACTCCATTAATAGAAAGAAGCGTAGAGGAGGAGCTCTACGCAATTATTATTTTGTGTCTAAGCCTACTATATCTTTTTTGTAGACCCGATATGCAAAGGCCATTACAGCAAAGAAATAGAACATAAAGGAATCATTTTCCAAAATATTATAGACCATGGACCCCATTACTATTGTCACCATTAAGAACAATAGTAACGGGGAGAAATAGTATCCTTTACGTAACTTCCAGGTGTATGTCAATAAAAAGATAGCAGTTAAGGCAACCATTAAAATACCCAATATACCTGTTTCAGCAAGAATAAGGATGTATTGGTTATCAGAGTAAAAGTTTCGATTTATGTCATAATCTTCATATATAGGGGATGAATACTTTAGTGTAGCACTACCACCAAATGTTGCAAAACCTGTACCCATAATCGGGTGATCTTTAAAAATTTCTACAGCCTTTTGAACATAATAGATTCGGCCACTTTCACTACTTTGCTCTAAAGTATCTTTAGAAAATGTATCCTTGTAACGTCCCTGCTCATCTGTTTTATTCTGTTCATTCGTATTTTCCCATTTTTCCGCAACATAAGCATCATAATAAACAGATGAAACTTGATCTATCACAAAGAACAAGCCATATGAGATAAGAGTAATTAGTACAATAGGAACTAACGGTTTAATTTTTCTATTAATGAAAACATATACAACTAAAAAGACGATTAAACTTAACAGAGAACCTCGAGAGTACGTAAGTAAAATGGTAGTACCAATCAAGGTTAATCCGACATATAGGAAAATTCGTATTTTCCCCTGGTACTTCTTTACTAAATAAAGAGATATGAAAAAGGATATTAAAAGGAAAAGGGAAAGTTCATTTGGGCCTTTCAGTAAACCATATACACGAATGTAGTTTGTCCATGAAAGATACCAATTTTCCCAAGCTTCTGGCATCAGTACGGTTTTATTTGATATTTTTTCGACAAATCCGTGTAAGGATAATACTACAGCAATACTAAATGTCGTTAAGGCAAATTTTCTGATTAGTTCCTCTGTAATTTCCATTCTTACTACAATATAAAAAATAAGATAAAACAGTAAGTATGCTCTTAGTTGAGTGATTAATGCACCCATTCCAACCCCAGTAATCAATGCTGATATTGTACCTACAATACAAAATGCAAAGAAAGCTAATTCAAAAGGATGAAATGTAAAAAGCTTTTTTATATCATGTCGATAGTCATAAAAAGTTCGTACTAACAGTGCCAAAATTAGGAGATCTCCCAAAATCTTAAAACCTGGATTTAGTTCAATTAAAAACGGACGTGTTGCAACAACTAAAACAAGAATCAAAATTCCTTGGTGTTTAGCACGAAAAGCAAGAATAGCTAAGATAAGAGTGATTACAATTGCCAGTTTTGAATCCGCAATAACTAAGCCTATACTAACAAGTAGAACGCTTAAAAGAAGGACATATAGGTCTCTCTGGAGTAATTTCATAGTCATCTACCTCAAATATTTTCTTTATTATAAACATTTGTTTGAAAACGTAAATTATATAATTTGGTTGTGTCATGAATCATTTTCTCAATTGTAAAATGCTCATGGAAATAGGAATAACCTTGCACCGATAGCCGGTAATATAAATCTTTATTTGTGATAACTTCTGCAAGTTTCGATGCCATTTGCTCAGTATTGCCATAGTCGACAAGGATTCCAGTCTCACCGTCAATAATCACCTCGGGTAATCCACCGACATTAGTTGCTACCACTACCCGTGAATAAGCAAGTGCTTCAATCGCAACATAGGATAAAGCTTCGTTGCTTGAAGGGACAACAATAATATCACTATTTAAGTAAATGTCATCCTTATTTGTTGCAAAACCCTTAAATATGACTTTATCACTAATTTCTAGTTGTTCACTTAATTTTTGAAGTTCCTGTTCTAACGGACCTTCTCCAAAAATATTGCACTCCCATTTTACCGAAGGGTATAATCGATTCATTTCTGCTAAACTCTTCAAGAGAAACTTGTGACCTTTTTCCTCCCTTAACCTGCCAACGACTGAAACTCTAACAGTTTTTCCATTAAGAATTGAAAGGTTTGAATGGACTGGAGGTAAGACACCATTATAAATTAAGCGGATTTTTTTAGGAGAAACTCCCTTTTGTTCAAGCTGCTCTACCATAAACTGTGAAACGGCAATAACCTGTCGATTAAAAGCGGTAAAAATTCGATTTATGAACCGGATCAATGGGTTCATTGGTACGTCCACATGATACGTCCAGATAACACGGGTCCGACTACCAACTAATTTTGAAAGAAGTGCAATATAATTTTCTCTTAAAAATTGGCAATGGACAACCTGAATGTTTTCGTTTTTGATGATTTGCTTAATCTTTCGGGCAGCCTTTATATCAAATGGCCCTCTCATTTTAACCTGATACATTTTAATGCCTGTTTGTTTAAACATGTCTAATCCAGGTCCATCATCTGAATAAATAAATACACAGTTTTTAGCACCAATTGCCCTGATCAAATCTAAAACATATTTTTCTGTACCACCAATTCCTGGGTAGTTCAGCATATAAAGTATTTTTTCCAATTTAAACCCCTCTATTACTACCAATTCTTCCAGCAAAACTTACCCTAAATCTACTAAATGATATCGTTAATTGGTCGACAAATCAATACATAAGTATACAATTATAGACAGAAAAGCTAAGAATTCGCCTTTGCTTTCTTCGTTTTAAAATAATCCAATAGCATAAATAACGATTGATCTTTTAATAAAAATAGAATTCCCATATAGACGCCTATGCCGACAAGTACTTTAATTATGATCATAATAAGATTCGAAAAATCACTGACTGTATCTATTCCATAGATAAGACAAACCATTACTAAAGAAAGAAGCAGATACCTAAAGATCCTTTTATTCAGTATTTCGCGAATAGGTAGCTCCCCTTTTAAATACCATGCCTGGATACTAACAATTAATCCTTCAGTAAATACCGTTGAAACAGCTGCCCCTGCAGCACCAAAAGGAGGAATAAGGATAAAGTTTAAGATAATATTAATGATTGCACCAATCATTATCGGCAATGTATATTCCTTATTTTTTTCCATCGGCACTAGATACCATGATCCGAAGATCACGCCAATTGATTTAAATACGATGATGGGGGACATAATCATACAAATCACGATACTTTCTTTAAAGCTAGATCCTAAAAACCAATTCACAAAATTGCCAGAAATGGCGAATAGTCCAAAGGTCATTGGAATTGAAATGAATAGATTAATGGTAATCCCACTTTGAATGACAGATTTTAATTTATCAAATTGCTTACCTGCGATTAGTGAAGACGCACGTGGAAGCATGACAATACCCGTAATATTTAGGATAGAGGTAATCATATATACAATTTTATAAGATTGCTCATAAAATCCAACCTGTTGCACGGTAGATAACGATCCCAACATCGTTTTATCCATGACAGAGTAAATCATCCCTGAAAGTGCGGGAATAAAAAGTAGAAGCATTTGAAGAAGGTGAACTTTTAGATCGTCCTTTGAAAAGGACGTAACCCATGAGACGTACTTTTGAATACCAAAGACAAGCAATATATTGCCAATAAGAACAGA
Organism: Bacillus timonensis; assembly: GCF_004799755.1. Classification (GTDB taxonomy): domain Bacteria; phylum Bacillota; class Bacilli; order Bacillales; family Bacillaceae_L; genus Ferdinandcohnia; species Ferdinandcohnia timonensis_A. The sequence continues at coordinate 13,913 of NZ_SLUB01000018.1, read as the reverse complement.
CGCCCCCATTATGAGTGTATACAGCCAAACATCTTCCTTATCGTGGACAAACAAAAAAACGCTTCCGAATCCAATAAACTTAACACTTATATTACGGATCACAACTTTTTTAAACAATTCAAGTCCCTGGAAAAGCCAAGTAACGTCAAAAAAAGCTCCTATCAAATGAAGTGTTTGCAAATAAAAAATGATATCCCCTTTAAAAAAAGTTAGACAACTAATGACATATAATAGTAAAGCACCGCTAAGCAATAAAATTCGGATGGTCATAATTTCAAAAAATGTTCTTGATAATTTTTCCTTTTGGTTTTTGACCTTGGCAATTTCTCTTGTTGAATATAAATTTGACCCCAATAAAAAAATGGTAATCACCAATGTAACAATCGAAAAGCTATAGCTATAATGCCCAACACCATCCGGACCTAGTACTCTGGATACATAGGGAATGGTTAAAAACGGTAAGCCAATTAATAAAAACTGTTGTAAAAAAACATAAAAGAAGTTCTTTTTTAAGGTTGACATATGTACAGCTCCTTTAAGGAGTTTCAAGAGATACGGTTTATACTACCAAAAGTATGTTTCCATAAGATGAAGAAATGATAACAATTTAGATAAAATTGTTTGGCATCTTCGTTAAAGGAACACCGATTACGAATGGATTGGCTTACAACTTTAACAAAGAGAAGCAAATTTGATTGTATCTCCTCATATGTTTAATAAAAGCTTTATCGGCTCAATATATCTTTCATGATATAAAATTATTTATAGTGAAATTATTTTTTAAAAACATTCAAAATTTAACAAACCTAATCATATCAATGTTCGAATTTAATGTAAATTATTTATTAAAGAAAAAAAGCCGCCTATCGAGGCAGCAAATCCTATCAAATCATTATTTTATCCAAGCACCATTAGCGTCTATTTGGTATCCGCCAATCGATGTGTTCGAAACCATTCGACCATCATTATAGAAATAGTACCAAGTCCCATTTACTATTCGCCAGCTGGTTTCCATTGCGCCACTAGCGTTCAAATAATACCACTGACCCCCAGCAAAAAGCCATCCTGTTCTCATTGCCCCATTACCTGCTAGATAGTACCATTTATTAGCATCCTTATACCATCCAGTCCTCATTGCACCACTGCTATCAAGGTAATACCATGCATTTCCTTGTTTTAGCCATCCTGTTCTCATCGCGCCACTGCTATCAAGATAATACCAAATAGAGCCATCCTTTACCCATCCAGCAGCCATTGCTCCCGAATTATTAAGGTAATACCATTTATTTTGGTCCTTTATCCAGCCTGTCTTCATTAGGCCATTTTGATCAAAATAATACCATTTATTACTAGTTTTCATCCATCCTTTTTGTAAGGATTGCCCCTCCTTCACAAAGTACCATTGATCACCTATTTTAGACCAACCTTTCTTAAAGTACTCACGATTTATGAGATTCTTAAATTTCGACAGGGAGGTATTCGGGTAAACTCCCTTCCTACCAATTTCATAAACCCCAGTATTCCTACTAGCATTTTTTTCGTCCGTAGTAAATGCATATTGATATCCCACTACTTTTAATTGTTCAATTGTATCTTTATTATATGTTCCAAAAGGATATGCGAAATATTCAGTAGGCACTAGACTTCTACTAGTCTGTAAATCTTCTACTATCTTATTTTCTTCAACGCTAACTAATGCAGGATGACCTCCACCAGCATTATGATGCAAATCATGAGTATGGCCCCCAAAATCAAAAACATCCTTCATTTCATTAATTTCAGGCCAACTTAAAAACTGAAGTCCATTTGGATTAAAAGGTACAGGTGAATCAGAAATACGACTGGTAATTAAAAAATTGGCAGCCTTAAACCCATACCGTTTTAAAATGGGGTATGCATATATATAATTTGTTTTATGTCCATCATCAAATGTAATGACTACGGTCTTAGTTGGGAGATTTATTTCCCCCCTCATATATGAAATAAGTTCATCTAATGTTGCTGTATAGTATCCCTTTTCATAAAGGTATTTCATTTGCTCCTCAAAAGCCTCAACACTGATTACCGCAGAACTGCTTTTGAAGTTTTTATTCTCCTTCTTATGTAACATATGATGATAGAGTAGAATAGGAATTCCAGTCTTATCATCAATTTGATTTGCGTACGCCTTGTCATTCGCGAAAATAACTAGACTACTAAATGTAAAGAATAAAACAATCATAGTTTTTACAAATTTCATTTTGAAACCCCACTTCGATTAATTCAATCTTATTCATCACTACCCATAAACCAAAAGACCTAGTAGAATTTTATCATGTTTTTTAAAAAAATTTACATTTTTCTTCGATCACAAGGAAAAAAATTTGTATTTTGGCAAAAAAAAACTGCCGACCTTAGCCGACAGCAATCATGTTATATCCCACTATTTTTTTCTTTTAATTTTTCCTGCTATTTTTGATAGTAAAAGTTGAACGACTTCATCTTTTGTTATAAATAAAATAATGACGTAAAGAAGCCCATTCACCACTATCAACACTAAGAACAGATATAATGTATCTGTAACGAACAACCTAATTACATAAGAAACCGGAATGAACAGGAGACTATAGAACAAGTACTTCATATTCCGAATGCTTAGCATATTGAATGGTACCTTTAAATATTTCCTAATGTATACATACTCAAATGTAATCAAGAAAACATTTGCAATGGCAGTTGTGATAATTGCGGTTTTTGCCGTAAATATCCCTAAGTAGACAAGCAAAATATTCAGGAATAAGTTTATAAATCCACTTATAAAAATAAACCATACGAGCATTTTTTCTTTTTTCTTAATATAAATGACCTGGTTCGCTAAAATAGATTCAATGCCTAAAGTAATCATATAAAGGGAGAATACTGCGAGAACACCACCAGCTCCAGCATATTCACTTCCGCCATACACGATAACGCCCACATCCGAAATAATAAACAACCCAATCGAAGCTGGAAATAAAATTGAAAAATATACTTTAGCAATTCGATTTAATAAAGAAATGTAATTTTCTTCATTATCCTCACCTTGTAAAAAGGATAACCGTGGTATCGTTACCTGGATGACACTTAGCATAATTGCATTAATAATCGTCATGATTTGCTGAGACATAACATAAAAGGAAACCGAAGCCTTACTCACAAACTCCCCTAGCATAAATCGATCCAGCTGCGAGTACAGGATATTTCCGTTGGAAAAAATCACCACTAAAAATAATGGTTTTAGATGTGGCAAAATTTTAATATTACTAAAATCAAACTTAATTCTTCGCTTTACATATATAAAGCTAATAATATTATTCAAAAACGTAGAAATGGAAAGCAGGATTACAAATAAAAGATAATCATCTGAACTTTTAATGAAGGTGAATAACAGAACTACATAAACAAGCTTAACGGCAATGGTTTTTACCGTAATAAAATTGTAGTCCTCAAACGCTTCATTCACCCATTCCACATAAAAAATATTTAATATGAAGTTTACGGACATAACCATCAAGATAGGAAATAAGCTATCAGCGCCATAGCCTAGATAGGAAACAAGAGCATACGTCAACATTGATACAATATTTGTTAATAATCCAAACGTAAATAAGCTTGTAAATAAAGATGCTGTCTTTTGGGGATCATTTTTAACTCGACTTACCTCTCTCAATCCATATTGATAGATACCAAAAGTAGCAAAGATAAAGAAGTAATTAAAGATGGATTCCGCAAACTTAACACTACCAATTGAATCAGCACCTAACGTTCGATACACATAGGGACCAATGATAATTGGCAGAATGAGGTTGAAAAAATTTAATAAAATTTTATAAATCGCATTTTTAAACAAAGATTTTTGCATACATATTCCTAGCCTTCATAAAAAGTGGAGAGAATAGAAAAATTCACCTCATCAATCGAGGAGGTGATCTTCATTATTAATTGCCAATATATTCTCTTACGGTAACACTGTCTGTCGGAACAAATGTAATATTTGTTGGCTCGGTTCCTGACGACCAATCTTTTCTTACCTGCATATAAGTCGTACCATAATTATCAACTAGATATTCATGATAATTAATCGGAATTTTAAAGGTATCCCCTTTAAATTCATAATCCATTAACCCATCAAAATGAGAAACCACTTTATGTGTAAGATACCCTTTTGCAAGCTGATATTCAGGGAAGTTTTCAAATTCCATTTTTGTTCCTATTTCACTGAAGTAACACCAAATCAAATTCTCTTCAGCTTTATGATAGTAGAAAATATCAATGTGAACCCCATTATAGTGATAGGCTTCTTCAAAGATTTTTCCATCCATTTCATACTGCTTATACTTTTTAAGCCCCTTCGCTTTTAGAATTGACTCTAATTTCTTTTTGATTGTATCATCGAAATTAAATGTTCCAATATCAAGATCCTTATCATGCCCAATAAAATCCTTTTCTCTTACAGAACCGAGTAAAGTGCCATAATCTAGCCAAAAGTCATGACCGATTTCCGCAAATGCTTCCTTCATAATCTGTAAAGTCTTTAATCCATGAATATGAACACTTTCCTGTCTTTTTGAATATTGGCTTTTATCATATTTCGTTTTAATACTACGGAGAACTTTATTGTTTTTAGCTGTACCATAAAATTTACTTGTTCGTAATTGTTTCAATAAATTATCTACGATTGACGACAATGTAGTTGACCACCCATCTATTTCTACTTCAATGTGACTTATTTTCTTAACACTCTTACCAAAAACATCGGTAAGATTACCTGCCTTTTCCAACGCCACGGTTCCTTAAGCAAACGATAGAACCACTCAAGCCCCAATCTTTGAAAAAACCTCGGGGCCCGTTTTAAATTTCCTGAAATTACATCAAAAGAACCTCCAACCCCTTGAAAAATGATTGGGGAAACCGAGTCCATATGATTAACAATCCAATACTCCTGTGTTGGACTACCTAAAGCAACAAAAATGATATGGGGAGAGTTTTCATTGATTGTATTAAGAATGACTTGCTCCTCTTTTTCATATCCGTTTAGTGTACCAACAATTTGAATCCCAGGATAAAGCTTCTCTAATTCAACCTTCGCAGCATCTGCAATACCGGGCTTTCCTCCATAAAGAAAAATCCTCTTATTGTGTGTGGCTGCTACTTCACAAATTTTCATCATCATATCAATACCGGTAACCCTGCTCTTAACCTGTCCGCCCTTCAGCTTCGATGCAAGAATCACTCCAAAACCATCCGGAATTTGGTAATCAGCTTGATTTAAAAGTGTTTTTAATTTTTCATCATCTTGTGCCTTCATGATTTTTTCAGGATTAATTGCCACTAAAAAAGACTTCTTATTTTTTTCAATGTTGTCTAATAATATGGCAGCAAGTTCATCGTAATTATAACCACAAACGTCTACTCCAAGAAAAGTTTCTTTCATTTTACCACCATTCCAATTAATCCTATAGTTTAGTTAAGGTTTTTTGAATCACCTAAAACTCTAACATCAAAACCGGCTTCTTTCCAACGATTGTGGTCAAGACAATTTTTTGTATCAATAACAAGCTTTGAACGAACCAAATCTGATGCTTCTTCAGGAGCAAGTGCCTTAAATTCATTATGATCAGTAAGGATTAAGATTAAATCCACACCAGTTAATGCTTCTTTAAAATCAACACTTTGATTTTTTACTTTTACTTCACGAATATGCGGATCAAACACTGAATACTCAATACCTAAGGTATCTAGATGATGTAAGACTTCCAATGTAGGACTTTCTCGCATATCATCAACATTTGCTTTAAACGACAGTCCTAATACAGCAATCTTCGGATTACCGATTTGATGTTCTTCTACAACATTCAAAACCTTCTTAGCTGTAAATTCAGGCATTGAATCATTTGTATTTCTAGCCAGTCGAATAATCTGAGAAGTTTCAGGCTCCAGCTCAACTAAGAACCATGGATCGACCGCGATGCAATGTCCACCAACTCCTGGTCCAGGAGTGTGAATATTTACCCTTGGATGATGATTTGCAAGCTTGATTGCTTCCCAAACATTCACACCAATTTTCTCACTAATCTTAGCGAGTTCGTTCGCAAATGCAATATTTACATCTCGATATGTGTTTTCAATTACTTTTACCATTTCAGCAGTTGTTGCATCCGTCTTAATAATTTCCCCTTTTACGAAGGTACGGTACAGTTCTGCTGTTCTCTCGGCTGATTCTTCATTAATCCCACCCACAATGCGGCTGTTATTAACTAGTTCCTCAAAAATGCGCCCTGGAATAACGCGTTCAGGTGAATGTGAAATAAATAAGTCTTCTCCAATCACCAAGCCAGACTCAATTAATTCTGGAATCATAATATCTTCAACAGTGCGTGGAGGAACAGTTGATTCTAATATAACCAAATTACCCTTACGAACATATGGGACAATCGATTTTGTTGCTTCTCGTACATATTCTAGATTAGCCGTTTTATCTGGTCTTATCGGAGAAGGAACAGCAATAATAAATACATCAGCTTGCTCAGGAGATGTAGATACCGTTAGATTTCCGTTATCAATTGCTGTATTTAATCGTTCTTGTAGCCCATTTTCTTCAATATGAAGTACTTTATTTCTTATTTTATCCACTGCATCCTCATTTATATCGACGCCGTGAACTTTTTTTCCGTTATTTGCAAACATGACTGCAGTTGGTAAACCTATATAACCAAGGCCAATAACACATAGTTTTTCCATTGATTTATTTCTTCCTTTCGCCAATTACGTCACAACTTGATGAATGTAAGTAAAATACGTTTTATAAACTATTATATTCCATCTAATAAACTTTACTGTATATTGTACCAAAAAACAAATAATAATTTGAAACAATACTCCTATTTTAACATAATCGTAAAACATTGAAAAATTAAGAAATATTATAAAAAAAATAAGCCCCGAAATTAGGGGCTTATTTCGCAATTTAATTTTTATAAACTGGTACATCAAAGTATAGCGTGTAGTAATCGAGATTTTTATACATTCGAACTAAATCGTCTACCTGTTTTGTAGCCCAACCAATATCGGATGCATACTGGTGAGTACCAGGTGTCGCTGGATTCCATCTCATTTTATACAACGTATCCTGCTTGTACGTAGAATGATGAATGTATTTTTCTCCAATATATTTAGCACCGCCAATGATGGCAGCCTCTGGAGTAAACCAACCATTTTGATATGCAGTTACAGAACCACGGGTAGCTGGAGCACTATCGACCGCACCAATTCCAAACATATTATATGTCTTTTTGATGTTTTTCGCCTTGCTCCGATCAAAGTTGGTTTCTTCATTTACTTTCCAAGTCCACTTAAGTCCATCGTAATAATACTCAGCAACATAAGCTTTTCCAGATTGAAATGAAACATATTTATTTTGCTCAATTTCCCCAACTTCAATGCTTCCATTAGATAATGCAGACGTTCCATGACCTGTTTCATGAAGTGCATGTGAAATTAAATATAACTCATTTACCTTATATTGCTTACTTCCATCGACAAATGATTGTCCCTTTCCAGTAAGAATACCTGAATTAGAAAGAATTTTACTATTTATCTCGCTAGCAGAAATCCCTGTATTCTGTGAAAGACTTAGGAACTGAAAATCATCCTCTGAGAAATTAGATGGATTGACATAATATTTAATGTCGTTATCCTTTGCATTTTTCCATGGGCCATATACAACCTCGTACCAGTCACCATGAGATGATTTAATCGATACTTCAGCTTCAGATTTTTCATCAAATTTTATACTACCAACGACTCTTGAATCCTTGCTTGTACCTTCATAAACATAAATGCTGCTCTTTCCAGTTATTTTCCCCTTATTTGGGTTTCCTTCCACTAAGGTTATATTCTCCTTGTGTACATAGGATGGTTCGTTCCGGTACAAGTCTGTTTGTGCATTAACTTTAGACTGAATGCTTACCATTTCATCTAATGACTTGCTGTAGGTAGTATAGCTAGTGGTTGATTTTAAAGCACCGCTTGCAAAAAATGTGTATTTTTTTCCACCCGAAGTAAAGTTAGTGGTATTCATTACTCCACTAGGATTAAAGTAATACTCTCTTCCGGTTATTGTAGCCCAGCCTGTAACCATAGCACCACTTGCTCCCATGTAATACCAACGTTGTCCATCAAGAAGCCAGCCTGTTCTCATTTCCCCATTACTATTAAAGTAGTACCACTTGTTACCATCCTGGAGCCAACCTACTGCTTTCGTTCCGTCACTTTTGTAATAGTTCCAGCTAGAACCTTCTTTTACCCAACCTGTCACCTTGGATGCTGTTAAAGCACCACTTGAAGAGAAAACATAAGCCTTTCCATCAATGACTTGTTGCCCAGTAAGCATGACACCACTACTGTTTAAATAATATGTTGCACCACCGACCGAGAGCCAACCAGTCTGCATCGCACCACTTCCTGAAAGGTAGTACCACTTATTACCGTCTAAGAGCCAACCTGTTGCCATTGCTCCGCTACCTTTCATGTAATACCAAGTGCCTCCGTCGCGGATCCAGCCTGTTGCCATTGCTCCACTGGAATGAAGGAAATACCAAGTTCCTCCTTGTTTTAACCAGCCAGTTTTCATAGCACCGCTACCGTTTAAAAAATACCAGGTGCCTCCAACCTGAACCCAACCAGTGGCCATTGCTCCACTTGATTTCAAATAATACCAAGTTCCCTTGTCATACAACCAACCTGTTTTCATTACTCCATTGCTTCCTAAGTAATACCAGGTGCCTCCATCATATAACCAGCCACTTTGATAGTTTCCACTGGAATTTTTATAATACCAGCTGCTTCCGCTTTTTTCCCAACCAGCGTAAGCTGTGTTAGCAGAAAAAAGTGTAACAACGGCGACAAAGCAAATGAAAAATACCTTTTTCAATTTTTTCCCTCCTGAAATAAATAATAGATAAAGAGATTTTTGAAATCATTCCTCCTAACCTTTATTTCTATCAATCTAGAAATCTGATTTTTTCATAATTACAATAATAACATAAATATCGACAGATTCCGCTTAAAAAATTACCCTTTTTACAATTTCTTATATTTTTATACAAATTTGTCTATTTTTTTAGACTAATAGAAAAAGGTACCTAAAATATATATTTTAGGTACCTTTTATCGGAGTTATTTCACCCATAAACCTGATTGATTTAAATAGTACCGCGTACCACCTAATTGAATCCACCCTGTTTTCATGGATCCACTATCTGATAGATAATACCAGCCTTCACTTAGTTGAAGCCATCCCGTTTGCATTGCTCCGCTAGGTTGGAGATAGTACCAAATATTTTTATCTTTTAACCAACCTGTCCTCATGGAACCACTATCACTTAGGAAGTACCATTTCCCTCCTGTATATAGCCAACCAGTCTGCATTGCTCCGCTAGCATTTAAGAAATACCACTGCCCCCCTGTATTTAACCAACCAATACTCATGTCTCCATTCTTATTAAGGAAATACCACTTTCCTTTATCTAAAAACCAACCCATTTTCATCGATCCATCTTGATTCAAATAGTACCACTTCCCCGCTGTTTGAATCCACCCGGTCTTCATAACCCCTGATGAATCAAGGAAGTAACGCTTACCGTTAACAGTAGTCCAACCTGTTTCCATCTTTCCATTCTGATCTAAATAGTACCAGTAATCTCCAGAAAGGAACCAGCCTGTTTTTATTGAACCATCTTGATTTAGGTAATACCATTTACCTTCTGTTTTCACCCATCCAGTCTGCATGATTCCAGTTGAATCGAGGAAGTAACGCTTGCCGTTAAAAGTAATCCAGCCTGTTTCCATCTTTCCATCCTGATCTAAGAAGTACCATTGATTATTATATTTGAACCAACCTTCCTTCTCATCTCCAGATGTTGGATCATAGTAGTACCATTCGCCACTTCTAACAACCCAGCCGCTAAATTTATCGGTTTTAAAAGTTAAAGTTAGTGGTTTCACCGTCCTATTTTTCCATCCATCGACTGCACTTATTTCAACTTGGTATTCTGTATTATCCTCTAAATCATCTAAAGTTAAAGAAAATCTGCTTTTACTAGGACCTTTCCAAAATTCCAGATATTCAGACTTGATAATTTTGCCGTTTAGCTTAATGTCATAACGTTCTACTAGTGAATTATCAGTAGCCTTGTCCCACTCAATTATTGCTTTTGTTTGTGTAATCCCACTCACTGTAACTTTTGCGTTGGTATCAAATACCGGGGGCTCGTTATCAAATACTGTTTTTTCAAAAGGTACCTTAAAATCATACTCACCAATCCAAGCTTTTTTTGTGAAATCTCTTGCTTTTATCTCTACCTTATCATTGTATACATTGACCAATATCCCTTGTGATTGACCCCTTACCGCTCCACCATCGTAATATAAGTATTCAACCGCACCTGTATTAACCATAGTAAAACCATCCTGATAGACAGTTCTTGGATGATTTAAAAAATAGTGGCTATGACCAGTGAATAGAATAACTTGAGGATATTTTTTTAATATATTGGTCAAACGGCCATCACGTAGCCCTCCGCCCCATTTGTCACTGCCATAGACAGTACCATCAATTGGCTGATGTAAAAAAACAAAAATGGGTTTAGAAGGGTCTGCTTGAATTGGCAATGTTTCTTCTAACCACTTATACTGTGTTTCAGAAAGAAGAGCATAATTATTTTGACTAGACTTCTCATTTCCTAACACGATAAAATGATAATCTTTGATCCATCTATCATAATAGACATTTGGAACACCTGTATTTTGAATATAACGCCGAACCAGAAGTTCATCGGTCAATCCTGGTTTTGGCCAATATCGAGGTTCATAGAATTCATGATTCCCCATTGTAATTACTTTTTCGACGGACGGGGCAATATAACCAGGATTATTTAGAATAGACATAAACTCTTGATACTGAACCTCTAGTCCTTGATTTGTAATATCACCATTTGTGACGATTGCTTGATAGTCAGGAGCTAGATTTTTAAAATCATTTAAAGCATTTATAAATTTAACACTTTGGCTCCCATCACAATATGTGCCATTCCAAACAGGCTGTTGTTTACTGCAAATATGAATATCGCTAATTACTGGAAACTGTAAAAGCGGAGTATCCTCACTGATAATCGTATCGTTTTCCTCAATAACTTCCTCGTCCGCTGTGATTTGCTCATCAGTATCAGTATTAGCAAGTACAGTTGTAGAAACCATTAGAAAACTGAGTAATAATATTGTTAAACAAGCTATTCTTTTCATATTCTCCCTCTTTATCTATATAAATATTATTTTATCTACGATAATAATTACATGGTAATCTAGTCATTTTTGCAAGCAATATTATATTACACTATTTTCCATTAGAAGTGTTTTATATTTTTTCTTCTTTATTTTATAAATTATGGTACTATCAATCTAAAATTATATTTTTAAAAGGGGAAGCAAAATGAAAAAGTGGAAAATAGTTTTAATTTGTGTTTTTGTCCTTCTGATTGGGGCAGGCAGTTATCTTTATTACATTTTAGAGGTGAAGGAGTATAATACCGCAGATACACAGGTTGATGAAATTACAGAAAAGACCTTTGATGTTACCCTTCCTTCTGATACAGAAAAAAAACAGCAGAACGAAGCACCTATCGAGGACAGTGCTACTGATGAACAAAATTCGCAACCAACGACGGAAAGTCCATCTGCTAATGGAGATAAAAAGACCATTGTTTCATCAAATAATAAAGATACTGATGTAAACATTGAAAAGAAGCAGGAAAACAAGAATACTTCCGCTTCTACTGCAACGGATACAAAAAACAAGGAAAAACCATCAGCTTCAAATATCACGGCTAAATATGAACCTTCATTTAAAGATTTGGAGAATCAGGCAAATTCACGAGTTGATAAGCTTATATCTTTAGCCATTGCCGAATATCAAGCAAAAAGAAAAAATAACGAAACAATTTCATATCCATATTTTTATGCTAAATATACATCGGCAGGGAAGACTCTGGAATCTAGTGCTGATGCAGCCTTCGATATTATCTATAACGAATATACAAATGAATTAAAGATCAATGGGTTTGATAGTAGTTATGCTGAAAAGGTAAAGAGTCATTATGAAACATCTAAAAAAGAAAGACGTAACAATCTTCTTAAAAGGGCAGCTAAATATGCAAAAGAACAAAATCGCTAACGCGACTTAATCACGTCCCAAGTGTAGATTATTCACTTGGGATCTTTTCTCGCTTCACGCATAGTGCCTTCACAAAAAGGACAGACTACCTCCACCACTTCTCCCTTCTTTAAATCGAAGGCAAACTCTTCTACAACAAAATCAGGGACTTCGTCCTCTTTTCCACAATCAATACACTTAAATGTGATAAACACATCTTCTTCATTTAATCCGAATGGATCTTCTTCGTCTAACCACTTTAAGACTTCCTCATTTTCATCCTGCTTTTTGTTTTTTGACATTCTTCTTCCACCCCTTCGCAACCTCCATGTCTTCCATATAATGATATATGAATCCATAGTCGGCATGATAGATCTCAACTAAATCCATTTCCCTTTTACAGCATGGACAAATAAAGGGGTCATTATCAAATGCCTCTTTCATACGTTGACGATATGATTTTTTCTTCTTTTTTGTTTCGAGTAATAAAGTTAATTGTTTGGTTCTCATAAAAGCATATAAAGAAAGTACATCTTTTGCCCTTTTATACGAACGTCTACTGTATAAACCATATCGCCCAACCATTCGAAAATGCTTAGGTGGGATGTGTTGTAATAGTTTAATAAGAAATTGAAATACAGGGAGTTTTACATCTATCCTTCTTCCTGTTTGATGATCTTCATACCAAAACTCAACGTTTTTACCATCATAATTAGTAATTCTATATTCGGCAATAGCTGGTCTAGCTAGGTATCTTCCAATATACTTAGCTGCCCCTTTTGCATCCTTCATCTTTTTCTCTGCGTTCACATAAAAGCCATTAGGGTACCGTTGGTACAAATCAGAAATCATTTCTTGAACTTTTTGATTTGATGGATACCACTTTTTAAGCATATCTAAAACAACCTTTTGCCACGATTTACGCAAAAAATTGTATGGAATAAACTCTGTTGGTACCCATTCGTTGCGGTTATCGATTGCACCTTCTGTAACTAATGCATGAACGTGTGGGTTAAACTTCATATCTCTTCCAAATGTATGGATAACAGTAATCACACCTACTTGAAGGTTTCTTTTTTTACTTTTTCTTTGGAAGTAGAATTGGAAGACTTGAGCAACTTCTTTACTAAGTTCATTAAGCTTTTTCCTATCTTCAAAGAAGATTTGCCTTATTTCTTTTGGAATAGTAAATACCATGTGACGATGAGGAACATCGAATATTAATTCCTGTTGTTTTTCAGACCAGTCATCAGTGTACTTCTTTCCACACTTATGACAAAAACGACTTTTACAAGTAAAGCAAACAAATACAGGTTTGGAATTATATTCACAGCCAAGGCATTCGTACTTAGCATAGCCTAAGTCTGCCGTTCCACATCTGATTGCCTTCTCAACAGCTTCTTTTATATCATCCCGATAAGACACAGGGTATGTATTAGAAAACATCTTCCAGTAACCATCGAAATGTTCTTTAAGTATTTGTTTAATGACCCCACTATCCCTTTTCATCATCCAACTCGTACCTTTCAATTCAACTACGAACATTATACCGAACAGTTATCCACAAATCGATTATTTTATAATTTCCTAAACAATAACAAAGGTGTTCTGAAGTCTACTTCAGAACACTTTTATTTTTAGTATAAGATTAAAAGTCTGTCTCTTATACACATCTGACGCTGCCGAC
>NZ_SLUB01000017.1 GCF_004799755.1 Bacillus timonensis | reverse complement strand
TTGATATGCGATATGAAAAGCGAAGTACTATCTTAACAACAAATGTAAATTTTAAAGCATGGGATGAAGTCTTTCAGGAACCTAAACTGGCAAATGCCATTCTAGACCGTATTTTACACCATGCGACAGTCGTGACAATGGTGGGGGATTCCTACCGCTTAAAGGATCATTTTACGATAGAAAATGAGTAATTTTGTACATCCTTAAACAAGCAAAAATGTACATATTTGTGTTGACATTTATAACAACCCAAGACTTTGGAATTGGAAGACGGAGAATTTCGGCGATTTTTTCAAGTTCGCCCTTTTTTAGACAACCATTTATGAAGGTCTCTATCTCGTCTTGAAAAGAAGTAAAATAGGTTACTTTTGATACATTTCCTCTTCCTTTACCAGGTTGATAGGTTAAACGTTTTTTATCCTCTAATTGCCGGATAATACGTTTTGTATTTTTTCTAGAACAACACCAAATTGCATCAACATCTTCAAGCTTACATTCATAGCTCCTTCCTTTTTTAAAATGCTCTAAATGTGACCGTAATAGGAAATAACGTTCCTCCACTCCTTCAACCTCCTAAAAGGGGACATTTTCATCCTAATATTACCCTTTTTCCCCCTTTTTAGAAAGTTCATAATAGTTATGAATGAATATAGAAAGGATGGATCCTATGTTTAAACATTCAATCTGGAGGGAACAAAATGCGATTCTTTATTTCTCTGGAACCGCATTATCAAAATTAGGAGATAAATTTTACATTATTGCAATTCCTTGGCTCATCTATGAATTAACTCAATCGGCTGCAAGTATGGGAATGATGTTTCTTTTTCAAACATTGCCATTTATTCTTGTGTCTCCAATCGCCGGAGTCCTTGCTGATCGTTTCCCGCGAAGAACACTACTCTTTGCATGTGCCCTTCTTCAAGGCTTATTGGTGGCTATCATACCAATTTTAAGTATTTTACAAGTGTTACAGATTTGGCATATATATTTTCTGGGCTTCATTATTGCAAGTTTTGGGGCCGTATTCTCTGTAGTGAATGCAACCGTAGTTCCACAACTGTTCAAGAAAGAAAGCTTAATAAAAGTCAATACGACCCTTCAGTTTATTGATACTTCTTCAGTTCTGCTTGGTAGTATGTTAGCAGGAATCTTAATATCAAAAATAAATGTATACAATGTTCTTTTCTTAGATGCGTTCTCATTTTTCCCAATTGCAGTTTCTATTTTATTTTTGACGTTTTTATCAAAGGAAGCTCCTTCGAAGGTTACATCAAATTCATGGCAACAGCTCCGTGATGGGGCTAACTTTTTGTTAAAGCACTCCATTTTAGGACCTTTCACCCTACTTGTATTACTTGCAAATGTAGCCAATGGAGCACTAATTAGTATGCTAATCTATTTTTCTCGTGAAAAATTATTGTTAACTTCTGAGGAAATTGGATGGGTTTATGCAGGTGCAGCAGTTACACAAATAATCGCTATCGCAATCGTTAATCATCTAGGAAACAAAGGTAACCATATTCGTCTAATGTTAAATAATATCATGATCAGTGGACTGGGCATTATCACAGTCTCCTTCAGTTGGAATTGGCAAACCTTATTACTTGCTGTCGCCATCCAAAGTGCACCTGTTATTATGTTCAATGTGTTATTTAAAACAATGCGTCAAAGACTTGTTCCCTCCTATATTTTTGGTAGGGTAAACGGAATTATCTCAATGCTGGGGATGGGGGCACTACCATTGGCAGGGTTTCTAACGGGGATTATTGCTGAAGCTATAGATATCCGGTTCATCTTCTTTACTCTTGGATTCATTTCCTTCCTCGTACCTTTACGATTTACTAAGCTAACAAAATTGAATGTGGAGGAAGAGGAGAGGAAAGTCACTGTCATATAAGACAAATAATAAAATAAGGCTGCATATTAAGTTCAAATGCAGCCTTGCTTAGAGAGTTCATTTTATCTTTCCCGCAATTTGTTTACTGTGGATCTTGTCTCTTCCAAGGTTCTTCGATGCTTTCTAACCAATGAACCCATGCGCTAAAGCTACCATCAAATTGAAAATAGATTTGTTGTATTTCTGGGAATTTCTCAAAAGTTGCTGCATTCAGTGCGCTAAAAAAATTTTGCGCTTCAGCACTTGCCGGACTTCCCGCCATGAAATCCTTAAAATCGATTACAACTGTTCCATGTTCATTGATGGCTACTCCATTCAATGAATCTTCATTCCCGTATTGAATTTCGCCACTTTTTAATAGCTTGTTCATTTCCTCCTCTAATTCCGGAAAAGGCTTCCCAAATGTTCGATAGTCAAAGCCAATATTGACTTTTTCTACCTGTTCCTCGATAAAGCTTTCATACTCTTTTCCCAGGGTTAGTTCATATAAGGCTATATGTTCGTTTTCAGGAATAAGGAGGTAGATTTTATTTCGATCTGTTTTAATAAAGTTCTCCATTCGTTGAGGTTTATTGATAAAGTTTTCTTCTGGGATACGTACACCTCCGAGCGTAGCACCCTGCTTATCAAGACCAAATACATGTGTCTCTGAAATAGGAGTATTTACAGGTGGAGTAAGGGTCTGCATGTAAATAATTTGTTCATCTGTCACCTTTTGTAAAGCCAAATTGCCATGTCCTAAATCTGAGAACAACGAAAGCTCAGTCTGCTTTCCTTCATCATTGAGTACTAATTTACTTTCTTTACGATTTACTACCTTAAAATGAAAAGGCAGATTCTCTTCCTCTATGAAACTCATTGCTTTTAAGCTCGCAAATCTCTCTTGATTTTGGCTAACAACAATTTCATTATTTTCAAATTCATATAAGGAGTCTGGGAAGAATAAATCAAGTTGTGTTAAATCATAAATATGTGTCAGCTCACCGTTCACTTTGTATTGATACACAATCTCTTCTCCCGAGTTTAAAATGTAAATATCTCCGTCTTTTGTGACCAATATATCTTCAAGAACACCGACCATATTTTGTTTTTTTCGAATAGGAAATGATGTTGTTTTTCCATCACGATCCCTAATCACTACTTGAAACCTCGCTTCATCTAAAAGATATAAGGTTCCATTCTCCATATCAAAACTACTAACTGGGTTCATACCTTGTGCAATATCAGAGCCGATTTCTCCATCTCCATTTCCATATTCGATCGTATCCACCAATTGAATGTGGGAGGTTTCCTCAATCTCAAAGGCTTTTGATTTTTCTTTTTCAAACAGTGCAGATAAAATGAGTAACGGCAGAATCAGAAGAACAGCTGTAGCTGCTGCATATAAGGGAAATACCCGTACTCTTGGTTTTTTCTTTGTTTCTTCCAACATGATTCGATCATGTAATTCCTTCACAAAATCTTGACTTGGTACTAGGTCCGGTCTATCTTTAATTGGATGAAGTAGCTGTTTAGCCTCTTGAGTTAGATTTTCGGTCTTTTTCATCTTCATTCACTCCTTCCAATACCTGTAGTTCCTTTTTCAAAATCTTCACCGCACGAAAAAAATCAACCCGGACCTTTAATTCGGTATACTCCAATATTTCAGCTGTCTCCTTGATTGTCATTTCCTGAATTCCTCTTAAAATGAGTAAACTTCGATAATGAGGCTTTATTCGAAATAGAGCACTTTGGATTTCCTGCCATTGCTCTTTGAACAGAAGATGGTCATCCAATGTATCCTTTCTTTCTCGGTTTGTCATTTTTTGAAGTAAATCAGGTAATGTAGACTTCAGCTTCTTTTTTCGCAAATGATCGATTGCCGTGTGCCTAGCAATCGATAGTAACCAGTACTTTGCACGAGCATGATCCCTCAGCGTGTGACTGTTTCGTATTGCTTTTATAAACGTTTCTTGTGTAATGTCTTCTGCATCTTGTTTGTTACTGGAAAAATACAACGAAAAACGATAAATATCTAAATGAAATTCTCTATATAAACTTTCTATATCCAACCCGTTACTCATTTACATCCCCCTTTCACTAACAAGTCGGGTGTCAATGCATTTTGTTTCAAATCCATTAAGTGTATTTCTTCATTTTTTATAATAATCCTCCTTAATCATTTGGACAGGAGGCTGATGTTTTATATAAATAACAAAAGAGAAACAGCATATGCCGTTTCTCTTATTAGTCATTTTTGTAAATTATGAAAAAATGCGGCTACACCGCTTTGTGCTTCCATCTCTTGCCTTCGTTCACAAAAAGGATGCCAAGTTCATGGTGTTCACCCTCATATAGCGCGCGTTGTACGTAACGGACCTCTCCATTGATGTCGAGTACATCCAACTTACATAATGCACGATTTTTTTGGAGGGCCATGTAAAATTCCTGGACAGTTTTTACTTGTATGCCGTTGACCTTTGAAATCGTCTCACCAATTTTGATTTGCATTTTTTCAGCTGGCGATTGTGGAATAATCCCGAGAACGAGAAGACCTTGGTTTCGTTGTGAAAAAATCGATGGTTTCGATTCGTCCATAAAATAATGCTTCAGGTAGATGAGTTCTCGTCCGGCTAATGCAAAACACGCTGCAATGATTGCTGCAACTGGAAACCAGATGCTCACAACCGCTAAACCAGTAACGATGATGCTTAATAGGATGACGCGTTTTCCAACGACCGGAATACTTTTGGTTGGAAGCATGCTTTTTACCTTATGATAAAAACCAATTCCAAATGGTACTAAAATCAATGAGTAAGCTTGTCCGGACACGGTAAATACCGGCCACCATTCATAATGTGTGGTGAGAGCCTCCCCTGGCATCAGTAAAAATACTGGTGCGAGCCACAACCTTTGCGATATGTGAGCGCCGACTGGGAGCCCTCGTTTGCTTTTTAAAAGGTCTGGTGACGTGCCGATATGACCTTTTTTCAGAATCAGTAACCCCTCCGCTAATAGCAGGGCACCTAGTAAAATTGCAATGGATACTAGACTTGTGTTACCCATGTCGTCTAGCAATCTCGTAATATATTTATTTTCAACTGATAGATTTGAGAGCAAAATAATACCGAAAAACGATACTCCTAAAATATATGCTGGAGAAAGTAAACGTGTGTTGATTGGTAAACTCAGTAATAATGTGACGAGTGCAATTAACACGATACTGCCAAATGGAATCACAACACCAACAGCGATGGTTAGGACGGAAATGAGTAGTCCTGCAAGCCAGCCACCTGGAAGGAGTGATCGTAGGTCGTAGAACCCGTCTTCTACTCTTATATGAAATGAGCGCCGTTCGCGTTTAACACGGAAATAGCCTAGGAGCACGCAATATCCGACAAAATAGTAAAACAAAGGGTGCAGAAAGAATCGTCCAATTCCTTTTGAAAATTCAAGTAACCATGCTTCAATCAATCTTTTCACCACCTATGAATTTGGCTTTATATGTAAAAAAATTCGTTCGATATACTAACTTTTATTGTACCAAATACTTGACGTAAAGCATACGTTGTTTTTATGGAAAAAGGATGTTGGGGATTTGGAGTCGGGAATTTGACTTTGTCTGATATACTGCCAAGTTTGTCAGTTGTCTTAATTTTGCACCGATATCCCTGTTTAGTGCAAATGTTCGAGCTTTGACGCATATTGGTGGGGGTTTGATGCATATTTGTGTGTTCTGATGCATATCTGCGGATTTAGACGCATAACTCCGGGTTCAGACGCATATCCGCCAATTCAGACGCGTAACTCCAGGTCAGACGCATATCCGCCAATTCAGACGCATAACTCCAGGTTCAGACGCATATCCGCCAATTCAGACGCATAACTCCGGGTTCAGACGCATATCCGCCAATTCAGACGCAAATCTTCGGGTTCAGAAGTTTATCCGCGAGTTTAATCGCACCCCCCATAAGTTAGTCAGCCTTCCAGGTGAACCGGAAGGCCGAATACGTTAACGGGACCACAAGAACCGTCCCTGCGGTTCTTCAAAAAAACACCTCTCCAGACGTGGAGAGGTGTTTTGAGGTTTTATTTGGTTATGACTTCCATTGCTTTTTTGAGTTGTTGGTCGTTCTTTTGGTCACGGATGGATTCGATGACTTTTGCTTCGATAGCGCTGGCAGTTTTTTCGTTGATTGTACCCGTCGCTTCTAGATTATTTGCTTGTTGGAAGGCTTTTACGGCAATGACGGTTTCTCCACTGAAATAGCCGTCCTCACGACCTGGGTCAAATCCTAATCCACTTAACATAATTTGGGCATTTTTGATTTTTTCATTGTTCATGTTTTGTGTAAGCTCTTTTTCAAACTGGATTGGGTTCGCATAGAAGTATTCTGGTTGCTTCACCTCTACAGTTGGTTCGATTCCTTTTTGGTGAATCCAGTTTCCATCCGGTGTTAACCATTTGAACATTGTTAATTTAAGATTACTTCCGTCACCCATGTCGCGAGCCTGTTGAACGGTTCCTTTACCAAATGTTTTTTCACCGACTAGTTCATAGCCACCAGCTTCTTTTAACGCCCCCGCTAAAATCTCTGACGCAGAAGCACTACCTCCATTTGTTAATACGACGATTGGGTAGTCCTTTGGTTTTTCAAGAGTCGAGAAGAAGCGCTGTTTTTCGCCGTTTCTATTTTCAATTTGAACATATGGCTTTTCTTTTGTAACAAGCTGTTTTAAAATTTCTTCCACACTTTCAAGGAGTCCACCCGGATTTCCACGAACATCAATGATCAGGCCTTCAATGCCTTTGTCCTCTAATTCATTTAGTCCCAGAACAAAATCCTCTGCAGTATCATTTGCAAATGATGTGATTTCGATATAACCCAGTTTTTTGTTGTTATATTCTTTTAAGTCTGTATATACCGTCTCAATTGGAATGGTATCACGGGTAACTTTGACATCCATTAAATCTGTTACACCCGGTCTCATGACTTGCAGGGTAACAACCGTTCCTTTTTCACCGCGGATTTTTAATACCGCTTCGTACAGATCAAGACCCTCGATGCTTGCGCCGTCAATCTTGATGATTTGGTCATTTGGCTTTAACCCTGCTTTTTCAGCCGGTGAATCCTTAAATGGAGCGACTATTGTGACCTTGCCTTCCATCATACTTACCTCTGCGCCAATTCCTTCAAACGATGACTCCAGTGATTCATTGAACTGGGCAGCAGTTTCTTCATCCATATATGCAGAATATGGGTCATTCAGCGTACTAACCATCCCCTGAATGGCACCCTCAATTAATTGTTTTTCGTCAACCTTTTCAACATAGCTTGATAAAATCATGTTGTACGCTTGACCGATTTTAGATAAATTTTCTGTGTCATCTTTAGTAGTGCCTTCTTTGTTTTGATTTGGCTGCTGAACGAGTGGTTGTTCGTTTTGGTCAAGCAACTGAACCACTAAAAATGTAGCACTCGCCCCTAATAGTAAGGATAGTACCATATATAATGCGACAACTTTACGACTCACCTGTGTTCCTCCTCATCTCTAAATACAAACGCATACCGTTAATTTTTGTAGCTTTTATGTTCTTATTCATACATTCTCTCACATATGATAGTCAAAATGTCACGATTGGGATGTACTTACAGGTCCTTTTGACTATCTGGATCGAGTTGCAGGAAAAGGCACCACACATGCGTCAGTGCGATGCCTTTGTATAAAAATATGTAATGCTTGTACACTTTATGACAAAAATGAGGCAACGCCCCGATGTGCCTTGATAAAAAATTTCGTTCCTTTTTCATTATAAAAGTTTTTTTAGAGTGAAGTAAAGAAAAATGTAGTAACTGGTGGATATCCGCTGTATGATAGAGGAAATATTTTGGAGGAGTGATGGTGTTGGCGCTTGAAATTCGTGAATTACAGAAGGTTGATGAGTGGAAGATGGCATTTCCGGTTATGAAGCAATTACGGACACATTTGACGCTCGAGGAATTTGTGAACTTAGTAAAAGAGATGCAACCTCAAGGGTATCGATTGTTTGCATTATTTGACGAAGGAGAGGTTGTGGCGGTTACTGGCGTCGCGCAACAACTTAATCTTTATTACGGTAAGAATATGTATGTCTATGATTTGGTGACAGACGAGGCTGGACGTTCAAAAGGCTATGGTGAAGCACTTCTTTCTTATATACATGAACTTGCTCGTGGGTTAGGTTGTGGCAAAGTGGCATTGACATCTGGACTGCAACGTGTGGATGCGCATCGTTTTTACGAAGAAAAAATGGGGTATGAGCGGAAAAGTTATGCGTTTGTGAGGGAGTTGTAGAATGAAATTCTGGGGCATAAGCCCAAGCTTTGCCCCTATAGACTTCTATTAAGAATTTTATTCTCATCCAATCTGCTGTGAAAGACGTTCTTCCAAATCTTTAATTTCTGCTAAATCTGGGAGTGCAGTCATTGCTCCTTTTTTTGATGCTGCAAGGCCACCAGATATCGTAGCCAACCGAACAATTTTCTTTAATGTTTCTTCTGTAAGAGTTGATAAATCATCTACCCACTCATTAATCCCATACAAGACACCTGAAACAAATGCATCTCCAGCACCAGTTGTGTCGACAGCCTCAACTTTCATAGCAGCTGTTTCAATTGTTGTAATGTTTGAAAAGACAAGACTACCTTTTTCACCAAGGGTAACAAAAATAACCGGAATATCATAATGTGAAAACCATTGTATTCCTTCTTCAATGCTTTCACATTCAGAAATAAAGATGAGCTCGTCTTCAGATATTTTTAGTATGTCAACCTTATCTAACATGGATATAATTGTTTCCCTGGCCGAACCTATATCCTTCCATAAATCAATACGCAGATTTGGATCGTAAGAAACGAAAAGTCCTTCCTGTTTTGCAAACTCAACAGCCTTTATTGTCGCGACTTTTGATAATTCACTAATTAATGAAATGGAACCAAAATGAAAGATTTTATTATCCTTGAATAAAATAGGGTTTACCTCTGTTTCAGATAAAAAGGAATCCGCACTTGGATTAATGTAGAATTCAAAGGTCCGCTCTCCATTTTCATCTAGATTTACGAATACCACTCCGGTTCGGGCTTCATTTGATAGAATCATATTTGTTACATCCACACCGTACTCTAGCAATGTTCCTTTTAAAAAGCGCCCTAAAACATCGTTCCCCACTTTGCCGAGAAAGGCTGATTTTGCACCAAGTTTGGATAAACCAACTGAAACATTTGCCGGTGCACCTCCAGGGCTCTTTTGATAAGTAATATTGTCGGTATCTAAAGGAATAAAATCAATTAATGCTTCTCCTAAACATATAATGCCTTTTTTCATAATTCACACCACCCCTTTTATGCTTGAAGTTTTATGACTGAAGCTATGTTGAAAAATACGCTTGTGACTTCCTATACAAACGTAATGTTATTGTTTTTTTATCCACTGTGAAATTATGTAATAATGTCTTTAAGATGATTTATTAGTTCGTCATACCCTTTCATATCAGTAAAAGACTTAAGCGGATAGCATGCTTTATTAGGTACTGCCTGTTGAACAGTAGACAGGAGTTTCTGATGGCAAATAACTAGATCCACATCGTAAGGAATCTCATCAATAGATGAATTACCTACATCGACCACCAGATTAACCTGTCCGAGCTTCCTTCTTAACATAGCAGCTCCCATGGCACTTGAACCCATCCCCGCTTCACAAACAAAAAAGACTTTTTCGATCTTTTTTACCCTTTTTAACGTTTCTTCCACTTCTTCACTTTTCCTTTTCATAGGGAACTGACTAGTTCTCTCCATCATTTTACTTTTGACTAGTCTCTCATCTCTTTCCAAACGGTAAAACTCAATAATTGTTTCCCTATTTTCCTCTTCGGTCGGAGAATCAGAAATCTGTTTTAACAGAAGGATGCTAAATAGAAAAGATATAAGTGCTGAAAGGACCACACCTAAAAGAATAAAAAACATATCCTCCTTTGGTGCAAGTCCGATAAACAGGAAGATGCTCCCCGGTGAAGGAAGAGCCACAAGACCGACATCGAAAATCTGAAAGGTTAGCACTCCAGCCATCCCACCTAATATTAGTGAAATGATAAGCTGAGGCTTCATTAGTACATATGGAAAATATACTTCATGTATTCCTCCAAAAAAGTGAATGGCAGAAGCTATTTTGGCTCCATCTCTTTGTTCGTTCCTTGTTTTTAACCAATAGGCAAGAAGAATCCCCAAACCAGGCCCCGGGTTACTTTCTAACAAGAAAAAGATTGACTTTCCTAACTCTTTTGCTTGTTGGATTCCAAGCGGACCCAAAATACCAAAATTGATAATATTATTAAAGAAGAAAACCTTCGCTGGTTCAATGATGACTGATACTAGGGGGAGCCACCCGGAATAAATAACAGCTTCTAATAATTTTGTAGACCATTGCACTCCCATAGAAAGTGTTTGCCCTACATATAGAAAGCATACAATTGTAAGGATAATGGCAATTATGGATGCAAGAACATTTCCTATAAGCAATTCGTATCCGACACCGGGAAGCCTCTTTTTTATAAAATGATCGACCTTTTTGATCATCCAGCCCGTCAAAGGACCAATGATCATTGCACCTAGTATTGCTGGGGTAGAACTTGCTAAAGTTAACCCATATGTCACAATGGCGGCGACCACAGCTCCACGTTGTCCTCCTATTAATCTTCCACCTGTGTAACCTAATAAAACAGGTAAAAGAGTACTATAAACAGGATCGACTATCAGTAAAATCCGATCATTATACCACCATCCGTAAATCCCAAAGATTCCATGAATAATTCCAACTGCAATAATGACAGAGATATTCTGATACACCATCGCGCTCAATAATTGACCCAATTTTTTCATTTACCCTTGGACTCCTTTAGGGCACGTGCCGCTTTTACCTCGTATGCTTTTGATAATACTTCCTCGATTGTATTGATCACGACATCAGACTCAGCGGATGATAAAACGTTTACAAATGTCTCGTCTACAAACATGGCACTAATCTCGCTTATCATTTCAATATGTTCTTTTGGTGCATGTTTTGGTGCAGTTAATAAAATGACTGTTTTGATTGGTTGTTCTTCTTCATCAATTTTCCATGGAACCATTTTTTCCAGTCGGAAAATAACAACAAGTAATTGTTTAACTCCCTCAGTCTTTGCGTGAATCATTGCCAAATCCCCTAGAACAAATCCTCCTTGCCTTTCACGTTTTTCTAAATCGGTAAAAAGTGTCTCAAGTTCTTTTACGACTTCGACATCCCTTATATGATTCAAAATACTTGGTAAGACGAGAGGTGTTTCATTTACATTATCGTAAATCTGTAAATTTCGTAAAATCTGCATGATGGCTTCCCCGTATTTGGCAAGAGACATCAGTGATGAGGACAGCAAATGAGGTACTTCTACATTTTTCCGAGAAAACTTCTGTTCTCCGACATTTGTAAGGCTTACTTGAATTCTAGCTATGTCTTCCTCCTTCAGAAACGGACTTACAATAACGATATTTTCATTATGAACATTTGATAAATTCACCGTTGAAATCACAATATCAATACCTTCTTGTTCCTTTAAGATTCTATCAAGCTGATTCATTGAAATGACCGCCTCGACATGAATGTTTGGCATTTCATTACGGATTCTCGATGCCAAATATGTTGATGTACCAAGGCCACTCGCACAAACCACAATGGCTTTGAATTCTTTTTTCACCAAATTCTTTCTCCGAATCAGGGCAGCTCCTATGTGCATTGCTAAGTATCCAACTTCATCGTCGGGTATTGCGAATCCAGTTTTCTCTGACAATAACTCACATGCCTTTTGACAAGCAGTATAAATGTCCGGATACCGTTCTTTAATTTTTTTCAGCATTGGATTATGTATTTGAAGACCATGCTTTAAACGGTTAAGTGATGGGGCAAAATGCGAAACCAATCCTTCGGAAAGTAATTCATCTCCTGCAAAGGATTCTTCAAGAAAATGTTCTACGGCACGAATAAAACTTTTTGTTAATTCGATCCACGTAAATTCTTCACTGCCATCGTCGTTCATAACCTTTTTCCCTTTCGCTAACCTAGCGCCTACCAAATGGAGGTAAATATAACTCACCTCAATTTTAGGGATTGTGATCGAAATTTCCTTTTCTAACTGTGTTACAATTTGTTCAGCTATAGAATACATTTCACTATCTACTACTACGTCTTGAATGATTTGTGGCTCTTCAATGACTTCTCCACTTTGAGTTCTCTCCAACGCGAGTATTAAATGTACGATTAGATTCACATAGTTGCGATCAGTGAGTTCGATATCCGGTTGTTTCTCTAGGACTTGATGCACAACCCGCTCAACATCAAGGATTTTATCGGTTTGAACAATCTTTAATAATCTATTTCTTATCACTACTCCTAATTTCCCTTGTAAAGCTTCTACATTCTTTCTGCCATGAAAAAGCTCTAGCCACTCTTCAAATGTTATATCCTTATGGAGCAACCGTGATAAAAGCGTTCTTCGCTGTTGCTCCGTCCCGTCGATAAAAATGCCAATTCCAGGGGACCGAATAAGTGTGACCTCACCTTTTGAAAACCAAGCACTTACTTTGTCTAGGTCATAGCTAATCGTCGCTTCAGTCACCCCATATTTTTTGCCGAATACATATTGCTTAATGGGTTCCTTCGATAACAATAAATCATAGGTAATACCTTCTTGGCGTTCTTCTGGAGAATAAGCAGATAAAGTTTTCGTCTCTTCTATGAGTTTTTTTACCTTTTCCTTCTCCTCTTTTCGTCCTTTTAACTCAAGCCCTGAACCGATTTTTCTTCCAATTTTTAAGTCATAATCATCGAGGATGGATTTTAGTGCGTTCATTTCTCTTTGAATAGTCCTCGTGCTCACCTTGAACATCTCTGACAGCTCTTTGTATGGTACAGGCTTATTGGCGATTAGTAATGTTCTCAACAACTCTTTTTGACGTGAATTCAGTATTGGTAACATCTTCTATCGATCCTCTCGACTTAATCATTATCAGTAGCTTTGTTACTTTTTTTCGAAATTTCTATAGTTGTTTCCTTTGGATTTTGTTTTCCAGCAATCATTTTTGATAGTTCAGTAAAAATAAATGTATCGACTTGCTGCCATTGTGGTATCTTAGGTCGCATATAGATATTCTCATTCTTCCACGCCTCAAATGTAGCTTTCATGGGCATTAAATTGGGCATTTGCTTTGATTCAGGTGTACCGTACTCCATCCCATTTTTTACATCGGGCAGCTGATAAACAGAATATCGTGTAGGTGTGGATCCTCCGAGGTCAGATTGTAAAATCATATATTGTAATTGTGGGGAGGTCGCCCAAACCAAAAATAGCCAAGCTGCTTTTTGCTCATGATCCGTAGCAAATCGATTAATTCCAATTCCCGTTCCACCAAACGAATTGGCATGCCGGACTTCTCCTTTAGGCAGAATGGTCCACCCTACATTCCCAGCTATTTTAGATTTTCCTTTATTTTCAAATATCGAAGAATACTCATGCCATTGTGGTGATATGGCAAATCTTCCAGCTGCAAAAGCTTCGGCTGATTCATACCAATCATATGAAGTGCTTTCAGGATCTGCAATCTTGAGCAATCGTTTATAAAATTCGGCTGATTCAATTGCTATATCGGTAGTCATAGCAGATTTACCGGGTTTTGTCGTTCCAAGGAGATTTGGATTGGGTCTAACAAGATAGTCACCACCATTTGCAGCAAGAATATTACTAAAATCATTCATCAACGAGTCATGTCTTTTAGCTTGATGACCAATCCCATACTTAACTTCAGTAATACTCCCTTCCTCAATTTTTTCATTAATCCATTTGCCAACTTCGTAATATTGCTGCCACGTAAAATCAGGTCCCGGCGTCCAGTCGTATCCATTTTCATTGATAAACGCTTCTTTATACTTACTAAACACATCCTTACGGTACGCAAGTAACATAGTTGGAGCATCAAACGGCAATGCTAAGAGCTTGTCTCTATTTTCAATGTACCCAACAACATCAAGCTGATTTTGAATGAAATCCTCTACACCTCCCGGAATATGGGGCAATGTAGGATCTCGATTAAAACTAGTAAGGTCCACAAAATTCTCTGGGTATTTAGCAAGAATCTGAAAAGGGTCTGCATAAATAATCTGATAGTTACCCGATCTTGCATTAAAATCCAAACCTACTTTTTCGATAATTGTAGGAAGGTCTTCTTGCTCTATCTTTACGCTTATCCCTGTCACTTCTTCAAATTTATTAATTTGTGCAGCTAGTGCGGCAGAGGGAGGTGTGTTTTCAGATATCATGTTCAGTTTCACCCCTTCAAATTGCCGCCAATTAAAACCTTCCGGGGCTTCGATTTTTGGAAGACCCGCTACCCATCCTTCGAAAGGCGCATGAACTAAAATCTTAGGATTCACTTGTTGTTCACTATCAATCTTGTAATCTCTTTTATCTAACGAGTGTGAACAACTAGATAATAAGATCAAAATAATGATAACGATTGAGGTATGATAAAAAGACTGTCTATACAAAAGCACCCCCCCTATCAAACTTTTAACCGCTTTCAAACAGTTCTTTTTGAATCAAATTATACCATATGCTTTTCTTATAAAGTGGATATTTGGGTGTAAGGTCTTGGCTGTTCATAGGTTCGCTCTATGTTCCATATTGAGTTTCCTGTTTTCCGTTCTTCAACAATCCCAATCCAAAAAATGAAAAAGCCACATTTGTGGCTTAATTAGTACTCTTTGTAGAAAAGTTGTTTTACAATTTAATTTGAACCTTTAACGTATCGGGATCTCTTGGTCCTTCGAAAAACGCTATCGTTTCTTCTAATGAAATCTCTTTTGAAATTAAATGGTTCAGTTTTATACGCCCTTCTTTAATCCAATGAAAAGCTGGTATAAAAGTATGGTTGATAGCCA
Organism: Bacillus timonensis; assembly: GCF_004799755.1. Taxonomy (GTDB): domain Bacteria; phylum Bacillota; class Bacilli; order Bacillales; family Bacillaceae_L; genus Ferdinandcohnia; species Ferdinandcohnia timonensis_A. Next base: position 61,313 of record NZ_SLUB01000017.1, on the reverse strand, counting down.
TCGAACCAATCAACGTCCAATCTTTATTGTATAGTTTAAATGGACTTACACTTATTTGCGCATCTTGTGCTGTTACCCCAAACTGCAAATACTTAGCAGTCTTCCCCAAATAATTGAAAGCTTGTTCTATAACTTGTGGGATTCCTGTAGCATCAATTACAACATCAAAGCCATGTGGATAATTTTTGGGACCTAATTCTTCCTCAATGTCTTGACTTAATACCCCTTTTGTAGCGCCCCACTCCATTGCCATGTTTAATTTATCCTGTGATACATCAACAACGACAAGTTCAGATGCTCCGGCCATTTTTACCGATTGAACCAATTGCTGACCCATTGCCCCTGCACCAAATAAAAGAACACGGTCGCCAACTTGGAGTTGAAGTCGATTCATCCCATGCACAACACAGGCCATCGGTTCGACAAATGCCGCTTCTGCAAAAGACATCGAATCGGGAACCTCCACAACGTTATTAAATGGAATTTTGACGTACTCCGCCATGCTGCCATCAACTGTATTCCCTAATGCGCCCCAATTTTCACATTGGTTCCCTCTACTCGTTAAGCAAAATTCACAGTGTCCACAAAAAAGGGAAGGATCTGCAGTTACTCGATCTCCTACTTTGAATGATGTAACATTTTCCCCAACCTCATAAATAACACCAGAAAATTCATGCCCTGGAATGATGGGATATGGTGAGAGGAACTCTCCTTTAAAAATGTGAACATCAGTCCCGCAAATCCCAACATTCCTAACTTTAATCGTCACCTCGTTAGGACCCGGTTTGGGATATGAAACTTCTTTTATAACAGCTTTATATGGTTTTTCGATAACTAATGCCTTCATTTTACTTCCCCTCCATCTGGATAGATCATAACTTTTAAACTTGCATTTTTTTGAGTTCTAGCAATTTCAACGGCTTCTTTGATATCGACGAGAGAATATTTATGTGTAATAATTTTCTCAATATTTAAATTTGAATGTCTTAATGCTTGAATCGCAGCAGGGTAAGTATTCGCATATCGGAATACACCATATACATCAATTTCAGAATCAATTAAGTGAGGTATATCAATCGGAATATCACTTGTTACCGGTAACCCTACCAAAACGATTCTTCCGCCGCGATTTACTTGTTTCACAGTATCCGATATCACCCTAGCGTTTCCAGAGGTTTCGATGATGACATCAATACCCTTATCATTCGTCAATTCTTCTAGTTTGTCATGAACATTTTCACTTTGCGGATTGATAACGGCTGTTACACCCATTTCCTTAGCTAGCTCTTGGCGATATGGCACGATATCACTTGCATAAATTTCCGATACGCCAAACATTTTCGCTGCCTGTATGGTTAATAATCCAATCGGACCTAGCCCCGTTACAAACACCCGATCCTGCGGTCCGACCTTTCCTCGTTTCATCGCGTGGAGACCAACGGATAATGGTTCTAATAATGCTCCCTCTTCAAAGCTCATTTCGTCTGGAAGCTTGAATAGGAAATCACTTCGAACACATACATACTCCGCCCACGCTCCGTCAACTGGAGGAGTCGCCATAAAGGCAACATCTGGACAAAGATTATAACGACCAGACTTGCAAAAATGGCATTTTCCGCACGTAACACCAGGCTCAACAGCGACACGGTCACCCACTTTTACCTCCGTTATGTCTTTCCCTACTTTTACAACAACTCCTGCTAACTCATGACCTAAGATGATTGGCTCTTTTACTTCATATCGTCCAATTTTCCCATACTCATAATAGTGAACGTCTGACCCACAAATGCCTATACAATAAACCTTAATAAGGGCTTCATTATCTTTAGGCTCCGGAATAACCACATCTTTTACTTCCATCACAAATGGCTTTTCTAAGACAGCCGCCTTCATCATTGATGACATTGGTTCTCACTCCTTTTTGTATTCTTTATCCCTTGACAGCTCCCATTGTTAAGCCTCTTACTAATTGTTTTTGTGTAAACCATCCCAAAATTAATACAGGCAAAATGGATATCGTTGCTGCCGCTGACATTTTGGCCCAGAACAAACCTTCTTGGGTCATGAAAGATGACATATAAACTGGAAGCGTAGAGGCGTTTGTGTAACTCATACTAACTGCAAAGAAAAACTCATTCCAAGCAAATACCATGGAAAGGAGCGCCGTCGAAATCAAGCCGGGTTTTACAAGTGGTAGTACAACCTTAAAAAAGCATTGTAATCCTGATGCACCATCAATTTGTGTTGCCTCAATAATTTCGTATGAAATGTCATTAAAGAATGAACGCATCATCCAGATAACCAATGGAACATTCATCGCAGAGTATAGAATGATTAACCCTACTATAGAGTCTAATAAATTCAAATTTTTAAAGATTAAATATAAGGGAATTATTACCCCTGCAACTGGTAGGAAGCGGGTCGAAATAAACCAGAATAATAGATTATCCCCATTTTTTACTTTATACATCGAAAGCGCATAAGCAGCAGGAACACCTAAAGCTAACGCAATGATTGTTGAAACGCCGGTTACAATTACTGAATTGATCATAAAGTCGCTTACACCCAAATTCCAAATCAATGCGTAGTTTTCTAATGTTGGTTTAAAGATGAAAGTGGGTGGGATTATAACCGCATCACCTTCACTTTTAAACCCTGTAATAAAAATCCATAAAATCGGGAAGAAAAAGAGAAACGCGATCACGTAGGTGAATAAAGTCAGTCCACCTGATACGACTTTTTTCATGATAGTTCCCCCTTGAACGTACGACGTAATACTTTAATCATGAGTGTCATCATGATTATCGTTAAAATTACTGTTATGACACCTATAGCTGTAGCCTCACCGACATTCCACCCCTGAAAACCAACACGATAAACTAAGAATGAAAGGTTGGTAGAAGCAAAACCTGGTCCACCTGATGTCGTGACATAAATTTCACCGAATACTTGAAGAATAAACATAAGTCCTAGCAAGATAACTACTTCGATATACCTTACTAAGTGAGGAATCGTCACATGGAGGAATTGTTTCAATTTATTTGCACCATCCAACTGTGCCGCTTCAATTAACTCACTCGGTAGTGACTGTAATCCAGCTAATAAAATAAGCATAAAAAATGGTATCCACATCCAAGAGACAATAAGAATGATAGCCATTAATGGATGATGAGAAAGCCAGTCCACCGCCTTTCCCCCAAAGGCATCAGCAAAATAAGCCGAAAATCCGAAGTTAGGGTTAAACACCATTGTTTTCCAAATGATTGCCGATACAGTTGGCATGATAAAAAACGGGGAAACCAACATTGTCCTTATAATACCTTTTCCGAAGAAATTACGATTCATTAATAGAGCTAACAATAGCCCGCATATAAAACAAATAATAAGAACGGATAGCGTTAATAGAATTGTATTTTTTAAGACTTGATAAAAAGACGGGTCTAATAATACCTTTCTAAAATTAGAGAATCCAGCAAATTTAGTACCTTGGTCTGGTCTCATAAGATTCCACTCATGAAAACTATAATAGATTGTTATAATGAAAGGCACCTGAGTAATGACTGCAAGATAAATAATACTTGGCAATAGCAATCTTTTTATTGGATGCTTATTAAGGGACCTCCTTTTCGGCCGTGAACTTGCGTTGAGTTTTGAATTTGGTTGGATAACCCCTTCTGGTTTCATCGTTCCCCTCCTCGTTTTTCACTGAATTTCAGGCTTGGTACCCAAATCCTGATTAACCTACGTAGACAATTTATTTTGTAGAGGAGGGAGTACAGACCTCCCTCCTCTCAAACGTAATCTATGAATTATTTCTTATATCCACCGTCTACAGCGACTTTTTCAGCTAATTTTTGGGCTTCTTTCATAGCCTCATCTACTGTTTTTTGTTCCGCAATTGCTGCAGCAATCAGTTGACTGACTTCAGTACCCAGTTGCTGAAATTCAGGGATTGAAACATACTGGATTCCTTTATAAGGAACTGGATCTACTGTAGGATTTTCATAATCTGCTTTTTCCATGGCTTCTAACACCATATCTGAGAATGGAGCTGCTTCCTTATAATTCGGATTCTCATAAGTAGAGTGGCGAGTTCCTGAAGGAGCAACCACCCAACCTTCTGTTTCGCCCACTTTTTCAATATATTCTTTGCTTGTCGCCCAAGTAATAAATTCCAATGCAGCATCTTTATTTTTACTTGCTGACTCAATTGCTAAAGACCAAGCCCATAACCAACCATTATTATCTTTCGCTTGCTTTGGAGCAAATGTATAACCGATTTTCCCAACTACTTGAGAATCATCAGGATTATTTAAAAACCCTGCTGCAACTGATGCATCATACCACATTGCCGCTTTACCAGTTGACATTAATGTTAATGCCTCAGTGAAACCTGTACTTGTTGCACCAGGCTGCCCCGCATCATGTAAAAGATCTACATAGAATTGCACCGCTTTTTTCGTATTGTCATTATCAAGCTGTGCATTCCAATCCATGTCATACCAAGAACCACCAAAGGCATTAATGATCGTATTTAAAGGTGCAAACATTTCTCCCCATCCAGGAAGTCCTCTAATGATGATACCCGGCTGTCCTGTCTTGTCTTTAATCGTTCTTGCAACCTCAGCCACTTCATCCCAAGTAGGTGTTAATGGCAATTCAACTCCTGCTTGTTCAAATATTTCTTTATTATAGTAAAGCAAGCTGCTTTCGCCATAGAAAGGAAGAGCATAAAGGTTATCATCATAGGAAAGGGCATCTTTTAATGATTGGAAAATATCGTCAAGATCATATGCTGCCTTTTCTTCTTCTTTCATTTCATCAAACTTTGGAGTTAATGGATCAATCCAGCCATTCTTTGCCCAAATTGGAGCATCATACGTACCAATTGTAACTACGTCGAATTGTCCGGCACCAAGAGCAACATCTTCCGTTACTTTTTTACGTAAATCATTTTCAGGTAACACAACAAATTCAACATCAATTCCAGATTCTTTTTCAAAGTACTGTTCCGTCATTTTTTGCATAATTTTCATGTCTGGGTTATTAACTGTGGCAACCGTTAGCTTCTTACCACCCTTAGAATCTTCTTTCGACTCTGTACCCGATGAATCACTACATCCGGCTAAAAACATTGAAGAAATCATAACAACTGCAAATATCAAACTTAAAAACCGCTTCATTGAATCTCCCCCTAAAATCTTTTTGATTACGCTTTCACATTCATTCTATCAGCAGGTTCATACCATAACACCCTTAAGATGTCGAAATTTTGTCACAATTAGAAAGCGACAAAACTTTATGATGCTTGGCCTATATTATGCCAATCCTCGTTATGCCTAGAGATTCCGGAAAGTTATACACCCAAGGTATCAAAAACAAAGCATCGATCCTCCAAGAAGATCGATGCTTTCTTTTTAATATCCGTCTGTTTTTTGGCCCATGTTTTTCGATTTTTCGACTGCTTCATTTGCTGCTGCAGAGCTTGTATTGGTAGTGTCTGCAGCATTGGCTAGACCCTCTCTTACACGTCGACCGTAATCCTCGTCGGCATTTGTGAAATACTCTATCATTTTGTTTTGAATATCTGGGTGGCAAACCTTTAAGTTGTCCACCAGATTACCGATGAGTTCCTCCCTCTCGGCATCTGAAAAGCTGCGATACGTCTCACCTGCTTGTCCAAAATCGTTAGGGCGGTCAATTTTTTCACGCACTAGCTTATCATTGTATTGAGGCTCATGAATCTTCCCCTCTTGTCTCGCTTCCTTCAATCCACCAAGCATGGACGGTTCATAATTAATATGTGGATTTCCGCTCGGGGGTACATCCACCTGGTAGGACATTTGGCCACCGCGCTGATTTGTCGCAACACGCTTTTTCGGTGCATTAATTGGCAACTGTAAGTAGTTCGATCCGACACGATAACGCTGCGTATCTGAATATGAGAATGTTCTTCCCTGGAGCATTTTATCATCAGAAAAATCAAGTCCATCCACGAGTACACCTGTTCCAAAGGCCGCTTGCTCGACTTCGTTAAAATAATTCTCAGGGTTCTTATTTAACACCATTTTACCAACCTTTAAAAATGGAAACTTATCTGTTGGCCATAGCTTTGTATCATCAAGCGGATCAAAATCAAGTTCAGGATGATACTCGTCGCTCATGATTTGAACACAAAGCTCCCATTCTGGGTAATCGCCACGCTCAATTGCTTCGTATAAATCCTGGGTTGCATGGCTTACATTTGTTGCTTGAATTTCATTGGCTTCCTTTTGCGTTAAGTTTTTGATTCCTTGTTTTAATGGCTCCCAGTGGTATTTTACCAATACCGCCTCTCCATCTTTATTCACCCATTTATATGTATTAACACCAGATCCCTGCATTTGTCGGTAGTTCGCCGGAATTCCCCATGGCGAAAACAAGAAGGTTACCATATGTGTGGCTTCAGGGGTTCTAGCTAAAAAGTCAAACATTCTTTCAGGGTTTGATAGATTAGAGACCGGGTCGGGCTTAAACGCATGAATCATATCAGGGAACTTCATCGCATCACGGATGAAAAAGATTTTTAGATTATTGCCGACCAAATCCCAGTTCCCATCCTCCGTGTAAAATTTGACTGCAAACCCGCGCGGATCTCGTGCGGTTTCTGGAGATTCCATTGCACCTGCAACCGTTGAAAAACGCACAAAAACCGGAGTCTTTTTACCTGCTTCTTGAAAGAGCTTGGCGCGAGTATACTTAGAAATTGGCTCGTCTCCAACCTTGCCGTACGCTTCAAAATATCCATGCGCCCCTGCCCCTCTTGCGTGAACCACCCGTTCTGGAACTCGTTCACGGTCAAAATGCGAAATTTTTTCAATAAAATCATAATTCTCTAATGTGGAAGGTCCACGATTCCCAACCGTTCGGATATTTTGATTATCCGTAACCGGGTGTCCCTGCCTATTTGTTAACGAATCAGCAGATTCCCCAGTGCCTAAGCGGTCATCGTGAGGTCCTCCCACTCCTTCTACGTTTCCATGATGCTGATTATCCTTCATGTCTTATTCCCTCCTAAATTCAAATATCAACGTAATTATTTCCAATTGTTCCTTTTTCTATGTAATGGGAGAAAGATAGTAGCTTTTGATTCTCAAATACAACTCAAAAAAAGTTATAATTGAAAATAAGTAGATTTCACTAAATAAAAATCAACTAGAAAAAAGCATAGTTATTAAGCGGAATATCGGTATTATACACCTATTTATCGTTGTTTTAGATTGTGAATTTACCCTAGATTATAATTATTATAAAAAGGTATTGATTTTTATTTTATAGATGCTATTATAATATACATATTCAAAAATACTCCCAAGAGGTGATCTAGTTGACTACTAATAAATTAACAACAAGTTGGGGAGCTCCAGTTGGAGATAACCAAAACTCAATCACAGCTGGCTCAAGAGGACCAGTACTAATCCAGGACGTACACCTGCTAGAAAAATTAGCGCATTTTAATAGAGAACGTGTACCTGAACGTGTTGTTCACGCGAAAGGTAGTGGAGCACACGGTTATTTTGAAGTAACGAATGATGTATCTACATATACAAAAGCAAAGCTTTTTAATGGAATTGGCAATCGCACTCCTTTATTTATCCGTTTCTCAACAGTTGCTGGGGAAAATGGCTCTGCTGATACAGCGCGTGATCCACGTGGTTTTGCTGTTAAATTCTATACAGAAGAAGGAAATTACGACATCGTTGGAAACAATACTCCAATTTTCTTTATTCGTGATGCGATTAAGTTTCCTGATTTTATCCATACACAAAAGCGCCATCCCCAAACACACTTAAAGAACCCAACAGCAGTATGGGATTTCTGGTCTCATTCTCCTGAGTCTCTACACCAAGTAACTTGGTTAATGGGGGATCGTGGGATTCCTGCAACATGGCGTCATATGCATGGATATGGAAGCCATACCTTTAAGTGGACAAATGCGGATGGTGAAGGCGTTTGGATTAAGTACCATTTCCGCACTGAGCAAGGTGTGAAGTGCTTAACGAACGAGGTTGCAACAAAACTTGCTGGAGAAAATCCGGATTATCATACAGAGGATTTGTTCAATGCGATTGAAAAAGGGGACTTCCCTGCTTGGAAGCTTTACGTGCAAATCATGCCATTGGAGGATGCGAATACATACCGTTTCGATCCATTCGATGTCACGAAAGTATGGTCACAAAAAGACTATCCGCTAATTGAAGTGGGCCGCATGGTATTAAATCGCAACCCTGAAAACTATTTTGCAGAGGTTGAACAAGCGACATTCTCTCCTGGAACTTTAGTACCTGGTGTTGATGTATCACCTGACAAAATGCTTCAAGGTCGTCTGTTTGCATACCACGATGCACATCGCTACCGCGTTGGTGCGAACCATCAAGCATTACCAATTAACCGTGCAAGAGTGGACGTGAACAACTATCAACGCGACGGTCAAATGCGCTTTGATAACAACGGTGGTAGCTCAGTATATTACGAGCCTAATAGCTTTAGTGGTCCAAAAGAAGCGCCAGAAGCGAAACTGCACGCATTCCCTGTTGAAGGCATTGCGGACAGTGTAGCTTATGATCAAGATGATCACTACACACAAGCTGGTGACCTTTACCGCTTAATGAGCGAGGAAGAGCGTACCCGTCTTATTGACACAATAGTGGCTTCAATGAAGCCAGTGGAGTTAGAGGAAATCAAGCTTCGTCAGATCAGCCACTTCTACAAGGCTGACCCAGAATACGGAACCCGTATCGCAGAAGGTCTTGGACTAACAGTACCTGGTGAAGTTGTAGCAAAATAAGTTTCGTTTCATTTTATTCTCACATAGTATAGGTATCCTCTATTCGGATACCTATTCTTTTAAAAATCAATAAAAGAGGTTGTTACTCATGCAAGAACTCATACCCTTTTTAAAAGAACGCGGATTACGCATTACACCTCAACGAACATTAATCTTACAGACGATCCTTTCCTTAAAAGGCCATCCAACTGTGGAGGAGATTCATCGTCAAATCCCACATATTAGCCTTGCCACCATTTATAACAATGTCAAACTGTTTGTTTCACTACGAATTTTAAAAGAACTGCCATATGGCAATGGATTGAGCAAATATGAGCTTACCAATCAACCAAATCACTACCATATTTTATGTGAAGCATGTGGGGATATTATTGATTTTAACTACCCGACGCTTACTCAAATTGAGGATGTTGCGAACAAGCTTACCCAGTTTAAAATAAACTCACATCAGATGGAAGTGTACGGACTTTGTCAATCGTGTCAGAGAAAAGAAGGTGATGATTAAGATGCCAAAACAAATATGTCCAATATGTAAAACGGAAATCAAAATTCTCAAACATAGCACAAGCTGCAAATGCGGGATGAAACTAAAGAATACCAAAACCATTCTTGCGGGATAGAATGGATCCAAAGCGCAAAAAAGCACACCCAATAAGGTGTGCTTTTACTTATACTTTTAAGAACTTTCGAACGGACATTAAGCTTCCCCATACACCGATAAATGCCCCAATAAGAAGCAGCAGCCCCGTTACTTGGAATGCAAATGGATTAAATGGCAATAGCTCGAGGAATGTACCACTCAATTGTGGTTGAATCAAATCATATAAGAAATTATAGAATCCGAGGATGATCCCAATTGGAATGATGGAACCAAGAATTCCAAGGAACAAGCCTTCTAGGAAAAATGGCCAGCGAATAAACGCATTTGTTGCCCCAACTAGCTTCATAATCTCAATTTCTCTTTGTCTTGCAAAAATCGTTATTTTAATTGTATTTGAAATTAAGAACATGGCGGTGAAAAGAAGACCAATGATGAGCCCGATTCCAACGTTACGTGAAACGCCAACGGTACTAAAAATCTTTTCGACCTTGCCTTTCCCATAATTTACACTATAGACATATTCCATTTTCTCAATCTGATCGGAAACCTTCATGATATCTTGTGGTTTCTTTGTTTTTACAACGAACACATCACGAAGTGGGTTGCTTTGCTCGTATAATTGAAAAACTTTGCCGTCTTCACCAAAGCTTTCAATCATTTCTTCAAGTTCTTGTTCTTTAGATGAAAATGTCACTTCTGAAACTTCAGGTATGTTTACAATTTGCGCTTTTAAGGCATCTTGTTGTTCCTTTGTTGACGTTAAGTCTGTGAGTACACTGATACGGACATCTTTTTCAAGTGATGTCGCCATGCTGTTTAAGTTCATCATGATGACTAAAAATACACCTACAAGGAGGAGGGTTACGGTCACGGCGCTGACAGATGCGAATGTCATCCATCCATTACGCCCGAGGTTTTTTGAACTTTCTCTAAAGTGACGGCGGAGTGTGTTAAGCTTCATAGCCGTAATCACCCCTTACTTCATCACGCGCAATTTTTCCACTTTCAATCGCAATTACACGTTTTTTAACAGTATTTACAATTTCACGGTTGTGCGTTGCCATAATGATGGTCGTCCCACGGAAATTGATTTCTTCAAAAATATTCATGATTTCCCATGATGTTTCTGGGTCAAGGTTACCAGTAGGCTCGTCCGCAATGAGCGCACCTGGAGAGTTTACAATGGAACGTGCTATCGACACACGTTGCTGTTCCCCACCAGATAATTCATCTGGTAAAAATCGTGCTTTATGCTTAAGACGAACAAGTTCAAGCACGTCCATCACACGCTTCTTGATATTCTTTGGGTTTTCTTCAATTACTTCAAGTGCGAATGCTACGTTTTCGTATACAGTCAATCGCGGTAAAAGCTTGAAGTCCTGGAATACAACCCCAATATTTCTCCGTAACAGGGGAACTCTTTTTTCTTTTAATTTAGCAAGGTCGATGCCATTTATGATGATTGATCCTTTAGTTGGCTTCTCTTCGCGGTACATCATTTTAATAAACGTTGATTTCCCCGCTCCACTTGGACCAACGACATACACAAATTCACCTTGATCGATTTTTACATTTATTCCATTAACGGCCATGACGCCGTTCGGATACTTTTTATAGACATCCTTCATTTCTATCATTACGAATCACCTATTATCGTTTTTTTATCACTCTTATTCGGGTATTAAGACCTATCACATATTGTGTGGACTAATTAGTAATCTATTAAATGGAAATAGAAGCGCTCATGTCCCTTCTGAACATACTTGCGCCCCTCTTAAGCTATGCAACTAGAAATTATAAGACAAAATCAACTAGATTTCATTACCTTTTTCATTATAACATCATTATTCGTCAAAAAACGACTAAAAATATTACATTTTCATTTCATGGTAGTTAAGGTGCGATAGAGATAGGATTCAAGTGGGGATGTGCAAATATTGGTAGTGAGGAATGTGGTATTCTCTGGATGTAATTTACATACTTTTTCCAAATTAAAAGCCTTCCGGTTCATCCGGAAGGCCTACATACTAAAAATATTATTTTTTCTCAGCTAGCCATTCAGCAACTGCGTCTTTTTCTTCACCTTGAATGATCCCTTTTGGCATTGCGCCACGTCCATTTTCGATGATGTCAGCAATTTCGTCTTTAGAATATTTAGATCCCACGTGTTGAAGATTTGGGAAATTTCCAGCACCTGCTAGGTCTTTACCATGGCATGAAGCACAGTTTCTTTGGTAGATTTCCTCTGCATTTACAGCAGTAGCACCGCCGTTATCGCCTGCTGGCTCGTTAGCTGCATTGTCGTCGTCCCCACCACCACATGCTGCTAGAGCAAAAACAAGCGCAGTTCCTAGTAAAAATCCAAATAGCTTACGTTTCACAGAATTTACCCCCTGTAATAAAATTTTCCATTATACAATTTCTATTATACCCCTTTTACGCTCTTTTAAAACCCTCTCCTACTACCTCTGCAGCGTCCATAACGATGACAAATGCAGTTGTATCAACACTTTGAACCACTTGTTTCAATTTTGTGAACTCTTTTTGGTCAACCACACACAGTAGCATAGGACGCTCATCATTGGTGTATCCCCCATAGCCCGAAAGCTTGGTTACCCCTCTGTCCAATTTGTCAAAAATCTCCTGTCTCACTTCATCCTGATGGTTCGTAATAATGAGAGCCATTTTTGAATTACCTAGACCAACCTGTACCAAATCAATTGTTTTGCTTGTGACAAAAAGTCCAATCAATGCATAAAGTCCACTCTCAATATCGAACACAATCGTAGCAGTTACCACAATCAGACCATCGATAAAGGCGACACATTTTCCTAGGGAGATTCCTGTATACTTGTGAACAATTTGAGCGGCAAGGTCTGTCCCGCCTGTCGACGCATTACCCCGGAATGTGATGCCGAGTCCTAGGCCTACTCCGCTCCCACCGAATAAAGCACCAAGCAATGGGTCGAGTGTTACAGGTTCCATATTTCTCGAAAGGTAAACTACAAATGGTAGAAATAGAGTGCCAATTAACGTTCGGGCACCATAAACCTTTCCAAGAAAAATGACACCTGCGATAAATAGAGGGATATTAAAAGCCCATTGAACATAGGCAGCTTCCCAACCAAAGAGGGAGTACAGGATCGTGCTAATCCCACTAACACCGCCAGAGGCTACCCTGTTCGGTAATAAAAACAGATTGAAAGCGAGAGCCACCGTGGCTGATCCAAGCAGTATATATATGTATTCCTTTACCTTTTGAAGTGTTGGATGTACTTCGTGCTGACGTTTTCTTCTATTCATGAAAATACCTCCGTTTATTAGCCTATGGCAGTATATCATGGGTTCAAAAGCAAGTAAACGCCAACAAAATAACGTGGTAAAGCAACAAAATATACACCTACAAGATTAGTTTGTAACGAGGTATGAATAATTATTACAAAAATGAACATGAAAGCGAAAAAAGAGCCATCTCAGACTCTTTTTTCGTCGTGTTTATTTACGAAAAGTCCAAATATCTGAAATTGTTCGACCCGTGTATTTATCTTCGGCTACAGCGTACCATGAATAGGAACGGCCTTTTTCTAACCCTTTCCATACTACCTCAGCGATTTTTCCACTTTTCGCCTTGTCAGTGCCGATTACATGGCCCGTGTAGACATTTACTGAAAAGTAATCGGTTGCGACTCGTTTTGTGACTGGTGCTAAATCCATATCAATTACAAATTCATCTTTTTCAGGATACGCATCTGGGTTGTAGTAATAATAATCATCAAGATAAGGGGAATACGTATTAACCACAATGCGATTATTGTCTTGATCAAAATGTAACAGTCTCATAAAGCCTTGGCCACCCTCAGGTCCTGCCTGGTAATCAGCTAGCATTTGGGTCACAGTACGATCTGGTACACCATCTCCGTTATCATCAATTTCATCTATTAACGTTTGTGCCTCATGGTAATGACCACTCAACACCATGATCACATTTTTATTTGGAACCACAATTTCGTTATAGAGCTTGTCACCTAATGGATGTCTAGTGCCTGTCGCAAGTAAGTATTCGTGGAAGCTTAAAATGGCCTTGCGATCCGGATGTGCAGCTAGCACATCATTTACCCACTGAATACCTTCATCCGTTATTCCCCAACCGAGGTACACCATAATATAATCATTGCCCCCCGTTGAAATTAAATCATAATGACCGCGATTATTAAGGTAGGAACCACCGTAATAAGGTTTATCCTTAAATCGATTTTCCCCAAAATATTTATAGAACTGGGAGTAATCATTACTCACTTGATCCACATCATGGTTTCCTGCGAGAAATCCATATGGGATGTTATTGTCATCAAGTACCTTCATCGCTCTATCGGCGTTCTTCCATTGGTAGTCCTGTGATGATTTATTCACTAAATCACCGGTATGAAAGACATATTTAATTTTGAGCTTCTCCTTCATTTCGGCAATCCATTCTGTTTGTCGATCAAAAATATACGGATAGCTCTCTGAATAAAATTGTGTATCCGACATCCAAACGAAGGTATAGTCATATTCATCTGGTGAGCTTGGAATTTCATCTTGGACAATTACATTTATTTTCGAATCACGTACAAAGTCGCCCACTCCAACTTCACCGGTGAGTTCAAAGTCCTCTTTTCCCGCTACCTTATCGTCAATTAATGTCCATTTTTCTGTATGGTGGTTCCAGGCGTACATCGAAACCTTTCTACCCTCAAGTGAATTCCCTTTCCATAAAAGCTCGATACGGTCTTTATCGTCAAGTGACGCATCTACTGTCACATCAAATCGATGATAAGGGAATTGTGTATCCGAATCAGATACCAAATACTTGCCATCTGCTTTTGAAACTAGTGAGTTATCCTCATTCGTAAACGCTGTTTCCCCTTCAGGAATCATTTCTTTCGGCGGCTCAAAGTCCCCTGCATTTTTAAAACCTTTTACACCTGAATTCACATCGTATTGATACGCCTCATAAAACGTGACATCTAACTGATCCTTCGTTGGGTCTTTTACTTTTACCTGTAAAACCGGGTCACCGTCAACCTGAGCATTTGCTTTAGGTGAGACCAACTCTGGCTTCAATGGATTTTCATCAGCAACTTCAAAATGAAAAACCTCTTCTTTTTGATTCCCTACTTTGTCCGTTGCCACAACCTTAAGCTCATGTTTCCCACCCTCAAGCTTGGAGGACGCTGTTTCATACGGAACTTGAATTTCCTTGCCATCTAAGGTGACTGTTACTTGGTCAACCCCTGAAAGCTTATCCTTCACATCAACATCAATCATAAAAGCACCTTTGTATGCTTTCTTTTTCAAATTCGTTTTTATATCAGGTGCGGTGTTGTCAACTAAAACCTCCGCGCTAACTTCTTCATCTGCATCCTTAACGAGGACCTTGTGCTTTTTATCTTTTACAGAGGTCGTATCCCACTTATAAGTAAGCGAGTGTGCTTCCTGTTCAGTAATCGTAAATGTAAAATCAACGAATGGATTATTGTCGTTCATTTTCAGGATCCGTGCTGGATCACTGTAGTTCGGGTCCTTGATCACCGTTCCATCTGCAAGAACTAGACGTACATTTCGTAGATCATAGTCATCACGGTTTTCTGCGGATTCTAGATCAAATGGTGATGCCTTATTGCCGGAACGAACGGTTATCGTCGTATCGCCAACTGGAAGTCGCTCTGGTTCGATTGGAATGCTGAAGGTTTTCCATTGTGTGAGCCAATCTTTATCCATGACATATAAAACTTCTTCACCCATCGTAACGGCGTTTTGGAAATACGTATTCAGCCCATTTACCTCAAAAGCAAAATACGCCGTGTGTTCAAGGGACGGGTAGATGCCCTCCGTTACTTCCTTGCCATCAATCAACAGCTTCATTTTATCTGGTGTGTCTACTGCGGAAGTCGCCTTGATGATTTTTTCCCCACGAAGCATTTCTTCATCTTTTAGATTGAGTCGCAGGCTTGAGTCATCAAGATCATTTGTAATGGTTACACGATAGCTCTCACTTTTTACTTCATTTGTTCCATCAGAAACAACAAAGTAATAATCCACATACTTATGTCCAATCAAATCAGGTGAATAAATGGTGTGATGATAAAGGAGATCATCGTAATTCTCTTGTAAAATTCCCTCGCTGTATTCATCCTGATGATCAATTTTATAGTACAAACGAACAGATTTGACTTCCTTGTCGTCTGTTACGTTTGCGACAATATTGATATTATCCTTCTGGTTCACTTCTGTGGTTTTCGTCAGATTGTCAATCGTTGGCGGGACTGTGTCTGCTTCGATTTGGACAGGCTGACTTGGTACTTGGAAGCCTTCAACTCTACCTGGAGTCGCATCCAGGATGCCCACCTTTTTTGAAAGAGTGGATTTATCCGTTGGATAGAGATAGACGATCCCCTTATTCGCAAAGGTATCATCTACGTTCGGCTCATCATTGTAATAAGCGACCGAAATCTCTTTATGTGTGTTCGTTCCAATCACTAGTCCACGCATGCTGCCATTTGCCATCCCATCGCTATAAATGCGAACGATATTCTTGTTTTCAACCAAATTAGAGCCATAGTTTGCGTTAAAATCAGCGACGGTTTTCTCACCGTTTTGCGTATTGATAATCCATAAGACAAGCGTTTCCCCTGCTGGAATCACCACATCCTCTGGGACGGACGGCCAGACAACATCGGTTCCTGGGTCTGTACCGTATCTGTAGTACATTTTATAATTTTTAAAATCAATGTCTTCACTGCTGTTGTTGTAGATTTCGATGAATTCATAGCCATCAGCTGACCCCACATTCGTTGAATCAGGGACAAGCTCAGTTATAAGCAAAGGCGGGACTTTTGAAAAATCAACCTCTGACTGCACGACCTGAATCGTGTATTCAGCGGTTTTTTCTGTGTTTACACCGTCACTTGCTTCGAGATAATAGGTGATATCCTCAAATACATGAAAATTCGGGATTTCTGCTGAATAGTTTTCATTGTTTGGACTTATTGGTAACGCCGTGAAATCCTTCGTGTCACCGCTTTTATAAAAAAGCGTCACTGATGGGATAGTGATGTTATCTGTTACATTTGCCTCGATCTGAACTGGCGTCAAAGGCTTGCTGCTTGTAACAGGTGTATGTTTAATCACGGGTGCTTCTGTGTCCTCAGGAACATCCGGAAGATTAACCGGAGTTTCCGGAACCTGTGCTTGCTGAATATCACCTGGAGTTGGCTGTGCGAGCACTTGGTGCTTCACCATTTCCGTTCCTGAAAGCGGATATTTATATTCGACAACAGCCCCTGCGTTATCCGTTTCCCCCGCTAGATAGCTAGCAGAAATGATTTCAGCTCCTTGGTGATTTTTGATGACGATTGCACGGTTGCCGCCATTTGCAAACCCAGGGAAGGTGTCCGTAAACTGGACGACTTTTTCCTCAGGTAAATTGGTTCCAAAATTCGCGTTAAAATCAGCTAGTGTTTTGTTGCCATTATTAAACCAAAAAACTAATGTTTCCTGCGGTTCAATTGTTGTTGCCGGGATTTGAAAGAGCAAGTCTTTCCCTGTGTCGGTATAACGATATGTAAATGTGTAATTTGTTAATGTTTGCGGTTGATTGGTGTTGTTGTAAAGCTCAAAATACTCGTAATAGTCGGTTCCAGCCCCCTTTGAGTTCGGTGATATTTCAGTAATAAGAAGATGTTGAAGCTGATCCGTGTTCACTTCAGTTGGTTGTGTTGCCTCGCCAGTTGGTGCCGGCGGAGTTTCCTCCTCAATTGTTGTGTTGTCTTGGGTTGGTGAATCTTTTTCAGTTGTTGCGTCTTGAGTTGGTGGTGCCTCTTCGGTCGTTGTGTCTTCTTGGGTTTGTGGCATCTCTTCAGTTAGCGATTCTTCCTCGGTTTTAGGCTGTTCCTGAGTCGCTGGGTCTGTCTGCGCTTCAGGTTCTTCGATTGCCTCAGTTTCAGTCTGGTCGGTAGGTTTTTGTGGAGGCGATTCCTCCCCAAGATCTTCAGATTGTTGGCTCTGTGTCTCCAGTGCTGAATTGATCGACTGTTTTTCCTCCGCAAATACCATTTTCGGTCCTAATGCAAGACTTACATTGGACAGTAAAATGGTAAGGGTGAAAAGGACAATCAATCCTTTTTTCAGCTTGTTTCTCACTCGTTTCCCTAAAATCATCTCGCGTTCCTCCCGCAATTTTTATCCTTCATGTAAATCTTATCTGTACTCTGTTAATAGCTTGTAAACTTAAGGTAAAAATTATAATAAAATTGGAAGGAATAGGAACTAAGACTCATATTATGTTGCGTTAATAGTTCCTATTTACTACTAAAAAAGACGACTGTAAAAGTCATCTTTGGTTTCGGGTTATGATTTTATACCTCCACTGAAGCAGCCACTACTCCAACGGTGTCTAGCATTTCGTGCCATTGCTCGTATGTTAAGGCATGATTTGCCTACGTGGGCACAATTATTGACTATACTTACCCTCACTCCAATGGTCGCTTGACTGCGAGGGTATGATTAACACTTTTTCATACCCTCACTTCTTCCGTGCTTGAATATGAGGGTACGATTAACGCTTTTTCATTCCCTCACTCCTTCGAGCCCTTGACTGTGAGGGTACGATTAGCGCTTTTTCATACCCCCAATCCTTCAGTTGTTTGACTATGAGGGTACGATTAACGCTTTTTTATTCCCTCACTTCTGCGGGGGCTTGACTATGAGGGTACGATTAACGCTTTTTCATTCCCTCACTTCTGCGGGGGCTTGACTGTAAGGGTACATTACCACTTTTCACATATTCAACTACAAAAATATCCCATGTAATGTCGCTTTGATAATGTAGCAAATTAATGTATAGGCCTATTCTTAGTAGGAAAAGTGTGATAATAGAAAACAGGCATCCGCCCAACAGCGAATGCCTACATTTTTGTTACATATCCTTCTCATCTCTTCTGCGGATAATATTGCGTCGGAGGGCCACAGCACCTGCTGCTGCAGCACCGACAAGTCCGACCATCGTGCCCGCAAATAACGTTTTATTCTCGTAAAACTTAACGAGTACGCTTTTTTCAACGATTTCGAATTCAACGATTTCATTATTTTCGTTCCCTGCGTCGTCAAAAGCTAACACTTCAACTTTGTATTTATTGATATCAGAAAGTGTAACAGTAACCACTTTCGTACCGTTTACCTCTTTTACATCGCCAGTGAAGAGTTCTCCGTTGATTTTTACAGACTTAAGTGAATCACTTGGGTTATCAAGACTAATTGAAAGGGTCACCGGGTCCCGATATGTTTCGTTTTTCTTCACACCCTCAAAATTCACTTTCGGCGGCGTTTTATCAATAATAAACTCCACACTTAGTTGCTGAATATTGCCTGCTTTATCCTTCACCTCGAAGAAGAGCACGTGCTTTCCTTCTTCCTCAATTGGGTCGCCTAAGTTATAAGGCTGACCATTCAAGGTTTGTGAAATGATATCATACGCATTTAGATCCTCAATCAACAGCTCTGGAAGCAAGCTTTCCTTGAAATACTGTTCTGAAATAGCTTCCTTAAATTTGATGACTGGAGCTGTTTTATCAATTGTAAATACGATTGTTCGAGATGACACATTGTTTGCCAAGTCATAAATCTCGGCTTTTAAAATGTAATCTCCCTCATCGCTTAACTGCAACCCGTTCACAAATGGGCGGCCATTTAAGGTAACTCTCGTACGACTTGTATCGAGATAGCGATCTGAATAGGTAACAGTCGGCATTTGATTCTTGTTGAAGAACCCGTCGATTACCCCTGTAATATTCAGCGTCGGCCTAGTCGTATCAAGGATAAAACTAATATCTATCGTTGATTCATTTCCTGCCTTATCTCGTGCAAGAACACTATATTTGTACGTCATTTCAAGTGAAGCCGTTGGAATTCGGTCTGTCACATTTGAACCATTCATCGTTACGGAAACAATGGTATCGTCAGCTTGGTCAAGAGCAAACTCCGGTGTGAATACTTCATTAATATATTCGCCATCCTTGATCACACGGCTTTGACCTTTAAACTTAGGTGTGATAACTGGAGCTGTTTTATCGATTGTAAAAGCAATCTGGTTGCTGAACTGGTTGCCCGCCTTGTCAATCGCTTCAACGTTGATGACATAGTCACCTTCCTGACTAAAATTATGGCTGAGTCGTGCTGTTTGATTCGCTACCGCAAATCCCCCTGCATTGTATCCTCGACCATTTCGTGTCACGGTAATCCGATTCACATCAAGGTTCACATCACGAATCACTACATTAACTGGCTTATCGACATTATAATGTGCTGCATTTTCAACACCGGTAATTTCGATAGTCGGTTTTGTTGTATCAATTGTAAATGTCTTGTTCGCAGCAATTGGACCGTTACCCGCTTTATCCTCTGCGCTAATCGCGACTGTGTACAAGCCATCATCATTAAAATTGTAGCCTAGGCTTGAAAGCTTATTTTTGTTTTGCCATGTCCCGATGTTAAATACCTTGCCATCCTTTGTTACAGACAGCAGCACATAGTTAGTACCAAAATTCAACTCATCAACAGAAACGGTTACCCGCTTGCCAGTTGGGTTGAATGACTGATGATCGACACCGTCAATTTTCACAACCGGATTGGTTTTGTCGATGATGAACGCAATTTCGTCATGTGTTGTTTTGTTGCCCGATTTGTCAGTTGCATTGAAGTTTAGGACATAGCTGCCTTCTTCATTAAAATTATAATTTAAACTTGCAGTTCCACCAGATTTCGTAAGTGAACCCACATCAAATGGTTTACCATTTTTAGTCACGTGTAATGAAGTTCCAGCGAGATTTGTATCGCTCGCTATAAACTCTACATTTCTATCAGACTTATAATTCGTCATGTGAGCTACACCATTGATTTTCGTTACCGGTGGGTTCTTATCGATCGTAAATTTGATTTTCTTTTCTGCACTATTTGTAGCATCATCTTTTGAATGGATAGTTAAAATATAATCCCCATCATTGTTAAACGGAATATCATATGAATATATATTATCTTTAGATTTTATCCATTTATCAATTTTATACTGGGATCCATTAATATCTACACTTACCAAGTCTTTGTTAAAATTTAGCTCTTTAATTTTAATTGTTGCTGTTTGGCTATTACTGTAGTAACTACCTTCATCTATTCCAACAATCTCTATTTCAGGTTCTTTATTATCTACTGTAAATTCTAATGTCTTTTTAACCGCACGATTAAGAGCTTTATCTTCAGCATTTACCTCAATAATGTAATTTCCGTCTTGATTAAATGTGTGTGATAGAACATAACCCTCTACTTCGTTGTTCCATTCTCCAAATTCCTTATAACCTTCACCATCTCTAGTAACAATAACGTCCACTTTATTTGTTTTGTAGTTTAGTTCATTAACTTTGATTCTAACTTGTTTGCCTTTTTGGACGTAAGAGCCGTCCTTAATATCTGTATCGATTTTTATCTCGGGAGGCGACCAGTCAAGCGTAAACAATATTGTTTGGGTACTGGTATTTCCATTATAATCGGTTGATTCTAACAGAAGTGTGTATGTCCCTTCTTTGTTAAACGTGTGAACATACTCCCCTCGTACCAACCATAAAATTTGATCGAAAAATGACCAATCTTCATAACCAACTTCTGTTTCTTCTTTTTCCGAACCATTTATCCTTGTAATTTTTAACTTTGTCAGTGTTGGGTTTAATGAAAAGTCCTTAACTTTAAAAGTTACTTCCTTCTCGGTTTCACTATAATGTTGATCATTTTCAACACCTATAATTTCAAAAGATGGTTTTTCATCTTTATCAATAATAACTGTCAAATTATACTCATCATTACTATTGCCTGCTTTATCAGTACTAGTAACGATAATGTCGTATACCCCGTCGTCTTTAAATTCGTGTTGAACCGTTGCTACATTCCCATTTATTTCAGGATTATATTTTGAGATTTCGGAACCATTTTGGTTAATAATTACTTCAGCACTTTCAAGATAATCATCAGTAATTGATACTTCTAAATTCTGTGGTCCACTAAATACTTCCCTATTAATAACATCTTCCCAAGTAGTATTTTCTCCATCTTTTATAGGTTTCTTTACATAGACTTGAGGCTTCATGTCATCTATTGTAATGGTAACTGGTTGATTTTCATATGATATTTGATTTCCTGCACGGTCTGTTGCACTTAAAGATATCTTGTATATTCCTGCTTCTGTAAAAGTCGGTTTTGCTACAACTTTAATCTCAGTTTCATTCTCAAACACTAGGTTGAAATTGTCGTTATATTGTTCTGCTCCTTTATAAATATCTAAATCTATATTTTCTGGATTAAGGGTTACATCTTCAACCGAGACTATCGCACTTGTATTTGGTTTGTAGTACCCTCCATCCTTGATACCTTCAATAGTAAGTGCTGGTGGTGTTTTATCAATAGTAAATTGTAGTTGCGTATTTGTCGTATTACCTGCTAAATCTTGTGCAATGAGTTGAATCTTATAATCTCCCTCGGAAGTAAAACTCAAGTCTTTATATAGATCATCATTCGTGAGTTTCTCATTTTTATCTGGACCAGTAACTATTACTTCAGTTTTACTTAAATCGAGATTTTTATCTGTTTCTTCTAGCTTGATATTAGTTAATTCTTTATATGCCCCATTATCAATTACATTTGGTAATGCCAATTCTGGCGGGGTAGTGTCTATTGTAAAACTATTAACTGTTAATGTTTTTGAGCCCTTCCTATCCTCAACAATAATTTTTAAATTATACACACCTTCTTCTGCTATTACTAACGATGCTGTTTTTCTTTTAATTGATAATTTTTCTGTTTTACCATTTCCAAAATCCGCATATGCATCGTTAATCTTTATATCATTGTTAACCTTTACTTCCACATTTCCTGAATAAAAACCTGGGAAATTTGTTTCTGGCAAACTTATTTCTGGATCTTGTTTTCGTAAAGCAACCTTAAATGTTTCATTAGTTACATTCCCTATATTATCTACCGCTGAAACTGTAAATATATAATTTCCTGTTTCATTAATAAATTTATTTGGAGATAAGGTATTTCCAGTTTCTCCATCCACATCCCAAACACTTTTGTCTGATAGAATTTCTTCCTCAGTTCCTTCATCCTTTTTTTGTTTAACTACTACATTATTTAATGTAAAATCTTCTCCAATAATTCGAAATCTAATATTTGTGTCCTGTTCAAATAATTGTTCTTCAAGAAGCGGATCAAAAAGTTGATACTCTCCGTTTTTATCTAAGTACTCAGCTACAACTGTAAGTGGGGTTACGTCCCTCTCTATCGTAAAATCTGTGTTGGCTTCTGTAGGGATTCCCCATGCATTACCTGAAAAGTCAATTTTGATTTCAAGATTCCCATCAACATTGGCTGAGATAGGAAAATCCACAAGAAACTTTCCTTTTTCTCCTTCTAATTCACTTTCTGAGTAATTAATATTACCTATCTCAGTTCCATTATAAGTAGCAACAACATTAAATGGTCTAGAAATTGTGGTCTCCGCAAGCTTATTTTCGTCGTTTAGTTTTTTTACATATGCTTCATAATCTTTCCTTAAATCCAAAGAAAACTCAATATTACTTGAGTTCGTTTTCCAGGTAGGTTCACTCACTTGGTCAGATATATTCCAAGTCTTGTTTTCAAAAGTAACAATACGCTCCGGTGGTGCATCCGAAGAAAAAACTGTTAAATTCAAAAACAACACCGACAACACCAGCACAATCGCGATCGGGATCCAGAAAACCGATTTGTTTTTTCGGTAGCTTTTTGAGATCATTGCTATCACTTTACTACGCTCCTTTTTTATCAAATGCGCCTTGGCGTATTTGCGCCCAGATTTTTTCGAGCCTGCTCGAAAAATTTCCTTTGAAAATCTGTGGCATCCGCTGGAGGCTTTAACTTTATTCAGTCAGATTTTGACCCAGACTGGATTGTATACCCATTTTTTCATTCATCCTCTTAGAGAAGTAGAAGACTTCTGCTGAATAAAGTTAATCACTTTATTTGTATGAATAATCATCACGTCCACTTCAATTGCGAAATCGGATTCTTCCTCTGGTTCTGTGAGGATGGCTGTTTCGCCATCACCTTCAAGGAGAATCGATGTTTCGTTGTCATCCACTAGCAATGTTGTCTCATCGTCATCCTGTAAAAGGGCCGTTTCCTCTGATAAAAGCGAGGTTTCCTGCAATAGTGACGTCTCCTCTGCTGAATTACTTTCTGCCAGCAACGCAGTGGGTGCGATGTTTGTTTCTTCTAGCAAGGAGGTAGGCTCGAGTTCCTGGCTCATGAGGGCTGTGTCCTCTACCGATGCCGCAACTGGAACCTCCTTTTTCCGAAGCTTGATTTCACTGGTTGTTTTCTTTGTTTCCTGAGCTTCAAGGGAAATGCGGTCGTTTTTCTTCTTTTTCATAAATCGATTTCCTGTAATGTCCGCAAAAACTTGAGAGATTTGTAGTTTCATATAGACGATAATTGAGATGATGAGCGTTATTAACGCGCCCGCTAATCCCCCATAAAACATGATTTGATATTCCAAACGAGAGCCCCCCTTTCATTACCGGGAAATGGGACGATGTACCTGTCCCTGTGTCCCACTATGTGATATTTAAATTCGCCATGCGTCTGGCAAGCTTTTTATAGGCTTCGTTGTCTTTAGCACCTTCAAGTGCGCCTGCCTTATCAAAGACTTCTTTTGCTTTGCTGTAGTTTCGCTGATCTTCAAGTTTGCCTTGCTCAATATCAAGCAACAGATTGCCAAGCTTTACATACGCGTTCAGGCTTTTCGGATATTCTTCAATGATTCCTTCAAATTGCTCGACTGCTTGGGAATGTTCGCCCATCTCTTGATAATTGACGCCGATATT
Organism: Bacillus timonensis; assembly: GCF_004799755.1. GTDB lineage: Bacteria > Bacillota > Bacilli > Bacillales > Bacillaceae_L > Ferdinandcohnia > Ferdinandcohnia timonensis_A. Next base: position 36,940 of record NZ_SLUB01000017.1, on the reverse strand, counting down.
GACCATAACTTCTTCCCTGTTCGGCACATTCAACTCGAGCAGTGTGTTGTAGTGCTCAATCGCCTGTTCGAAATCCTCACGGGCAGCAATCTGATCCTCCCCTGAATTTACACCGCGACTATAAAAAGCCTGGGCAAGCTTTTGCTCAAATTCAATCTCATATTTTAGTTGGAGCTGCTCGTCTGGAGCTAACTCAAGAACTCTCTGCGCTTTTTGCACGACTGTAATCGCCTTTGTATTGGCATCCGCGATTTGTCCCTTATACGAAATGTAAATATTCGCAAGTGAATTATAGTTATCTACCTTTTTAGCGTTGTTCGGGAGGTTATCGTTATAAGACTCAAACTCCAAGAGATTCGTAGAGAACTGGTCATAATCGATATTCATCCCGCCCAATGTTGTCGCAAGTGTCATATAATAGGTCGCGTCAGGTATCTCTTTTTCATTCACCTGCTTAAAATATTTCAGCGCCACAGGATAATCTCGTTTCCGGTCAAAATACGTCATCCCCAGTTTAAAAAGAACTTCGCTGTTTTTATGGATGTTCCCATATTCGTCATTCACATAGGACTCAATTTTTGAGAGGCCGGTGTCGACTTCATTTCGATTGATATAGACGTCAAGCAGGTTGTTATAGGCAGATGCGCGCCCTTTGTCAACCTTGATTGCTTTTTCCAGCAACTTAATTGCCTCGGTATCATCACCTTCAATTAACGCAATACTAGATTCATTAACAAGCCCCATGTAATCCTGGAATTGCTCATTTTTCATACCTTGATAACCCATTACAGATGTCGTTGAAAAACCAAGACATAAGACGGCTGGTATTAAAAAGAGATAGAGTCGCTTCATCATTTTTTTACGGTAGCCAGCAGTGAGCTTGTTGATGTTTTCGAGATCATATAGAAGCTCTTCACATGACTGGTACCGATTCTCTGGTTCAGCCTGGGTGCATTTTAAAATGATATGCTCGAGCCCTTCCGGTAAAGTCGGGTCCCATTGACGTATTGGCCGTACCTCATAAGGCGGGTCTGCAAGACTTTTTCCAGTGATAAGCTGGTATAGTGTCAAGCCCAAGCTATAAATATCGGTTCGGGCATCGGTCCGCTTTCCCGAAAGTTGTTCGGGAGCGGCATAGGTTTTCGTACCGAGATTGGTCGTATCTGTCAGGCTTTCATCCTTAAATTCCCGCGCAATCCCGAAGTCAATCAGCTTAATCTTTCCTTCCGGTGTGAGCATGATGTTATCTGGCTTCATATCGCGGTAGATAATCGGATGCGGCTTTCTCGTATGTAAATAGTGAAGCACCTCAGCCAGCTGCTTCGCCCAGTTAATCACAAGCTTTGCGGAAATCACTTTTTCCCGCTTCAGCTTCTGCTTGAGCGATTCACCTTCGACATAGTCCATCACCACATAAATGTCGCCCTCCGATTCGATGATGTCGTAAATCTTCGGAAGCGCGCCGTGATCGAGTTTTTTCAGCATATTCGCTTCGACAACTAAGCTGTTGATGAGAAGCTCATTGTTGCTATTGTCGCGTTTGCGGATATCCTTGACGACGAGAGACTTGTTCAGCCGGTTGTCCATCGCCAAATAGACAATACTCATCCCACCTCGGCCAATTTCCTTCAATATTTCGTATCTATCATCTATAAAACTTCCGATTTTAATCAACGTAATTCCTCCAAAATTGAAAAGCGCAAGCGACTTGAAGTGGAACATCGCCTAACTACTGCCACGTCCTGTGGCAAACGTCGATGTCAGCACTTCCTGTGCAAGTCCGACAAGCATAAGAAAAGCTGGCGAGAAGGATGCATTTTATCCTTCTTGACAGATTGGCTTATGACCTCGAGGGGCTAGGCGCTGGAGCTAGACACCGAAAACTATTTTCGAAGTCAAATTTTCAAGGCACCGAAATCTGGCCCTTCACACGACATGCGCAAGAACGATAGAGATGTTATCTACCTCTTTCCGTTCTTTTACGGAATCGACTAGTTTAATTGCCTTGTATTTTAATTGCTTTTCATTTAAAAATGGGTTTGGTCGGAGTTCCTCGAGTAGCTCCGCATCTGAGATTTTGTGGTAAAAACCATCTGTACAAAGCAAGAACACGGTTCCCGGTTCGGTCTCACCGGTCAGGATGACAACCTCAAGCTCCTTTGTTGCACCCACACATTGTAAAAGCACATTGCGCCTCGGGTCCTTTAAGGCTTGCTCGGGTGTAATGTTTCCGCGCTCCACCTCACGTGCAACTAAGGTTTGGTCATTCGTTAATCTTGTCACCCGATCTTGAATTTGATAAGCGCGGCTGTCGCCGATATGTACGATATAGTAATGTGAACGAATGATGAGAAGTGCCGTCACCGTTGTTCCAACTTGGGCATTTGTTTCATCTCCGTACTCTAGGATTTTTTCATTTTGTTCCGTGATGCAGGCTTCGAGTGCTTCGCGGATGTCCTCATCTTGTTGATCCGAGTGAAGCAGGTCTGGTAGCTCCTTCTCAAACCAATCTGAGAGACCCCGAACGACCGTGGCACTCGCCAGTTCTCCGTGTGAGAGCCCACCCATTCCATCGCAGACCACGAAGATCCCGACATACCCATTTGGTGTTTTGGCCGTCTTGACGAGCAGGGCATCTTGGTTTATTTTTTTCTTAATTCCAACATCCGTGTGGTATGCATGTATGAACGCCACATTTTTCACCTCCATCTTTAAAAGAGCCTAAATTCAAATTCCTCGTTTGCAAGCTTGATTTTATCTTCATGCTTAATTTTTACCTTATTTTGCGGAACAAGCTTGATGCCATTTACATAACTGCCGTTTCGCGATTCCTTGTCGACGATAAAGTATTCTCCGTTTTCGGTAATCAACTCTGCGTGCACGCGCCCAACGACTTTATTTTTTGATGTGTAATCTGTTTGTTGTGGGTCACGCCCGATCTTAAACACTTTCTTCGACACCATGATTTTTTCTTGAGTGGCTGTAAGGAGGAAAGGGCTCTGCTGATGGAAACTCGTGCCAACACCCAGTGCTGTTGTTCCTTCTTCCTCTTCATGTTCCTTGTAAGCAGTGAGGACGGTTGTACCCTCTTCCTCCTCTGGCTCATCTGTGTCGAATGAAATCGGGCTACCTACATTCGGATTAATGTTAATGGAGGTTCCACCGGCTAATACGGAATTTCCTTCACCAAGCTCGGTTCGTGTGATTCGCTTGTACTGAACCTCTTCCTCAATCTCCAGCTTTTGACTTTTCTTTTTATCAGACCTTTTACTGCTGTATTCGGATGTGATAACGCCATTTTCTTCGGACCCCTTAATTTCACTACCAGGGCTATAGTAATTGGGTGTCCTAGGTTCCTCATCCTGGATCGGCAGCTTAGTAAAACTTTGAGGTGAAGCCGGCTTATTCACCAACAGCTCATGCAGCTTTTGTTGAAGCGCATATAAATTGATTTCCTTTGATGCCGCAAAATAATTATGTAATCGCACAAAAAAGGTGAGGTCATCATTTTCATCATAGGAGTGGGAGTGTAAGAAGTTGGTGAAGAATTCCCGGATTGATACCTTTTCAAAAATATTATTTTTAATTGGCATGTACAGTAGAATTAATCTGTTTGAAAAATTATCAATGAAGATGTAGTTCTCATCAAAAACAAAGTTGTTCACATTCAACCCAAGCCGCTCGGCCTCCATCAATGATTCGATAATATTGGTGAAAAATGAGTGGAGCTGCTCTTTGGTGAGTTGGTTTGTTGAACTTTGTGCAAGTGTTACTTCAGACACTAGGTCGTAGCGAAAGTACGCTTCATCGCCCTTATTAATCACGACACATGGTAAAAGCCCTGGAACCTTGTTGTTTTTTAACTTATCGGCTTCCGTAAAATCAACACGGATCTCAGATGGCACCTTGTAAAAGATAAATTTCGAAACACCGTAATTTTCAATATGTAAATCAACATGTTTGATCATTTCTTGCACTCCCATTGTTTATCAAATGCGCCTTGGCGTATTTGCGCCCGATTTTAGGCCCACACGATGTGGGTCACAAAGACGTTGCCACAGGATGCGGCGTTCTTAGTCTTTGATCTTACTAGCGAGAAACTTCCTTTGAAAAATCGTGGCATCCGCCGGAGGCTTTAACTTTATTCAGTCAGGGTTGAACCCAACTGAATTGAATAGTTTTGGCATCCTCGATTAAGGACTTCGCTGAATAAAGTTAGATGAGGACAACCGGCGGGGCCAATTGCCCTCCTCATGGATTATTTAAATGCGCTCGCGTTATTGTTAATTGCTGTTTCAGCTGCGTTGTAGTTTGTAACTGTGTTGTCTAGGAATTTTGCGTAGCTATCAATGACTTGTCGATACTCCTCGAAGCGTGGAGCCAATGCATTGAAGTTTCCGCGAATTGTATTAGAAGCATCAGAGTTCCATGTAGCGGCTAAGCCGTTCATTTCCTTTTTGATGTCTTCTAATGCCGTAGAAAGCTGTTGGTTTAGGTTACGGATCTGGCCAGCGGTTTTACTAACCTCGCCAAGGGAAATTTTGATTCCATCAACTGCCATGGTGGCACCTCCTTTTTTGGTAGATTACTAGGTATCGAGATTAGTTTGTTAAGCGACGTGCTTGGTTTACTACCTCGTTTTGTGTTTCACGGTATGTTTTTGCACTAAGCTTTAAGAATTCAGAGTATTGTCTCATCAAGTTCGTCATTTTTTGGAAGTCATCCATGAAGCCCTTGATTTGAGAAACATATGCCATGTTATCAGTACCTTGCCATGCTGCACCCATGCCCTCAACCTCTGTGTAAAGAGCCTTGTAAAGTCTCTCATAGTCCGCAGATTGTTGGTCAATGCGAGTAGCGGAAGTTTCTAATTTCGCTGGATCAACTGTAATTGAACGTGCCATTGTGTTTTCACCTCCTTTAAATTGGAATATGTATGAGTTAACTCGGCTGAGGCCGAGAGAACTTTGGATTCGTGTTGGTGCACGGGAGTTGAGGCCGTGCAAGGGTCTAGCGGTATATCGGATCTGCGTTTCAGGCCAGGTATACCGCTAGGTCTGGTTGCGGTATATCACACATGCGATTCCGGACATCTTCTGATATACCGATAACCGATACGGATTACCACGCCTGCGATTCTGGTCCCCGATATACCGATAACTGGGGTTGCGGATACCATTCTGTTAACATTAGCCCTTTGATAGACCGCTACCCTGCTTTTATTTCTTTTTTTAAATGGACTATCTAAAAGGTCTTCAGGTCGGGAATTCGTACCCATTTCTCGTGTAACAAACTCGGATCGATTACGAAAATTGGCGTTGCGTTCCTCTTTTTCCTCAAAATCTATCAAATAGGGTACGATTAACGTCTTTGCGTTACCCTTTTCATCCAAACCTCTGCCAATCGGGCACGATTATCCTCTTTGCGTTACCTTTTTCATCCAAACTTCTGCCAATCGGGCACGATTATCCTCTTTGCGTTACCCTTTTCATCCAAACTTCTGCCAATCGGGCACGATTATCCTCTTTGCGTTACCCTTTTCATCCAAACTTCAGCCAATCGGGCACGATTATCCTCTTTGCGTTACCTTTTTCATCCAAACTTCTGCCAATCGGGCACGATTATCCTCTTTGCGTTACCTTTTTCATCCAAACTTCTGCCAATCGGGTACGATTATCCTCTTTGCGTTACCTTTTTCAGTCAAACCGCTAGTAATCAGGCACGCATACCTTGGATTCATTCCATTTCTCCAAAAACGATTAGCAAAACAGGTGCAATTTTCCTAGTTTGCTAGTCTGCTAGCTTCAAAACTTATATCCTTCTCAGGTTATAGCCGACCCTTCGGTATTTGTCAGCTGCACTTTGAAGGCTGGATGCACTTTTGGTTGAGCCAATCCCCTTGAATTCTCGATTTAGACCATTCGAAATTTCATCGAGTTCACGAGAAATTGCATTGATTTCAGAAATAATGCTATTAATCTTCCGTCGCACATGAGGCTTCATGGGGGTACCTCCTTTACTTTTCTCCTATCGAATAATCCTTGCCTTCCCGACTAGCTTGGTTTCATTTGAATCAAGCAATCGGGCAGCAGCATTTAGGTAGTTAATGTTTTGATTGAGCCTGTAAGAGAACGATGTTAAGATATCAGCGCTCAACACATGACGGATGTCTAGAAGGTCAACCTCCCAGTACAGGGAGTCAATTTTGTCATTAAGCACGCTGACTCTCCGTTTTATCGCTTCAAGCCTTTGTGCATAGTAGTAGAGCCTGTCGATATTGACCTTAAGATAAGGTTCTACTGGGAAGTAACCCCCTAGTTTTTTAATGACATTCACAAAAAATGAGGTTACATCTTTGATCAAATTATCAAAGTAATCGCCAATGGCTTTCACAGTCCCAATCGCAACTTGCATAGCCTTTTTCGCATATTTTATAACCTGTTCCTTAATGAAGTGAGCCGCAGCCTCAATACCCGATTTTATCGAGTGTATAACTCTAATCGTTGCATCCGCTATTGCCTTTGCTACTGGATAAGTAGCCTTAACTACTTCGATAAGTTTACTTAATTTCAGCATGATGGTACTTGATACATCGCGGACTAATGAACTACCTTCCTCGAAGTGTTTGAACTCACCTTTATCGTTGAATTCAACACTTGTTTCGTAGTGAGGATAGAAAGGATCTTTCATCTCACCGAGATATTCGAGAGCGTCTTTATCAATTTTCACTATTTTGTCTACATAAGGTGCATAGCCAGCTTGAGAAACAACGTCCCCTTCATAAACGACAAACATGTATCTGTCCCCGAGTAATGCTTCTTTTTGCTCCTTCGTTAAGCTATACCAATATATCGGTGCACCATTAAGGACATAAGCCCCGACTTTATCTTCTAAATTATTGACATATACATATGTTGCTAAATTCCCACCCTTTGAATGGCCAAGCAATAATATTTCTCCATTTACACCCTTAACGAATTGCTGATAAAACTCGTTTGCTTCTCGCTGTTGCTGAATTTCAATCCCAACACCCGCCTCAAAGTTTGATATCCAATCCGTATCAAAGTGAGCTTGGTCCTTCATGTCTTCACTACCTCTAAAGACCGCAGATGCATTGTCCTGACTATCGCCCCATGCGTATCCGACGAAACCAGAAGAGGATCTACCACTTGAGTTATTCCCATCGTTGGGATTAAAATTCTGATATTGCTTTAAATGAACATCTGAAAGGGCAGAGGAATCATACTTCGTATTAAAAAATTCCTCTAGTTTTTCGTATCTGACCTTTCCACCATTGTTAGGGATTTTATTAGCTATATTCCATATCTGTTCCATACTTTTCCCTTCAACGTCAGCATCTGGAGGCAGATCTAGATAGGAGAGCATCAATAAAATATTCTTTTCCTCGTCATTTAAATTTGTCAGTGACATCTAATCACCCTTCCAAATCTTTATAACGATCGAGTACATCTTCTGGTGTTTGAATATCCCTTGTATTATCGAATACTATGGTTCCATAGACTTTTGCATCTAAATTTGTCCAAGGTATATTATTGTAATTTGCCGTTCTCATATAATCAGGAAGAATGTCTGTTTCCTCTACAAAACCTACAGAAACCCCATACATATCGACCTGTAATGCATCAAGTGCCTTATACACATTTAAAATGGCAGTGGAATATTTCTCGAGATCTGGTTTCTCTGAAACTTTGATTGCGATTTTCAATGTAACCAAAGCATCACTATTCTTTTCGTTAACATATTCAGTGAAAGAGAGATCCTTCATACTCGCATCATACTTTTTATCCGCTATATTGAGTAAGAACTTGTAATCAATATCGTCATTAAATTCACTTTCAATTTGTTCCTTAAATTTTGCATCAAGTTCATTTGACCAGCGTGAAAGGAGATAGGTGTCGTAAAATTCTTCCTTATTGTCTCTGTCTTCACCAGCTAAGAAAACAAGCTCTGGTTTCCCCTCGGGATAAACCAAGGCCTTATCTCCTCCATACATATTGGCGAAGATTTCACTACCTTCTTTTTTGGATTCCAGTTCGAATTCTTCCTTATACTTTTCTTCTAAATGCTTCACGATTTTCTCTTCCGTACTCGCACTACTTGAACTCATACACCCTGTTCCTCCTATTATGAGAATGAATAGAAGAAGGAATAAGACTACCCTCTTTTGTACCCTCATTTGGCACCTTCCTTACTTAAAGACTTTGATTCCTTATAAAAAATGTCTGTTGCCACATGGTTGATTTTGCTGCCCTGACCCAATTCCAACTTACACCAGCATCAATTTCTTCCCGTTTGAAAATCCTAATTCTTCCACGGTTTGGTTGATGTCAAAGATCGTACCGGTTTCGCGGTCGCAGACAACTGTGGTGTCGGTTGCGACGAAGTAGCCGCCCGAGAGCTCTGTCATGGTGTTTGCGAGTAAAAATGCAACTTCATAGAGCTTGCTTTGGGCCGGGATGAAGACGTCATAGGATTCGCCTGAGGCTGGAATAAACACCTCGACCAGCACTTTATCCATGGTAAACCGCCTCCTCTTCACGAGACTTCGAACCCGTCAAAAGTTTAACTAACTTTGGTTTTCCTTTTGTTAGCACATATCCGAAGTCCTCTGGAATTTCTTGATACATGCTATTTGTGACTTTTGAAACTTTCATTAAATACTGATCAGTAATGCCATTTCCGACCCAGATTCCATCGCTTAATGAAACCTGCTTTTTAAACCAAGGCTCGAATGCGAATGAGTTCAAGGAATCGGCGCGATCGGAGATAACCATAAATACATTGAGCCCGTCTATTCGTTCTAAAAATACCTTCAGCTTATCCTGACCATCCTCTGATAACAGCATCATCAAGTCATTGAAGGAATGAATGATACAGTAAATTGGTTCAAATTCTGGTGGTGTTGCACCTTCTTCAATTGCATCCTTCGTTGTGTTGTTACGGAACACCAAGGTGTTAAACAAGTAAACAATGGTCTCTTCAAGTTCGGCTGCATTTGACACATGCTTTCCTCCGACTCGGATGAGTTCCTCATTCGGGTCGAGCACCACGACTTCATTTTTCTCATTATCATGAACGATTTCAGAAATTCCCTGCATCACGCCTGTGCATGCCTCACTACTGCTAGCCAACACAAGATTCACAAAGTATTGACCGAAATCGAAATAGGTCACGGCAAGCGAATCCTTTTCCACCCCAACCGGTAGTTTGTGAGACTTGTTGTAACGAATTTCATCATGCAGATACTCGATATCGACTTTTTCTGGCAAGACTGGAATTCGCTTCGCAGCACTCTTGCCCCAACTGTCACGCAAACGGCGACAGTAATCGGTGATGTATTGGTACATGTCATGGACACCCTCAGTAATAAGAGCAACCTGGAACTCATACACACCGTCAGCCTTGAAAATACCTCGGCCCTTATGCTTTGATGGGAATACGCCATCGACATTTCCGAGAACCGCTGAATATTCGGACGTGTCATTGAGCTGAAGCACATACAGTTGCTTGAAGTTTTGCATCAAGCGGTAGCGAATTGCACCTGTATGGGCAGCTGTGACGATAAAATAAATCCCGTACTTCGTCCCTTCACGAGTGAGGTACGAAATCGTCTCTTCGTGTCCCTCATACATTTCAGAAAACGCTGCATAGTTGTGAATCACAATCACAATCGATGGCAGGCCATCCTCTGATAAACGGTTATATGTCTGCAAGTCTCCACCGTAATTGGACAACTGTTTTTTCCGTCTCTCAATCTCGCTATTCATCATTTTAAAGAGATTATCAATCTTTTCACTGTCATGGGATAAAAGAACATCCCCGACATGTGGCGCTTCACGGAACCAGCTTAATGTTTCCGAGCTAAAATCTAGTAAATACGCATTTAACTCATCAGGCGTATGAGATTCCATGAGTGAGTACATGATGGACGCAACAAAAGTTGTCTTCCCACTTCCCGCAACCCCATAGATGATAGTATTGCCATCCTGCGTGATTGGTAATCTCATCACATTTTGACGTTGGTTCGCCGGATCATCATACTCCCCGATCACAGGGTTCAATTCAAAGCGATTCGTTGTTGCTTTAGGATATTTTTCAACTAATTGATCCAAATAAATCTTCGCCGGTATCGGATCGAGCCATAGCTGCTTCACCGTGATATTTTCCTGTTTTGCTAGACTTTCTAAGTAATTGGTTACTTCATCAATTTGTTTCGGTGGATTTTTCACCATCGTTCTACGGTCGATCTTCGCACTCTTGATGACGCGACCAAGGTGGTCAATGACGCTTATGCTTTCATCCACGTGTTTTTCCACTTTTTCAGCTGGATAATATGGTGCTCCTGCCCATGCGGATTGACCAAGTTCAAACAATTCGTTATAGCCAACCTGCAGGTAAAAACGGCCGGTTTGTGAAAGCTCGGCTGCATCTGGTCGCTTGATGACCTCCATACTATCTGCTTTTTCCTGTACCTTCAGACTGATTCTAAATTTTGAGTTACTCCAAATTTGATCATCTACGACACCAGACGGTTTCTGTGTCGCTAAAATTAAATGGACACCTAAGCTTCGTCCGATACGAGCCGCACTCACCAGCTGTTCCATGAACTCTGGCTGTTGGGTTTTAAGCTCGGCGAACTCATCTGAAATCATAAACAAATGTTGGAGTGGCTCTGATACTTGCCCCTCGCGATACAGCTTTTGGTATTTATAAATGTCAATATTACTTACATTCATCCGTCGACTCGTCTCACTAAAAATGGACTGGCGACGCTTTAGCTCACTTTGAATCGAAATTAATGAGCGCTTTACAGCTGCCCCATCAAGGTTTGTAATCGTTCCAGCGAGGTGCGGCAGATTTAAAAAGGCATTCGCCATTCCACCACCCTTGTAGTCGATTAATATAAACGCAACCTCATCCGGGTGATAGTTCACGGCAAGCGATAAAATAAATGTCATAATGAACTCAGATTTACCAGACCCTGTCATACCTGCAATCAGTCCATGTGGACCGTGATATTTTTCATGGAGGTCTAGCTTGAATAGCTCACCCATCGTGTCGACCCCAATCGGTGTTTCAATCGAGAGCACTGGGTTGTTTTCCTTCCAGCGAGTTAGTGCGTTCAAGTGCTCAATTTTACTGACTCCAAACATTTCAAGGAAGGTAATCATATCCGGTAGCGTGTATGCCTCAACAGAGGATGCAAGCTGAATATTCGCTAAGCGAATCGCAACCTCTTCGGCATCGTCACGCTCGTAAAATTCGGCATCAAACGCAGTGTATGACCCAGAAATATCGTCCTTGTCGTAAATCTTGGACATGTCGTCCGCGAGCTCGACAACCATCGTACATTCCTTTGGTAAATTCTTGAGTTCATCATACAGAGTGACAAGACTAATCCCGATATTCTTTTTCTCTTCTAAAAGGAGGTTAAACATCTCAGCCCTTGACGCCAGCGACTTACTCATTGAGAAAATCAAATAATGCTGGTCAAGATCCTTTAATTGCTCTTCATCCATTGCCGCACGATTTGTGATTTCTTTTTCAAAATAAGCAGAAAGCTCCTTCACCTCGGTCGCATCTGTTGCGATAAAGCGAATCTGCATCCCCTCATCCCACACATGCGGGAGCCATTTTGTAAACTTCCAGTACTCTTCTTCATCCTTATCGTAAAGGAACACAAGCTTGAGCTCGTCATAGCTGTGTAAGGCGGTTAATTGAAAAATAAGTCCCTTCACAAAATCCTGTACACGACTGCGACGCCCAATGACTCCACTGACATATTCCTCCACAAAGCTTAAAGTGACAGGTACCTGTTTTAAAATGTGCGGTGCTTCCACCATTTTATAAAGCTCATCCTGAAGATTATCGTCCTCCAGTGTGAATTTTTTCTCAGGGTACTTGAGCTCTGCATTCAAGGGGAGATCCCCAATGCCAAGGCGAACCTTGAGAAAATCGTCTTGCCCAATCGCCCGCTCCCAGAGATTTCTTTTGCGCATCGTAATTCGGGAGATGAGATTTTGCAGAGCCACATGGTTTTCATGAAGTATTTCACTTTGGCGGACACATTCGTCTTCTATTTTTTGACCCATTTCTTCTATGTATTTCGAGTATTTTTTCTGACGTTTTGCTTCATGCTTGATGCGCAGCTTTTTTTCATGACGCTTCGTTAAAATCGGCCATAGAACGGTTCCGATCAACATACTGAATGACATGATCAATGTCGGCAAGGCTTCCGTGAATTTCCCGCCCCGTGACATCACGTTGTTTAGCGTGAACAACCCCATGAAGAGCGAACCCATCCCCATTGTGAGCGATGGTCCGATCATGAACATCAATGGCGTTTCATCGAGTTCTCGTTGTTGAGGTGGCGGGTCGATTCTGATTTCCGTCCTCTTTATGTCCCGCTTAAACCGTGGCGAACGATAAAAGAGATCGTCATTAATTTCTTCAGTTTCGAAATCGTCAAGTGGTTCTTCGTCCTCAATAATTGGCTTTTGCACCTCAAACGGACGGAAGGCATTGCGGTCTAAAAATACCAATTGATGTGGATTATTCAACGAAAGCAACTTGCCATTGTAGATAATTTTTAGCCCCATGATGTAAATGACGTCACCGGTTGATAGGACTTTTTCCTTCACACGTTCTCCGTTAACATACGTTCCGTTCGAGCTGTTGTTGTCATGGATAACGGCATGACCCTGTGCATCGTACTGAATCACACAGTGGGAGCTGGAGACGAGCTTATTCGAAAACCGGATGTGGCTGTCATTGCCACGACCAATGCGAATGCTGCTTCCCGTCACCTCGTGCTTTGTATACTCATTTCGATCGCTCGTCGGTGGCTCCACATATAAAAGCGCAGATGCATCATGATTGCGGGAAATCGTGTATGTTTTAAATGGCTCAATTTCCTGTTTGACAAGGATCTCTTGCTTGTCATTCATCAGAAACGCAGATTTGTTAGACTTCAAAAACCATTTTCCGTCTTCCGCCTCAATCGCCATCATATCCGCTGCTCTTCCGTGCGTATCCTCAGACGTTAAAATGTAACGTCCTGTCACGCGCTCAGGCAGCACAAATGTAAAAGCCTTTTCCCGATCAAATAGAGTTAATATCAAAGTGAATCTCTCCCTTATAACAAAAGCGTAAGGTGCCTGCCTATCGCTAGAAACATCAATTAGTTATTTTTTCTGAAACCTTTGGTGCGTAGCCAATTTTAATAAACATGTATCTAAAATTCTCATCCCCTGAAACCACATGAAAAATAGGGGTTGCTTGTCGTAAATTTGATTCCTCAATGTAAGTAAGCAACATATGGTATGCCACCTGTGTATTTTTTTCGAATTCCTTATGTAAACAAATCGAAGCCATATCTTCGATGCTAAAATAGCTGTGAAATTCAAAATTCTCTTTTGCTGGTGCAGTATCCTCACGAATCGGCATAAACAATTCGGCATTGACCATTTCATCCATCGGTACATTGTTGATAGAATAAAAGAATGGTCCTTTCATCGTGACACCAAACTTTGCTACATCCCGAAAAAAGTCGTTCATGACCGTATTCATTTCGTGATAATGAAACCGAAACTTTTTTGAAATCACATTTGTAAAACGGATCGAATCATGTGGATTAATCATGTTCAGCCACCTTCACAATTGGCGCATACACATCAATGATTCCTGAACCGTACACATCCAGATAAATATTGTAAAATGGCTCCTCTAACTCGAGTTCGTTGGCATGTGCAGCCTCTCGAAGTAGGTCATAAGCAATCTCGATGTCTTCGTCTAAGTCAGCATGTCGGAAACTTAAACCATCCTCAAACTCTAGGACACTTGTAAATTCAAAGCGGTCATTGTCAGCCATCTTGACTGGTGCATTAACCGGTATGAAAAACGTATAGTCTGCTTCCTGCGTCTCCTTCGAAAAATTGGAAACGCGATAAATAATTGGCCCTATACTATACAAGTCGTTTCGAAGAATGGCATTTCGAAATTCCTTTGCGGTTTGATGCCATTCATTTATTTTAGTTCTTGCTTTCGTACTAATCACATTTTGAAAGGTGACAGGACTTCTTTTCACTTTCATTAATCGAACCCTCCCTTTCTAACTCTCCCGATTATGCGAACTCATTTTCGTTCCTTTTTTCTAAACACTTCTAAAATATTAAAGTTCCACCAAAAGATGATGGGTAGCATTCCAATAAATAAAATAATAAGGCCTTCGGTCTGACTGAATGTACGTCTGCCCGTTATAAAAAACACGATATAAAGTATGAGAATGAATGAAATTAAGGTTAACATCCCATTTACAAAGAACATTCCAAAAAACGAAACAGTGTATTTACTGATCCATTTTAAGATCAACATAGTTACTAGAAGCAGGATCACTAACAGAATAAAGCCGCCTATAATCTGCCCTTGATAGATTTGTTCCAGCACTTCAATATAAAAAATCACCGCAAAGAACAAACATATAAATTGAATGGGTTTACTTATATATTTCAAAAACAGACCGCCTTTCCGAATCAAAACGCGGGGGTACTACTTCTTCACCTTCGCACCTTTTGTATGTACCTTTTGACTTAAGTTCTTTCGTTTTTTCAATGGTACACGGAATGATTCGAACTGAAATTTACTTATCGTTAGAATTAGAAATTCCGGCCACACTAACGCAATAGCGTATTGAAGTACTGTACAAAGAAGTAAGACAAACAAAACACCAATCATGCTAGAAACGGCCGTTTGAGCATCTGATGCGAGTTGAATGATAGCCCCACCGATCATGACTGCTCCAAAGATAATCGGAATGCTTACCTGTGATTTTGATTCCTTAAAATTATAGAGTCCGTTTCCGTCTTTTCGGAACTCTCCCTGTTGTACTCGTTTAAACGCTCGTAGTGTTGCATATACAGTCAATATAAGCCCACCTACTAGAATAATAAGCCCGATTGTACTCATGTAACCTGGTGCCATTTTATCCTCCGCAGCAAGGAAATAAAAAGGGAAGAAATCAATCGATAGTTTAAAGCCAAAAAAACTTAGAAGAACAGCTTGCAACCGTTGATAACGGTACGCATTCTTTTCAGGTGTAAAAAATAGTGCAACAACGACGTTTAAGATAAACAAAACCATTTCAATTTTATAAATGGTCGGCCAGATTGAATTCGTGATGACAGGACTCTCCTTTATAGCTAATGAAGTAAAACCAAGCATGATTCCACTAAAAATGAGAGTCAACCAAAAGAATCCTGTAATCTTATCAGGTCTGAGTCTTGTTTGTGCAACTTCTTTTATCTTGATTAAATCTTCTTCTTTTGCTGCTTTAATCATGGTTTCATCTCCTACCAAAATACTTCGTCTAATGCTTTGCCGATACCACCGACAAAATCGCCTACTTTTTCAGCTGCTTCGCCTACTCCTTTTCCTATATCTTTGGCCGTATCTCCAATGAAGTCTACAGCTTCTCCGCCCCATTCAACCGCTTTATCAACGACAGCATTTGCTCCATCTTTCGCGAGATCAACAATACTCTTGTCTCCAAATACCTTCCAGTTGATGGCTCCATAAGCGACCGTACCCGCAACAGCACCCACGATGGTACCTGCAGGAGGAAGGAAAAATGAACCTGCGGCAGCACCGGCAGCCATTGCAGCTGCACCAGCGCCGATATCGACGGTCGTATCAACAGTAAATTCCTTAATATTTTCAGCTGTTGGATTAAACTTTCCATTTTCCATAAGGTTGTCATTGAAGTTGCTATAGACATCGATACCGATACCTAAAACCCCTAGACCCTTACCGAATTTTGTAACATTCGTTGCATCCTTCCAACCTGTAAAGCTTTCCCAAACCTTCATTTCATCAACAAATGTTCGACCCGCAATTTTATGGAATGGATCATCAATACGATTGATAGCATCATCGAACGCTTCAAAATTGGAATTTATAAGCTTACTCGCATTTTTACTATAATACTTCCCCGGGTTTCCAACTTGATAAAGAGGGATCCCTTTATTCACAAGGTTTGTTACATAATCACGCGTCCACTTTGCTGTTCCACCTAGACCTTCCTTAAGAAGACCGTAGTACTTCTCAAAATCTCTAAGATTTTTAATTTTGTCTCCCATCAGCTTGATAAAGGTCTTTCCATTTTTCTTGTACATATGAAACTGGAGTCCTTTTCCAACTCGTAATAGTTTGTTGGAATTAAGAAGAGCAGCCCCCGCACCGATTGTCGCGTTACGAGCAAGGTCATATTTCCAGCCATTATTTTCAACGATATCTTTTGCCTGGTTGCACACTTTATTTTCCGTACTGTTATACCGTTGTGCTGCTTGCTGGATAAAGGTCTCTACCTGTTTTATTTTATTTTGTACTTCTGAAGCTTTTTGATAGGCCTCTGATAGTCTTCCTGCAATATTTTGTCTCGATGTAATGCGACTATCAATCGAGTACCTGACACTAGATAAATCCATTTTGATGGACCAGAGCCTAGTAGACGCACTGGTTAAATGTTGATTCGTATCTAAGACATAATTTGTTTTTATTTTAATTACTGACAAAGTCGACCTCTCCTTTATCATGTGTTCCTCGGTTGGTTAACTGACACTTGTTTCTTCTAGTTTTCGTTCATCACAACTATTAGAATTTAAAAGGGTTAAATGGGTTATAAGGGTTATAAACTTTGTAAAGTTCTTTAAACGTTTTAGCCGAAAAAACCTTGATAAGTTGTTTAAAAAACAGAAGACTTAACCACATTAAAAATAATGTTACTCCTAAAAAAGCCCATAATCCGAAGTTCATTTCCTCTCGATAATTATAAATAAAAAGGAAATTATCAATTGTAAAATAAGTAGCTACACAAAAGGATATAAATAACAAAACCGAAGGAAAAATTTTTTCTTTATTTAGTTTACTCATCGATATCTCCCATTTAGCCCTATTTCCGATAGGATGAAAGTGACATAGTTTTGAACCTATCATCCTACTAATAAAAGCGTGGGTATGGTCCATTCATTTTAGCTCGGTTTCGCGCTTCCTCTTCAGCCTTCCTTCTAGCCTCCTCTGCTGCACGAGCAGCTGCCTCTTCCTCACGTTTGATTTGGTTTGCAACTGAGATGATGTCTGGTGCGACTGAATCAAGCTTTGAGGCAATCTGATTAAGCTCACGATTGATCTCCGCAATTGCTTGATTGATATACTGGACCTCTGTCGCCTGCCAGGCCGAGTTGATATTTCCTTTAAACCCATTTAGAGAGCTTTTTAGATTACGAAGTTGTGAGGCATAGTTGCGAAGTTGGTTGGCTTGTGAAATTGCAGCAGAAACATTAATTCCCATAAAGATCACCTGCTTATCGTAAATAAGTTTTATATAGTGGAATGCCCATTTACAGGGCAAAAATTACATACTTCGTTCACATTTTTTCCAAATATATACTAAAAATTACCCGATATTTAGGTTTAGGTCAATTTATCCGAAATATTCTGATAACATACCATTTCATACGAAAGACCTGTTTTGTCTACATTTTTCTACAAATTGTCGGCTGTTTCGGACTCGCTTACTACCTAAGGTGTACTAGTTAACTAGTACCTTTGGCAAATTCGTATAACAGAAGAATGTTGATAAACCTCGACATAATATCTCGAATTCAAGCCTCTTGAAGCACTTTATTACATTTCATAGGAAAAAAGTCCTTTTATCATTAATCCTCGTAACATAAATTTAACTTGACAAATAAAAGAGGGATTTTTATTTTTGTAAGCATTTTCACCTCATGAGAAATGAAAAATCTGTTATACAGAAAATTAGTAATAGATTTGTAAAAGAGGGTCCATTTTTTGTCATTTAGGCGTTTCTAGAGTAAACAGGCATAAAATGGCACGAGAAGAATCATAAGAGGATTGGACTATGTTTTTACGGATTTTCGCGGCTCATGCAGGGATTTTTATACTCTTTCTTTCCTATTAAATAAGATGAGAAAAACCTAGTCGTGGGACTAGGTTTTTTTGTAATCTATTTTCTATTTTTGCTAGCTGATTTGCTTCTATAAAGAATTACACCAGCTGTACCTATTGTCAGAAGCGTTAAGCTTAGTAGCAATGTATTGTAATAGTTTGTTGCGGTTTTAGGTAGTACTTTTCCATCAGTTGGCTTGTTGTCCTTGTTAGGCTGGGCTTGCTTGTTGTTCTCATTTGGCGATTCGCCATGATCGCCCTGTTTTACAGGTGGCTTTCCATTATTCCCTGGAGTTTGCCCATTATTATTACCAGGCGTGTGACCAGGTTGATCTTTGTCATCATCCGGATTCTCTGGTTCCACAACCTCATATTCTCCAACACGATAGAGATAAAAATCATCCAGCGTCCCCCAAGCACCTGCGTCAGCCTTGATGTTTGCGCCGATTGTGATGGTGCCATCCACAACAAGAATTTTTTCAATTTCAGGGTTACTCCAATTGACCCAGCCGTTCACAGAAGTGGTCTCAAGGTAATCCTCTTCACTAGTAGTAGCGAAAATAGACATGTCTTGATTTCCTGCAACGCCACCCTGAATGAACATAGAGAGGTTATAATAACCTGGTTCTAAACCTGTAATGGTTTGTTGTACCTTAAAATTGACACCCGTTCCTGAATAAAAGTGTAAGGAGTAATCTCCCGTCTTCGCATCAGATGCCTTTTGTTGGAAGCTTGCGTGCGGTTCGATACCTTCTGGATAGATGACCTCCCACATACTTCGGTCATTGTCCTCGAAACTTGCGTTGATCACAAAATTTTCTGGCTTGATTGTAAGATGCGCTTTAACAGACTTTCCACCTTCAACCTGTCCATTGATTACATATGCCCCGACACCATTTTCAATCGCTTGCTGCAACTCTGCTTCATTCCATGTTACAGCAACAGTCCCTTTTTCACCGTTATTGTATGTAACTTCCACATTTCCAGGTAAGGAAATGTATTCTCCTAAAATTGCCGTTACATTGATATCCTTCATTTCATCAATTTGAATGGGTGCAACCGCCCCAGTTTCTACATATTTAAATACATTTAAGGACGGCAGTGGTTTACCTGTGAAATCAAATAATGCCTGATTATCTACAGCTGATCCTCCATACCACTCTCCAGCATCATGTGGGTCATATTCAGCTGCAAAGCGAGTTGCCCAGCCTGAGCCATATTTTTCCCAAAGTCGTTTATTTTGTTCGATGTTCTCTGGTGAACCTACCGGTAACCATGCTGGCTCCCAATAAAATACCCCAATTCCTGCATTTCCAATCTTCGCAACTGCCTCAATCACATCACGAACAGCAGTCGCTTGTCCTTGAACCGTAATCGGATAATTTAGTGTTTGACCTGAGCTTTTCGGGGCAGTATTCCCATGCCCATCCCCGTCTTCAGCCGTATACGTATAGGAGGTTTCAGCTACCATTACCTTTTTCCCATACTTTACCGCAACATTTTGTAAGACATTCGTTAAGTTTGATAAGGTACCATGCCAGAACGGATAGTAGGAGCTTGCAAACACATCGTAATCAACACCATTTTTATCAAGTGTCTCAGCGATTGTCTCATATCTACCTGACGTTTCTGGATTTGTAAAATGCAACGCAACTAAAATCGACGAATCTATATCGCGAACAGCACGACTTCCTTCATTAAATAGCTCACTCATTTTCACCCAATCATATTCTCCAGCAAGCCCACCATTTGTCTCATTCCCCACCTGGACCATACCGATATCAACACCCGCATCTACCATTTTTTGTAGACTATCCTTTGTAAATGTGTAAAGTGCTGCCTTTTTATCCTCGAAACTTAGATTCCTCCATGCTTTTGGTGCCATCTGTTTGGCTGGGTCTGCCCAGAAATCAGAATAATGGAAGTCGACTAAAACCCTCATGCCATTCGCAGTAGCACGTTTTCCGATTTCAATCGCTTTTGCGACATCGTTATTGCCGCCTCCATAGCCATTTCCATTTGCATCATAAGGATCATTCCAAACTCGCACGCGGACATAGTTCACACCCGCATCATGTAATGTCGTAAAAATATCCTGAACTTCTCCAGCTTCATTGTAAAAAGTAACACCACTATCTTCTAAAGATAGAATACTAGAAACATCAACACCTTTTATAAAATCCTCACTTACCCCATCTACTCGCTTCACAAAAATATCTGCTTGTACCGGCTCTGGGGCCTCAGAATCCGCCCCTTTTTTACTAAGTGTAAAATTGTCTAAGTACCCCCATGCATTCGGCGCACCCTCTACTTTTGCCCCTACAACGAAGTCCTTAATTTCTTCGGTTAATTCAAAATCAAGACTAACCTTTCCCCAATTATTGTAGCCAGTTGTTGGCGCAGGTTCACTCATATCCTCCCCCGCAAAAAGTGTTACCTTCCCAACATCGGCACCTTCACCACCCATAGATTGAACGGTTAAGGTATATGTACCCGCTGATAATACCGGGAATGTTTGTTGAACGGCAAAGTCTTGAGCTTCTGTTGCTGTGTCCTTCACCCAATACTTCAATGCAAAGTCTCCTTCCGACGGTGTCATCCAAGCGTCACCCGAATACGCGAAATGCTGGACGTCAATTGCATTTGCTGATTCAATAGTCCAAGAGCCATCATCCCAAAAATTTGATTCAAAACCACCATTAATAATGCCACTGGATGTAGCGGTCATTCCAAAACTCGAATTCATACTCCAAAGTAGAACAATCGCGGCTAATACAGCTACTAGTCGTCTATATTTGTTCACTTCCCTCTCTCCTCTCTTACTTCAGTAAACGCTTACATTATTATTCTA
The DNA here is from genome assembly GCF_004799755.1 of Bacillus timonensis. Lineage (GTDB taxonomy): Bacteria > Bacillota > Bacilli > Bacillales > Bacillaceae_L > Ferdinandcohnia > Ferdinandcohnia timonensis_A. Next base: position 16,104 of record NZ_SLUB01000017.1, on the reverse strand, counting down.
GAAAACTATCACTAATTCTTCTTAGTGATAGTTTAATGATGCATAAGTAGCCACCAAAGGTGACTACTTGGTATTCATTTTTTCTACAACGCGCACTTCATACTTTTCAAGCATAACTTCCCCATGTAATGTTTCACCTGTTATAACATCTGTAACCTCTGACTCAAAGTTTACCTGTTGTGATTCTTCTGTGAAGTTCATGACAAAAATGTAGTCTCGGTCTGGAGCTTGTCTCACTTGAACAGAAACCCCACGACCATGCTTCACGTCTGCAGCAGACGTAATTGAAAGTTCCTCCATGATTGCTTCGTAAAAATCACGTTGGAAGTCATCTTCTAGTCGACCACCGATGTAATAGGTTTTTCCAGTTTCATACTCACGGCTTGTAACCGCTGGTGTGTTCGCATAGAAATCTTCCTCGTACACAGCTTCCACTTTCGCGTCGTTCACCTCAAGAACAGTCGCATAATCCTTTAGTTCATAGGACTTGCCTTTGAATGTGATACGATTTCGATCAGCCGGATATAATGTATCCGTTTCAAGCGGCTTCACTCCAAAAATTTCCTGCAAATCACTTGGCCATCCACCTAAATACGTTAAATCATGCTCGTTTACAAGACCACTAATATAGGTCATCACTAATGTGCCACCATTTTTCACGTAATCCTTCAGACGAGCAATTAGTTCTTCACTTGCGAGGTAGAGCATTGGGACCACAAGTAATTTATAGGAAGAAAAATCATGTTCCTTCGTAATCACATCTACCGGAATATCCTTTTCCCAGAAGGCACGATAATGCTGATGCATCGTTTGTGGGTAACGCTTTGTATCATTGCTAAAGCCTTGCGCATCCCCTAATGCCCAGTGGTTGTCCCAATCATAAAGGAATGCCACTTCAGCGGCACGATTCGTTCCCACAACACCTGAAAGCTTTTCAAGTGTTTGACCAACCTTTGCCACGTCTTGAAATACACGATTTTCCGAGCTATTATCATGGTCCACTACGGCTCCATGGAATTTTTCAGAGGAACCTCTAGATTTACGCCATTGGAAATACAGGATGCTATCAGACCCGTGTGCAACCATCTGCATTGCTGAAAGCATGTGCATGCCTGGGCGTTTCGCTCTGTTTACCGTATGCCAGTTCACCGCGCTTGGTGTTGATTCCATCAGTAAAAACGGTTGGTGCTTTAGACTACGATAAAGGTCATCAATAAAAGCAACCTTCATTGCTAAATCAGCAGTACTTTCCCAATCATTATGCCACGCAGGATACGCATCCCAGCTAATGACATCAAGGTGCTTTGCAAATTTACTATAATCAAGCCCTTGGAATGGGATTAAATCATGCGTATCTCCCATAAAATTCGTCGTAATCGGAATTTCTGGAGTTAACTCACGAATAGGCACGATTTCATTTTTATAAAAATCTATCGTTTGGTCGGTAACAAAGCGGCGCCAATCTAAATTATGACCGTGCACCATGTTTTCTCCGATTGGAGATGGTGATACAATTTGTGACCAATCAGTAAACGAATGACTCCAGAATGGTCCCCACCATGCATCATTCAGCGCCTTCAAATCATGGTTGTATTTTTCTTTTAACCAATTGCGGAATGCATCCTGACAGAGGTCACAATGACATTCCCCACCATATTCATTGGAAATATGCCACATAATGAGAGCTGGATGGTTTCCATATCGCTCCGCAAGCTTGCGGTTCATTTGTTGTGTTTTTTCACGATACACGGGTGAAGAAAAACAATGATTATGTCTTGCACCATGTAATTGCTTGACCCTGGCTGCGTTCGTACGCAGCACCTCCGGGTATTTTTGTGACATCCAAGCAGGTCTTGCCCCACTTGGTGTAGCCAGAATCACCTTTCCACCGATGCCATGAATGTTATCGATGATTTGATCAAGCCATTCAAAGTTGTAAACACCCTCTTCAGGCTCAAGCGTGCTCCACGCAAAGATCCCAACAGAAAATGTATTGCTGTGAGAAAGCTTCATTAATTTAATATCATCAGCCAAAATGTCTGGATAATCCAACCACTGGTCTGGATTGTAATCTCCGCCATGGAGCATGTGCTTTGCTTTCGTGACAAATGTTTTATTCTTAAGTTGATTGTACATAACTATCTCCCTTTACCTTCAATAGTTGTGCGGGATCTTGTCCCATTTTTCAAGCTTGCGATGGGACAAGGAACCTGTCCCCTTTTCCCACTTAACCCTTTGTTCCACCTGCAGTTAGTCCACTTACAAAGTGTTTTTGGAGCATGAGGAAGATGACGGCAACTGGAATACTAATCAAAATAGCTCCAGCCGCAAAGGTTGTGTAGCTTGCACCCATTACCTGATTGACGAGATTGTATAACCCAATCGGCAATGTGTATGATTCAGGTGTTCGTAAAATGGTTGAAGACAAGACAAAGTCTCCAAGCGGACCTGTAAAACCATTCATTGCGACAACGGCGATCATCGGTCTTGATAATGGCATAATGATTTGCCAAAAGATTCTTGTATTGCTCGCGCCATCAATTTTTGCACTTTCATCTAAATCCATTGGAATTGAATCCATATATCCCTTCATCAGATACGTGTTCATTGGAATTTGACCACCGATGTAGAGAAGGATTAACAGCCAGTGGTTGTTCATCATTCCAAGAATTTGCGCAAGGACAAATAATGCAATCAAGGCTGAAAACTGCGGTATCATTTGTAAAAGTAAGAATAGGGTTAAAGCATTTTTTCTACCTTTAAAGCGAAATCGTGAAAAAGCGTAGGCAGTGAATGAAACACTTAAGATAGTTCCAATCATCGTAAAAACACTAATTTTTAATGAGTTTAAATACCATTTTCCATATTGCAAACTATCTTTGCCTGCAAACAATTCCTTGTAATGATCCAAGGTTGGATTTTCAGGAAAAATCGATGTACTGACAAGACTATTACCTGGGTTAAAACTTGCCCCAACTGTCCATAGGAGGGGATAGATAATTATGACCGTCATAAACCCTAAGATTAAATAAGAAAAAAGGAGGCGCGAGAACTTTTTTTGCTTCATATTAGTTTTCATGAATTAAGCCCCCTCCTTGAATGAATTTGTCCGTCTGAACTGCCATAGCGCAATTGCAATAACGAATACAGATAGTAAAATCGTTAATGCGGCCGCAAGTGAGTACTGGCTGGACTGCATCGTTAATTTGTAAATCCAAGAAACGAGGATATCTGTTCCACCCGCTGTTGATCCAGGAACTGCTGGGCCACCGCCGTTGAAAAGATAAATAATATTAAAGTTATTAAAGTTAAATGTAAATTGCGTAATAATAATTGGTGCCATTGCCAGTAGAATCATGGGCATCGTGATATTTTTAAACTTCGCAAAAATCGATGCACCATCAATGGTTGCTGCTTCATATAAATCCTCTGGAATTGATTGAAGCACCCCAGTTGTGACAATGAAAATATATGGGAAGCCTAACCATCCTTGCATAACGATGAGGGCAACCTTAGTCCAACCTGCATCTGTTAACCAAGGAATCGGATCAATTCCGAAAAAGGCTAAAATATCATTGTTAATTGCACCAAATGAATCATTAAATAATCCCGCAAAAATCAAAATCGTAACAAACCCTGGTACAGCCCAAGGTAGAACTAAAATCGTACGGAAAAACTTTTTAAAACGGATTTCTTTTTGATTGACTAAAATGGCAAGGAAAATACCGAGTGCAACTTGAAGTGTGGAAGCCACAAGTGTCCAAATCACAGTCCATGCCAACACATCAAAAAATGTTGCTCGCCAAATGTCGACGGTGAAAATTTTAGCGAATGTATCTAACCCCACCCAGTCAGCTAAGTTAGCCGGTGGTGAATGGTAGAGGTCATAGTTTGTAAAAGCTAAAGCGAAACTAAATAAAATCGGAAAAATCACGGCAAAAATCAGGATGAATAAGGAAGGACCACTTACAACATATGGATACCCCTGCGAAATTAGATTTCGGTAATCTTCCTTCAATGTGCTCGGAGCCAAATTCATGTCACGTTTTTCTCCATTTTTATAAGCATCGCGGAGATTAAGATAATAAACCCCTAATCCGAAAGCGGTAACAATAACCGCAATAATTCCTTCTGCCAATAGGAACATCGAATTATCTCGTGGTACTTCAGTTCCTAATGTAAACAATCCCCAAAATCCCATATTTAAGAGGTCTTTGAACACTGCGAAGAACGATACACCTAGTAGCAGAAAGAGGAGGCCTTTAATCCACTGTTTGTTATAAAATTGTCCAAAGCCCGGTATGATTGACAGCAGCGTGGCTACTTTACGATGTTTCATAGGTTTCACCTCTTTATGTTAGCGCTCTTTATATATAAATGGTGTCAAACAAGCGTTTGTTTGACACCATTTACGCTATTTTTATGAAAATGAACGAGTTTATTTACCGCCGTGGTTTGCTGCAATTTGACCTTTGATCGTTTCAGCAGCTTGCTTCAACGCTGCAGCAGGTTTTGCTTTACCTGTTGCAATTGTTTGAAGTGCGGCATCAGCAGGCGTCCAAACCTCATTCATCTCAGGAATGTTTGGCATTAATTCAGAGAATTGAGATTGCTCAGCAACCGCTTGTGCAGCTTCACTTTCAGTAACAGCTGGATCTTCAGCAAGCGCTTTTACAGCTGGTACTTCTTTCGTAATTTCAAATCTAGTTTTTGAGTTTTCTTCATTTGCAATGAACTCAACAAATTGTTGTGCAAGCTCAGGATTTTTAGAGTATGAACTTACGTTGTAGCTTTTTACGTTTACAAATGCACTCATGTTTTCACCATTTGCTAGAGAAGGTAATTTTGCAACACCATAGTTTACACCAGCTTTAGTAAACGGATCGATATTCCATGGTCCAGAGATAATTGCTGTTGCTTTTCCTTCAGTGAATAGGGATTCTAGTACGTTAATTCCTTGCTCACCAATGATTCCTGTTGGGAATAAGCCTTCAGAGTAAAACTTCTGAATGAATTCTGCACCTTGGATCGCACCTTCGTTGTCTAACCCTATATCCTGCGCATCAAAACTTCCATTGTCTTGTCCGAAAATGTAACCGCCGTATCCACTCATAACACCTTGTGCATAGTAGATTTGGTCAAATAACGCTAGGAAACCAAACTTTTTACCATCTGTTACTTCTTTTGAGTAGTCATACCATTCTTCAAGAGTTTGTGGTAGTTCTTCTTCTGATATTAAATCTTTATTGTAATAAAGCATTGTCGTTTCTACTGCTTTAGGTAATCCATAAACTTTTCCATCCACGATTTGTGATTGCATAGCTGATTCCGTATAAATTGATTGAACGTCTTCACTTACATCTAAATCTTTAATTAGACCTTCAACAACTGCAGTACCAATTTGGTCACCAGGCATTGTTAAAACGTCTGGGCCTGTCCCAGCTGGTCCATCTAAACGAAGATTTTCGATTTGTTGTGCGTAAGGCTTTTCAACTACTTTTACCGTTACGCCATGCTCTTGTTCGAATTTAGCAATTGCATCTTCAATACCAGCACTTTTCTCAATATCTTCCCAAACGATCAGTTCTTTCGTCTTTTCATCATCCTTTGGAGCTTTACTTTGATCGCCACTATCCTGAGGTCCACAAGCAGCTAGAGAAAAACTTAAGGCAAGAGTACCAACAATACCTAAATATTTTTTATACTTCATCGATGTTACTTCCTTTCTATTCGTCATTTTGCGTTTCCCCCTTTTTATTAATGAAAACGCTTTACACTTATAATATATCATTTTACAAAAAACTAGTAAACTATTTTTTACTAAATTCGGTAAAATATTTTACGAAAAAGTGACAAAAATGTTTCGTTGGTTTATTTTGTGCTTTTTCTCATGACGATTTCAGATCCGATATACAACGTTTTACTTAGTTTTCGTTTTTCTACCACTCTTTCTAGCAATAGCTGCATTGCATTTTTACATAACTCTTTTATATCAATGTGAAAGGTGGTAAGTGGTGGTGACACATATTTCGATACACTAATATTGTTCACACTAATCACACTGACGCGATTCGGAATCGAAATCTCATGCTCATTTAAAGCTTGCAGACAGCCAACCGCAATTGGATCAGCAGCGATAAAAAAGGCTGTTGGCAGGTCATCTTTTAGAGCTTTAATTGCATTTGTCATAAGCTGGTAGCCGTTATCTACTGAAAAGCCACGATGGGTAAAAACGTAGTCCTCAACTAGTAAACCTTTTTCCTGCATATATGCACGGAAGGTTTGTTCACGTATATCCATGTCCTCCTCATGGGTGTTTGGATTATGGTAGGTTCCACCAATAAAGCCAATTCGCTCATGCCCACTTTCCATGAAAATATCAATCGCTTCCTTGGTGATTTGAACCAAGTCTGGGCGAACAGAATCATAATGTTTTGGATCTGGTGATAAGTCGATGAATACTCCATTCTGTGTTTTTCTGCGCAGCGCCTCAATATCGCGGTCCGGAAACATGCCAACCGCTATAAACCCTTCGATATTGTCTGGAATTTTATCAATTCCTTCAGAGACCTTATAGGTCATCAATTCAACATTAAATACCTTTCCCAGTCTCTCAATTTCCATTCTCATCGTTTTGAAGTACACGTCTTCCAGTTCTTCTTTATCAGATAACCAGTAAAGGAACGCGATGTTTTTTACAATCGGTCGTACTGTTTTCTTGCGGTAGTTAAGCTCGTCCGCAGCCTCATAGATCTTTTCTCTCGTTTCATCTGGTACAGATAGGCTGTCATCGTTGTTTAATACACGAGAAACCGTCGAAATCGAAAAACCCGCTCTTAATGCTACATCTTTAATCGTCGCCATTGGATACACCTCTATATAGATTTATTATTTGTTGAGCTTTACAAGGTAAAATATTTTACTTACATTTTACTATATTTTCCTAAGAAGATAAAGGGGGCTTAGTAAAATATTTTACTAGGGAGCCAGAGGGACGGTTCTCTTGGTCCCGGCGATAGAGTGAGGAATGTTTTCAGCGAACGTCAAAAAGCTGCCGAGACTTTCTCGACAGCTTATTTACTACTACCCCTAATCATAAGGTTTGTGGTGATGAATATCTTTTTCGCGATTTGTCTTCCGGCAATCCGCTCGAGGATCGTGTCGACGGCGGTTTCACCCATGACTTCAGTATGGACCTTGACCGTTGACAGCGGTGGAAACACATATTTAGAAACACTGATGTCATTGACGCCAATGAGGCTCACTCGGTTTGGCACGTCGACTTTTTCTTCATTTAGCGCACGTAATGCACCAATAGCGATCAGATCATTAGCAGCGAAGAAGGCTGTAGGAAGCGCTTCGCCTTTTTCTTCGATCGCTTGCTTCATCAACCTGTAGCCATCATCAACCGTAAATTGACCAATATAAAGGTTACTTTCATCTAATAGATTCGCTTCATTAAGATATGTTTTGAACGTTTTTTCACGGATTTCTTCGATTTCCGCAGAGTGGTCTTTGTACTCCTCGCGACCACCTAAATAACCGATATTCGTATGGCCACTTTGAATAAAATGCTTCAGCACCGTTCGCGTTGCTTTTTCAAAATCAATCACAACCGCATCGTAGACATCTTCGTTAGGGTTTGAATCGACGAACACGAGATGCTCGGCCATTTTTGATAGTTCATCGACTTGAGTGGTGCTGAACTTACCAACCGCGATAATTCCCTGAAGATCCTCCTGCTTCATGCTCTCAATGCTATTATAAAAATTTACCACCTGGATGCCCTGCTGTTCACAGCGCTGCTCGATTCCAAGCCGGATCGACATATAATAAAGGTCATTGAGCTCCTCCTTTTCAGTGTACCAAAGGAGAATCCCAATCCGTGCAGAAGAAGATTTTTTGGAAGAACGTTTTTTATAGGACAGCGCCTCTGCAATCTCAAATATTCTCTTCTTCGTGTCGTCGCTGACGGACAAGCTGGCATCATAATTGAGCACCCTTGATACTGTCGCAATCGAGACACCTGCTTTTTCTGCGATATCTTTAATCGTCGCCATGGTTCACCTTCTTTCTGGGGTATTGTTGAATTGCACATTGCTGTGTGGTGGGAATAATGGATATTCCGTGACAGATTAGGGTTGGTTTCACCGGATATGCGTCGTTGGCATGATATTTGTGTCAAAAACACAACATTTGCGTCAATTCCAGTGGATTTGCGTCGTAAACTCTTTATTTGCATCTTCCCCGACGGATTTGCGTCACACACGGAATATTTGCGTCGGAAATACATTTTTTTGCGTCTCCCCGCCACATTTGCGTCTACCCCACGTTATCTTGCCTCTAACAAACTCATTTTGGATTTAGGGACCAAGAGAACCGTCCCTGTGGTCCCTAAGTTAAAAACGTATACTTCGTTTCCCATCGATATTCTTCACCTTTATTAATTACAACGGATGGGAAGTTTGGGTGATGGATTGCGTCTGGTAGTCCTTGTGTTTCTAGGCAAACGCCTAAGTATGGTCGGGCTTCGCCACCACGCATGTTGAAGCCTTTTAGCGTGTTGCTTGTGTAAACGACGACTGCCGGTTGGTTTGTTTCTACTACTAATTGGCGACCTGATGCTTCATCGTAAAGTTGAACTACTTTTTCATCTAGTAAAAATGGGTGGTCGTAGCCTTGACCGACGAGTGCAATTTGCTCATCCTTTGAATTGGGGCCGTCTGCGATTTTACGACCATTTTGAAAATCAAATACTGTTCCAGCGACATCCAGCAGTTTACCTGTTGGAAGGAAATCTTCGTCCAGTTCAAGAAACTTACTACTTTTTATCGTAAGCTCATGATCAAGAACGTCATTTTTCACGTCTCCTGATAGATTAAAATACGCATGATTTGTGATGTTTAAAATGGTGTCCGTGTCAGGTGTTCCGTTCCCCGTAATCACAAATTCATTATCGTTGTTGAGTGTGTATGTTACAGTCATTTCGACAGTTCCAGGGTAGCCCCCTTCACCGTCCTCGCTCACATACGTAAATTCAGCTCCGACTCTATTTTCTTCATTAATAATCCGTGAATCCCACACAACCTTGCTGAACCCTTTTACTCCACCATGGATATGATTGTTATTTTCATTTTGATCAAGGGAATAAGTGGTTCCGTTTAAATCAAATTTTCCGCCTCTAGTACGACCTGCGGTACGACCAACAATGGCACCTTGATAACTTGTATCAGTAAGATACCCGTTAAGATCATCAAAACCAAGTACGACATTTTCTAAATTACCATTTCGGTCAGGTGCTATAATTTCCGTGATAATGCAGCCGTAATCAATACAGGTCACGCTTAGCCCGTGGTCATTTTTCAATGTAAAAGCTTGGACCTCTTGATTCTCAAACGTTCCGTACAAATGTGTGTTAACTTCCATTTTCATAATCTCCTAACTCGTAAAATGGTCTATAAATCTCTTAAACGCCGCTTGACCCGCTTCATCGCGCTTATACACACCAGCATCTTCAAGGACGCGCATGAATTTTTTACCGACTTCACGCTTCACAAGCTCGTGAACGTTTTCTTTTGTTGGGTTGTACACCTTTAGTTCGTCCGCCCATTCCTGGTGAATTGGGTTGACCGAATTTGTTTCACCTATTAGGTAGTTTTCGACCTCTTGTAGCTCGGTTTTGAGTCGAGCCGGAAGTACCGCTAATCCCATTACCTCGATGAGACCGATGTTTTCCTTTTTAATATGGTGCACATCAGCATGCGGATGGAAAATGCCTAGTGGATGCTCGTCGTTTGTACGGTTGTTGCGAAGCACAAGGTCAAGTTCGTACTTCCCATTTCGTTTCCGAGCAATTGGTGTGATCGTGTTGTGTGGGGTATCCCCGGTGAACGCGATGATGTCAACATCAGGGTCGCTATACTGACGCCACGCTTGTAAAATATGGTCACCTGCTTCAACTAATGATTCCATGTCACTGCTTCTTAGACGAAGAACTGACATCGGCCATTTTACCGTTGAAAATTCGACTTTTTCATAACGATCCCACGTAAATGTCATCGCATCTTCGGCTTTTGCCATCGCGAATTCGTAATTTCCACCTTGGTAGTGATCATGGGTTAAAATGGAGCCCCCAACAATTGGGATGTCCGCATTCGAACCAAGGAAGTAGTGCGGAAATTTTTCAACAAAACCAAGTAATCTTGCGAACGTATCCTTGCTAATTACCATATCCCGATGATCCTCGCAAAGCACGATGCAATGCTCGTTATAGTACACATATGGTGAGTACTGGAGATACCAATTTTCCCCTCCAAGCGGAACTGGAATGATGCGGTGGTTGGAGCGAGCCGGATGCCCGATGCGACCCGCATAGCCTTCATTTTCCACACACAGTAAGCACTTTGGATACTTCTCACCAGTCGTTTTCGTCTCTTTTTCAAGCGCAATTTGCTTTGGATCCTTTTCCGGCTTTGAAAGATTAATCGTGATATCTAACTCGCCATACTCCGTTGCAACCTTATATTCAATGTTTTTTTCGATTCGCTTCATTTGAATGTAATTGCTATTTTTACTTAACTCATAAAAATAGTTCGTCGCTTTTGCCGGGTCTTTTTCATGAAGGTCATAAAAATGACGCGTCACCGCGGACGGAAGTGGAATCATCGTGTTCATAATTTTACTCGCGAGAATTTCTTTTGCATCAAAATAATCCTCAATGACTCCATTTCCACACGCATACTCTACTACATCCTCGACCAAAGTTGGAATGTCTTTTTTAGGTGATACATGTTCGGTCGGCACGAAGTCCTCGAGACCCAGCAAAGAAAGCACCTGGTTGCGAACATAAATTTTATCTTCTTTTTCAATAAGACCGACTTTGATCGCTTGCTCTGTTAGCTGTTGTACGCTTCTGTAAATATTCATGTTGATCCCCTCAGCTTTCATACCCATTTGGGTGGTTTACATGCCAGTTCCACGCATCCTTAATGATTTCGTTGATTGAAGTACGTTTTGGCTCCCAGCCCAATACTTCCTTTGCTTTTCCAGAGGAAGCGATAAGAATGCTTGGGTCACCCGCACGTCGGTCACCTAGCTTTACAGGAATATCACGTTTAGTAACCTCTTTGGCGGCTTCAACCATTTCTTTAACAGAGAAACCACTATTGCTTCCAAGGTTAAAATAGTTGCTCTCCCCACCATTTTGGAGGTATTTCAATGCTAAAATATGTGCGTTAATTAAGTCCTCCACATGGATGTAGTCGCGGATGCATGTGCCGTCTGGAGTATCGTAGTCCTCACCAAAAATCGTGATAAACTCACGAGTTCCAAGAGCCGCTTGTAAAATGACTGGGATGAGATGTGTTTCTGGATCATGATCTTCACCGATTTCACCAGTTGCACGCGCACCTGCCACATTGAAATAGCGAAGAGACACAAACTTAATGTCATGCGCCATCTCAGACCACTTCATCATTTTTTCCATCGCAAGCTTTGTTTCGCCGTAAGTGTTTGTTGGAACCGTCGGCATGTCCTCCGTGATTGGCACCTGCTTCGGCTCACCGTAAGTTGCTGCTGTTGATGAGAATACAATGTATTTCACGTTGTTGTTCTTCATGGTTTCAAGTACAATCTGTGTTCCGTACACATTGTTGTCGTAGTATTTTAATGGGTCGACCATTGATTCACCAACAAGTGAATTTGCCGCAAAATGAATCACCGCGTCAATGTTTTCATTTTCAAAGACAGATTGTAAAAAGGCACGGTCACGAATATCCCCTTGGTAAAACTTCGCCTTCGGATGAACCGCCCCCTTGTGGCCCGTTTGAAGATTATCAACAACCACAACCTCTTCGTTTGCGTCAATTAACTGATAAACGGCATGTGAACCGATATAACCTGCTCCACCTAAAACTAAAATACTCATACTAGAATCGCTCCTTTGTTGGGACAAGGGGACAGGTCCCTCGTCCCAATTAGATAGTCAAGTGGGACAGTGAACCTGTCCCTGTGTCCCTCTTATAATTCTTTTGCGCCATCGCCGATGCTTACTTTATAGAAAGAAGCTGGGTAGCCGATGGTTTCTTCGTAGATTTTTTCGATGTTTTCGATGATTTGTTGCACTTTTTCTTTTTCGACAAGGGCAATCGCACAACCACCGAAGCCGGCACCAGTCATGCGCGCACCAAGCACACCATCTTGCGCCCATGCTGTTTCTGCGAGAGTATCAAGCTCTTTGCCCGTTACTTCATAATCATCACGTAATGATGTATGTGATGCGTTGAGTAAGCGGCCGAATTCTGTTAAGTCACCCGCTTTGAGCGCTTTTAGTGCATCTAATGTTCTTTCATTTTCATATACCGCATGTTTCGCACGCTTTTTTAGTGTTTCATTTTCAATTAGATGCTTGTGCTGTTCGAATTGTTCGCTCGAAATATTACCAAGCGCTTGAACATCAAGTGCTTTTTGAAGCTGGGCAAGTGCCTGCTCACACTCACTGCGACGCTCATTGTATTTGGAATCCGCAAGCTCACGACGCTTGTTTGTGTTCATGATTAAAATGAGATGCTCGTCAAGTTCCAGTGGTGCGTATTCATACTTTAATGTATCACAATCTAGTAAAATTCCTGCATTCTTTTTACCCATTCCGATGGCAAATTGGTCCATTATGCCACTGTTGACACCAATGAACTTATTTTCCACAAGTTGGCCAATTTTTACAAGCTCCACGCGGCCGATTTCAAGATCGAATAGTTTTTCATACATTACACCTGATACGAGTTCGATGGATGCTGATGAAGAAAGACCCGCGCCGTTTGGAATATTCCCGTAAAAAAGCACGTCCACACCAGTTGGGATGTCATAGCCTTTTTCTTTGAGGTAACGAAGCATGCCTTTCGGATAATTCGCCCAATCATGAGCTTTGTTGTAGTCAAGATTATTGATGTCAAACTCAATTACCCCAAGGTTTTCAAAGTTCATTGAGTACATTCTGATTTTGTTGTCTTCGCGCTTTCTAGCAAGCGCATAGGTCCCTTTTGTGATGGATGCCGGGAACACATGACCACCATTGTAGTCGGTATGCTCCCCAATGAGGTTAATACGTCCTGGCGCAAAGAAGCTTCTGTAATCGCTTACGTTAAAAATTGCAGTAAATTTATCTGATAGTTGCTTGAGATCCATGGTAGTTTGCCTCCAATACTATTGTGTCTATCTTTATTGTAGAGGTTTGAGTAAAATGCGTCAACAAATTTCAGTTAAATTTTTACTAAAAATTTATCGATGTATAAATTTAGGTTCCACAGGGACGGTTCTCGTGGTCCCACGCAAAAAAAGAACCAAAGGGACCAATAGAACCGTCCCTGTGGTTCAATGAAAATACATACGAAACCCTATCACAATCAGCAAAAAGGATAGCATTTGCATGATGACTCGGCTTGGGATTTTTTGTGAGAGGATGACGCCTATTTGTGAGCCCACGATGATCCCCGCTCCTCCGAATGCAACAATCATCCAGTCGATATTCCCGTGCCAGACCTGAAGAATAACACCAACAAATGAATACAGGCATAGGGAAAAAATGGAGGTTGCGGTTGCGATATGGGTTGGTACACGAAAGATGTACACCAATATCGGGACAAGCATCCAGCCCCCGCCAATTCCAAGATAGCTTGAGAGAATTCCCATGAAAAAACCGAGCGGAATCAGCCATTTAGCTTGTAATCTTGTGGCTGACTGGGGATTAAAGGTGATGTTACTGATTGACTCCCCAGTTGCTGCAGCTTCAGTTTTTGCTTCCTTAATTACATTCCTCTTTTTAAGCAGATTCGTATTTTTTATCACTAAAAACAATCCTAAAAAGACGAGTACACTCGCAAAGAAAAAATAAAAATAGGTAGAAGAGTAGGATTGCAGAAGTTTTACACCGATAAATGTTCCCGGGAACGCACCTATCCCTAATAGGATTCCTGTTCGGTAATCAATCCGTTTTTGTTTGGCATATCCAAATACACCTGATAATGAGTTAATTAATACAATGACTAGTCCTGTTCCTGCGGCAATAATGGGATCGACATGAAAGAGAAGCAAAAGTGCCGGTACAAATAGAAAGCCTCCCCCAGCCCCTACAATGGCCCCATAGCCGCCGGCAAATATCCCGATGGCCACAAGTAAAACGCCTGTTACAATATCCATAATTACGTTCCCCCTATGTATGACTCCCTACTAACCTATCAAACTTTCTAATTTTAGTAAAATAACAATGTATAATAGGGCATAACAAAACGTAATATCGCTGACGATGTAGAATAATACGTACCCGTTCTTATATAATGAAATTAAAAGCTACTATTGAAAGGGGTGATACCATGAACATTGAGAATCTTAAACTCTTTTGCCTCGTGGTTGAAGAAGGTAGTATCACAACTGCTGCCCGAATGAGTTATATCTCTCAACCAGCTGTGACTAAAAAAATAAGCCAGCTTGAAAATGAGTATGGGACCCTACTTTTTGAGAGAAACGGTGGTAGACTTGAACTAACAAAGACCGGGGAAGTCCTTTATCCATATGCGAAAGAAGTGATTGAAAATATCAAAAGATCATTTGATGCGGTTCAAAAAATGACAGGCAATGAAGAAGTGAATTTACATATAGGCGCAAGCTTAACAATCGGTGAATATCTATTGCCTCAAATTTTAGGAATGATAAAAAAAGGATATCCGCATATAACGTTCAGTCTTACGATTGGAAATACCCCAAATATGATTGCTATGCTAGAAAACAACGAAATCGATATCGCGCTTGTGGAAAGTCATGTGGAAAATCCGATTTTAACTATTGAAAAGTTTGCCGAAGATGAGCTTATTTTAGTGACTTCGAATGAACACCGTTGGAAGCAGCGCAAAACGATAGAAATAAGTGAATTGGTTGAGGAAAAAATGATTTGGCGGGAGCCAGAATCCGGTTCACGTTTGATTGTTGAGAACTACCTTCGTGAATATGGAATCCTTGACGACATTGAGAGTGAAATGGAACTCGGGAGTATTCAATCTGTCAAAAGTGCCGTTGAAGCAGGCCTGGGAATCAGCATTCTCCCAAAGATTACCGTTTTAAAGGAACTTGAACTTGGTACATTAAGTCAAATCAATGTGACCGATTTTTCACTCACGCGTGCACTATGGATGGTGCAAAAACCACATCGCTTCCCCAAAATAGGCTTGCAGCATTTTGTCGATTTTATCCGGAATCAGTAGAACCAGAGGGACGGTTCTCTAAGGGGACAATCGGAAGTTTTGCGCGAAAGAAGGCACAACTAGCGGTTATTTACGCTCGTTGTGCCTTCTTTTAGATTCATTCCTAGTTCTTATACGCAAAATTTTTGATTGCCCAAGAAGAATGAAGTCGCGGTCCCCGGCCTATGGGAATTCAATCTTTGCCTCCTTCGGAGTTTGAACTCTTTTTAGTTCATTTTTACAGCGATCATTGTCCATTTGTCTTCTCTATATTACTTTTGGGCATAACTTCCCCCTCCCCAACTAAGAGGCTTTTTTGAAAATATTCTGTTTGATACACTCACGAAGAATCTCCTGGTAGAACTGATTTTAAATGGGCTTTTTTACAACCTGGGCAAAGTGTGACATCTTTACCAAGAATAATAGAAAGAATCTCTGTGAAATTTAATCCTTCGAATATTGATTTATATAAAGGGCTTTTGGAAAGTTTTCTACAACGAGATAGCTTACCTTTCTTGACTCGATTAGCTAGTAATCCGTAGTACCTCATTTTCACAAATCCAACGGGAAGAACGTGCATTAAAAACCGGCGAATAAATTCTTCCGAACTTAAGGTTACCTGCTTTTTCTGGCTATTATTTTTATAATCCTTCACACCAAAGGTTACTGTATGATTTGTGACCGACTGAATCCTTTGATTTGTTATGGCGATACGATGTGTATAGCGACCGAGGTATTCTATCACCGCTAATGGACCTGAAAATGTTCGTTTCGTGTAACTATACCAATTTACCGAATAACACTGGTCGATCAAATTCTGAAACTGTTTTGGATCTTTGTATTTTTCAGCTTCATTGTAAAAGTGTAATTGATT
>NZ_SLUB01000016.1 GCF_004799755.1 Bacillus timonensis | reverse complement strand
TTGAAAGCTCCTTTGTAGAAAGTTTGTATTGTTTTTGGGAACAAACAAACATCTAACACTTCTACAATAAGGGCTTTCTTTTTTTATGTCTACATACAATTAGCGTTTTTACATTTTATGGAATCTGTGCAAAGCTATTGGCTCGTCCCCCTTACCTCCTACTTTTTTGTGAACAAAGTAATTAAGAAGAATGCAATAAAGCTAACGAGAAGGGCAACTCCGCCAGCAATGTAAACAATAAGGGTTACACCTTCCGGTAGCGAAAATGGTTTTACCATGTATAGCCACATACCTACTGTTAATCCAGTTGAACCCATGATGGCTGTCCATACGTGAATTTTGGTTAAGAACGATTGCTCGACTTGGAACACTTTGTAGAAAACCGCCCAAGCAAACAAACTCAACCAACCTACGACTAAAATATGTGCATGCACTGGTCGAAACGCATATGAACCAGCGCCCGCCATATGCGCTCCGAGTATTGCGCCAATCAGACCAAATATACTTGCGAATCGTACCAATACTAAACTATTGTTATTCATTCTCCATTCCCTCCGTTAATCTCATTTTTTAAAACTTTACTAAATGAATATGAACGGACGATGAATGGAAGATTACATTTCTACTTGATCGGCAATTCTACGATAAAGGTCGTTCCTATCGATTCTTTACTTGAAACAGATATACTGCCCCCATGCAGGTCAACAATCATTTTTACAATTGATAAACCGAGTCCTGTGCCCTCAATCGAACGCGTACGTGATTGATCCGCGCGATAAAAGCGTTCAAAAGCCCTCTCCACTTCTAAATCTTTCATCCCGATTCCTGAATCCTCAAATTTGATTAATACTGAGTCTCCTATTTCCTGGGCTGAAATTTCAATAGTGCCATCGGGCTTATTGTATTTAATGGCATTGGATAAAAGATTATCCCACACCGTATCTAGTAATGACGGGTCACCAACAATCTCAATATCCGGTAATGTAAACTCGAGCATAATCCCTTTTTCGCTAATCGACCATTGATAATTTCGGATTAAATCCTTAATTTGCTGCCCAAGATTAAATGATCTTTTCTTCACGATATCCTCATTTCGATCAAGTGAGGCGAGCAGTAACAGTTGTTTCGTTAAGCTTGAAAGCCTCTCAATCTCACCATTAATAATCGAAACATATTGGCTTTTTTCTTCCGTTGTAACGGATTCCTTCTCAAGCAAACTTGTGTATCCTTTTATATTGGAAAGGGGTGATTGAATATCATGTGAAATATTGGAGATGAATTCCTTCCTGATTTCATCCGTCTGCTCTAATCTTCGTGCCATTTGTAAAAAACTTTTTGAGAGCAAGCCTAGCTCATCATGACGATTTGAATCCACCTTCACATTAAAATCACCGGATTCCAAGGATTTCGTCGCCTTTGTTAAATCAGAAATCGGCTTTACCAAGTATCTTGTATTAATCAAAACCATCACAACACTAAGTAAAATCGTTAATCCAACAATCCAGGCGAACAGCACATGCATTTCGTTAAAAAGAAACTTAATATCTGGTCTCATAAAAAGGGCAAAACGGCTTCCATTGTGATTCAACGGAACGCCAATTGTATTTTTTAATTCATTCGCAAAAAAACCGGTCACAAAGGTTTCCTGTGGGAACCGAAGAATACCATGAAAAATTTCTCCATTTAAAACCGTTTGTTCAATAGTAGAAGGAAGTCTTTTATCCCGAAATGGCTCCCCCAAAAACGTTTTGTTTCCCGCTTCGTCAATCAGATAAAATTGATAACCTGTGGCAGCAATACTCGCCAAGTAATCGGTTAATGCAATCTCAGGATGTGCTTCGGTAAAACTAGCAATATCGAGTGCCACTTGAGTGTTTTTTTGATCATTAATCGGCTTCAGCTTTTGTTGATAATAACTATTCGAAATGATAAAAGCTAAGATAAAGCTTATGAACATCATGCCAATCGTAATGACAATGAATTTTACATAGAGTGTTTTCATGATTGCTGAGCCTCTACCATATAACCAACTCCACGCACTGTTTTGATTTGGAAGTCATCCGTTACTTTTGAAAAACGTTCCCTTAGTCTTTTGATATGCACATCAACGGTGCGCTCGTCCCCTTGGAAATCGAGCCCCCAAATTTGTTCGATTAAGTGTTCTCTCGAAAATACCTGTCTTGGATTGGAAGCGAGATAATATAGAAGCTCAAATTCTTTTAATGGTAAAAGGAAAGTCCTACTGCCAATTTGGACTTCGTAGCTTTTTTTATTGATGGTAGTCTCGCCAAAATGAAATATCCCCTCATCACCTTGAGAATCGTATCGTCTGAGCAGAGCTTTAATTCGAAAACTCAATTCCTTCGGCTCAAATGGCTTCACAAGATAATCGTCAGTTCCTGCTTGGAACCCCTGTTCCTTATCTTCTATTTGACTTTTCGCGGTTAAAAGGATAATCGGAATATCATACTGCACACGAATCTCTTTCGTCAGTGTATAGCCATCCATGTAAGGCATCATCACATCGACAATCGCTAAATCACATGGCTCCTTTTTTAAAATATCCAAGGCTGCCATTCCATCTTTCGCCTCGAAAACGCGGTATCCTTGTTCTGACAAATGAATTCGAACAAGCTGTAAAATATTCGGATCATCATCTACAAGTAAAATCGTCGCCATAATTACTCCCCCTATATGGGGTGCAGTGACAGGTTCATCGTCCCAGTTGGGACAATGAACCTGTCCCCTTGTCCCCGCACAAATTAAACGGCATTTTGAATGATCTGTCCATCGCTCATTTTGATAATTCGATCTGCAAATGTTAGCATTTCCTCATCATGCGTCACCATTAAGGTTGTGATGTTCAAGGTTGTCGTAATGGTTCTAATGAGCATCATTACATCCTTCGAACGTTTAGAATCTAGACTTGCGGTTGGCTCATCTGCAAAAAGAATCTTTGGCTTATGAATAATAGCGCGTGCAATCGCTACCCGTTGCTGTTCCCCACCCGATAATGAAGAAGGATAGGCCTTCTTGCGATGGTCCATTTCAACTACTTTTAGTATGGCATCTATTTCCTTTTTTTGCTCATGTTTCGGTAATCCCGTTTCAGATACTTCGAGCATGAGCGCTAGTTGTTCCTCTACGGTAAGAAATGGCACCAAATGAGCAAATTGAAAGACAAAACCAAATTTGGTTGCCCGAATTTTTCTGACTTCCTCTGAGCGTAAATTCGCGATATTTTCACCATCAAATACTACTTTTCCATTTGAGGCAGGTTGGAGTCCTGCGGCAATGGTTAACAGTGTACTTTTACCTGAACCAGAGGCGCCTATTAGCGCGGTAACTTCCCCTTCCTTAAGGGTTAGGTTGACCCCTTTTAAAATTTCTTCTTTGATTTCACCATTTGTAAATGTTTTTTGAACATCATCAATTGTAAAGATGGTCATCCTACATCTCTCCTTGTTGGATCGCTTGTAATGGTTCAACTTTTTTGATTTGGACTCCTGAAAGTGTTGCACCAGCAAAGCCGATGAGTATAAAAATCAACGACAACTGGACTGTCGTTTCTAATGTTAAATGAAACGGCATGCTAGTTGGTGCAAGGAGATTAAACGTTTGACTGAGTATGACCGATAGAACTAAGGCAATGAAGGTGATGACTGCCATTTGCGTCCACATCATTTTAAATAACGAACTTGTCTTTACACCAATCGCCTTTAGAATTCCGTACAGTCCCATTTTTTGAATGTTCATCATGTAGAAAAAGATAGCAAACAACATACCACTAATGACGACTAAAAACCAAATAATCATATTCAAGGACATTTGCTCTGCTTTATAGCTTGAAATCGTATTTAGGAATTCGTTTTTTGAAAAAACCTCTAGATTACTATAATGTTGCGTTGTATCGGAACCTGGTATAAAAATTAATTGCATTTCCTCGATACGATAGATTTCTTTAAAATCCTCGGGGTTGATATACGCAACAGGTGCATGACTGTATTTACTTTGTTCCACAAAGCCTTTTACAGTGAACTCCCCGTTATGTTGATTGTTTGTTAAGATGTCGCCCGTCCTTATCCCAGCATCCTTTAGTGATTGATCAAGGATGATTTCGCCGGGATTCACCTTTGCAAACAATGGGGATTCCGTTGAGGTAACAAACGCAACACTTCGTTGTTTTCCATTTTGCTCATTTAGAAACCCCATTTGAATCGAAAAAGCAACAGCCTCTTGATGTTTGTCTAAAATTTCACTCTGCGTGTCGAGATCAATTTTTGATAGATTATACGTTTGGTCTGCATCGTCTGCCATGTAAAATTGACCGTCCGGCAAGTTTTTAATTAAGGCAGCATTATCCTGCGACAACCCGTTCGCTAAGCCAGAAATGATAAACGTTAGGAAACTCACAAGAAACACAATCGAACCTAAAATTAAAAACCGCACCCTATTCTTCTTCATTTCCTTCAATGCCATCTTCATCTTCATTCCTCCTATCATAATGGGACAAGGGGACAGGTTCATCGTCCCATATTTGAGAATGAACTCCCCTGCGTCCTCTCTTGATATCCTTAGTTTATAATCGGTATGTGAATAGAAGATGAACAAGGGGTTACAATTGAAGCCAGGCGAATCTTTCATATCTCCAAATAGATTAATCCTGTTATACTAGGCTCATAAACTACATTGGGGTGAGGCTATGTGGAATCTAACGAAACAAGCGAAAGAGAAGTTTTCAACATGCAATACGCTACCGATTCACGAATCTGACGAAGACTGGGAATTTTCATTAAAACAAGCCGAAGAAGAAGGCGAAGATCTTATTTCTCGTCTTAAAGAAGAACTTGAGGAAGCTAAAGATGTACTCCTACAGATTTTACCAGACCGTTTCATTCCGTATGTGAAGAATGGTACTTTAAATCAGCCAACATTACCGAAATCTGTTCGCGATGATTACCTGCAATGGATGCGTGAAGCAGACAAAGAATTTGAACACATTTTAGATGCAGCCCATGAGCAAACGGCAAATGCTGTTACATTTTTATCAAAGGAAGTCCAGGATGTCTTTGAGGAAAGCCTGCACGATTCAAGCATTGATCGCATCGTACGAAAAGGCGATACACTTCACCTGTACATCAATACAGACGGAGGTTTCTCAACAAAAGCACTTATTCAGTTCACTTTTGAAAATGTGCTGGCCGAGGAATTTGAAGTACCTTTAGAGGTTGGGCATTGGATTGTCTATTACGAGTTACAGAAAACAGAAGATGGTTTTGCCTTTCGTGTGTTGTTCGATGGTCCAGATAGCGAATGGACGATTTTTATGAGGAATTTGGATGCATGCTATTATTATCGTCCGGCCTTATATACTTCATTACATCATGAAGAAAAACTAAAAGAGACACCATTTGAGGATTATCTTGCACGATTAGATCCGGATGATCACTATTGGCTACATACTCCACATGTGACTTGTGCCATCCAATCAATCTCTGAATCTATTACATTAGAAAACGGAAAACTTGAGGTTACACAAAATGAAGTGATTGTGACAATCGGGAATAAATGCTTTACTTACGATTTAGAAGAGGTCAATCCCATTCAGTTTATTTATACGGATGTATATGAGGATCCTTATGCGCATTTGGATGAACCATTACCAATGGATGAAATCGAAGCAGCAGCACTATGTGATAATTTGGAGCTACAAGTACGAGCATGGAATACGATGTATGCTAACCCACTTGAATTGGCGGAAATAATCAATCGTGTTATGACTAAGATGACAATTACCGAAGAAAATGAAATGATGGCAAGTGTTTATGCCAATCATTTTTATAACGAAGGGATCTTAACAAATGACGTGATTGAAAAATATTGTTCACTGATAGAGTAGTTCGGAGGGGGTTCTTGTCCTTAGATTAATAATTTTGGGACACAGACCACCCCCGTGTTCTTTTTACAATTCATCCAATTCAACAACTTCGCCTGTTGTTGCGTTTACTCCAAACTGGCAATCTATTTTTCCGCAAAGCACATACTGCTTTTGGTCAAAATCATAAACATAATAAGGAGTTAGCTCGAACTTTCCTTTTAGTTTTTCAAAGGCTTCATCCTTACTGATTACGACTTTCTCAGGTATTTCAAATTCATCGAACATCTTTAACATCATCAAGTTGTCCATATAATTGACAGCTTGAAGGCTCTTGGAATCAATCATTATATTCACTTTTCGTTGAAATACGCGGCTATCCTGCTCAGTCGCTCTCAATATCGCATGAATATAGCCCTTTTCACGATGAAGAGATTTTAAAATCCAGATACCTGAATCACTTGGATATTCTTTTCTTAAAAGATTCGTAACCTCGATCACACATTTTTCTAGCTCTGCCTTCTTGATTGGCAGGGAATCTGGAGAAGGCTCCATTGAAAAGGCCTGTTCAGCCGTAACCTCCTCATGCCACTTCATTTCCTTTCGATCAAATTTAGTCTTAAGTGGCTCATCCCAAAACAAAGGCTTGTCTATTTCCAAATATCCTTTCACATCCACGTTTGGCTCAAAAGGGATGGTGGAAATTTGATCATTTCGAACATAGATTTCTTCCACAGCATATGCCGCTACTAATTGTTGTTGATCAAATAATGGAAATTCAAGTAACTTCACTTGTTCCTTTGCTATTGCCTCTATTTTTTCGAAGGTTAATGTATAGGGTTCTAACTTGACCTTTTCTTTAGATGGAAAATGACCATGAACTGAAAACAACGTAAGTTTACCATCTTGATTAAACTTGACCTCAATCATTCCAGCAGGAGAAACATCAACACCGTCAATGCATTCACTAAAGTGCAGCTCCCCCTTTTCTTCTTTGCGAAGCTGAAATTGCTGTTCATATCTTAATCCTGTCTCCTGCTCAATCCATTTGATGATGTCATTTTTACCAGCAAAGGTTACCCCATTCTTTGCGAATGTCTGTCCCATTACGAAAATTGCACTCTGAAACTTCCGGGTGTTGATATCGATTTCAATTACGGCTGTACCGTCTGGATTCTCATCTTCATCCATAGGCTCTTCAACTTCATTTGGAAACCACTCCATTGATAATGAGTACACAGTTTCATTAAAAATGTTCACATTCCGGTTTACGCTATGTCTTTTCAAGTAATAGTCCCATAGACCAAATTTTTTTCTTGTTAATTCAATTAGTTCCTGTATTCTAGAATCCAATTAAAACACTCCATTTCTGGGACAATGTACCTGTCCCTCTGTCCCACTATATATTCGAAATTACATAATAAATTGTCATCATAAATATCGCTAAGCCGAATACAAGTCCAACAACACCAGCTATTAGGTTTGATTTCCAGGTATAGCCCTTCATATCCGATTCAGAGGTTGAACGGTCTACCTTTCTAAAATG
Organism: Bacillus timonensis; assembly: GCF_004799755.1. Classification (GTDB taxonomy): domain Bacteria; phylum Bacillota; class Bacilli; order Bacillales; family Bacillaceae_L; genus Ferdinandcohnia; species Ferdinandcohnia timonensis_A. The sequence continues at coordinate 70,298 of NZ_SLUB01000016.1, read as the reverse complement.
AATAAGCATTCCAATGTTGGTAACCACGATAGCCATTATGATCACGATGAGCATAATAATAGGATCGATTTGAAAAATACCATATTCATAGTCTAGACTCATATAAAATTGAAAAAACATGAACGCACTTAGTACAAGACTCCACCCGCTGCTTACTTTTCTGATTTTCGACCATTCGTCCCCCATTTTTTGTTTTTCATAGGTTGCTACCTTTTCAAGAATTGGAAGAAATGATTTTGTAGAATCTCTTTTAATAAAACCGAAAATAGCCTGAATAAGAATGAGAACCGCCAATGTAAAGAAAAAGTGCGGAAACCTAATTGTAAATACATTTATGATAGTAAAAAAGAGTATAAGAACAGTTAGCATTGTCCCATTTGTCAACAGAATCTGATTCATCCGCATTCTACGAATCTCATGTGGTTCCACTTGCATCCCCTCTTTTCTAGTATTTTTTCCCAACACCTTTCTTATTACTACGACTGGAAGTTCATTTGGTTTCAAAAGTTATCAAATTTTGCTTTTTCTGGAATATAAAAAAACTGCACCAAAACAAGTGCAGTCAACTATATTTTAGTAAATTTTTGAATATATGACGAAGGAGATAAATACGGTACAGATTAATAGGGCTGTTAGGATATTGATAAGCTGTGCTGCGGAAACTACAAGAATTCAAATTGAAGTCCTATATTAAATACGACTAGATAAAAAATCATCGCAAAGTAGGAAGCGAACATTCCTTTTTCCCGAATGAGTTTCATGCGCTCAGCCTTTTGCTTAAACTGTGGATACAAATAAGCCAAGCAAAAGCTCATCACCGCCATCGCTAGTGTCATATAAGCCATTGGAGCAGGTGTCGATTTCGCCATAATTCCAACAAATACCACAAATCCAGTCATCACAGAAAACAAAACACCAAAAACGATAAATGGAACTCTTGAATTGCCCATATTTTTTGCCTCCTTATTTATAATCTTCTTCCTCTAAAATGAAAATGTTCTCCACGTTTGTCTCAAAAACTTCAGCCATTATCAATGCCAAAGGAAGAGAAGGGTTGTATTTTCCCTTTTCAATCGAAATAATCGTTTGTCTCGAAACACCCAATTTTTCAGCTAAGCGATCCTGGGAGTATCCATGTTTCTTTCTAAACTCTGAAACTTTATTTTGCAACCCCTTCACCACCTCTTCTATTTTCATCATAATGTAAAGCTTCCTTTACGTCAAGTTCCCTTTACATTTTTTCATAAAAATAGAGTTAGCTCTATTTTAGAATAGAACTAACTCCATCTTATTTCTCGCTTACTACCTTGATAGCACCAACTCAATTGCTTGGTTCAACACATCGATATTCACTGGTCCTACTGGTGAGTCGTTCAATTTATATTTTTCTTTTAACTGTAGAATTCTGCCTACGCTCTCGTCAATCCTCTGCTCAGAAATCTCTCCGTTTATAACTGCCTTTTTGATAGCATTTCGAACAGCGACTACATGCTGATAATTATGTGCCACCATGACAATGTCACTGCCTGCTTTTATGGACTGAACAGCCGCCACACCAATATCATATTCATTGGTGATTGCTTTCATCGTCAAATCATCGGTAATAATAACTCCCTTAAAGCCAAGGTCATTTCGTAAAAGATCCGTCATAATCTTTTTAGACATGGAGGATGGGAAGGTTTGATCGAGACTCGGTACTAAAATATGAGCAATCATCACCATGTCCGCTCCTTCTTTTACGGCCTCACGAAATGGAATAAGCTCTAGACTCTCAAGCTCAGCCCGCGTTTTATTCACCGTAGGTAGCTCTAGATGGGAATCAGCACGCGTATCTCCGTGACCAGGAAAATGCTTAACGACCGCAACGGTGGACTGTGATTGCAGCCCTTTCATCGTTTGAATGCCAAGACTGCTCACAATCTCTGGATTGCTGCTAAATGAACGGTTCCCAATTACCGGGTTATCCGGGTTACTATTCACATCAAGCACCGGGGCAAAATCCACATTAAAACCAAATGCTTGCAGTTCTTTTCCAAGTAGTGTGCCGATTTCAAATGACAGCGACGGATTGTTTCTTTTTCCAATTTCTAAATTGGTTGGAAAATCAAGTAACCCCCCTGGTAGCTTCGAAATTCGTCCACCCTCCTGGTCAACACCGAAAAACAGGGGAATGCCGCTTTCATTCGCCTTCTTGATTTGATTGACATATTCAACGGTTTGATTGGGACTTACTAAATTGTCACCATTAAAAATGATACCCCCGACATGGTAGTTCGAAACTAATTCGTTCATCTTCGAATTCATTTTTGTTCCGGTAATCCCTGCAAAAATCATTTGCCCAATTTTTTCATCTAAACTTAAACCCTCATCCTCTTCAACTGATTGTTGAACGTCTGTTACGACAGAAATATGATGAACAGTCGGATTAGGTTCCTGTTCAGTCGGTTTGGGTAAAATCCACTTCAACTGAAATGTTGGATTCACTTGATAGATTAATATAATTTGGTTCACCTTTTCATCCTGAAAATACTTGATTTCATCTGGTTCACCTCTTGCACTTTTTATATCTTCAAAATGAATATCACTTAAACCAGGTTCGTAAGAGCGTATATCGAATGCAAGTTGTTCCTTAATCCCAATTGTCACATCATGGTCCTGATAAACCGCAAAATTTCCGATTGCCGTTTCATCTATTTTTTGTGGTTCACCCCATTGTTCCTGAATATCCTCAAATTTCGTCTGACCCGCTATAAAAGGTGTATGTGGAACTTTCCCTGTTTCCGATAAAGAAAAAACCTGCTTAACCTGCTCAAGGATATCCAGTGTTTCCTCTGGCTTCTCTTCCGGCTCCTTCTCTATTTTATCACTGCCATTAGGCTGAACTATCTCCTCACTAGGATCCGTCTGTTCATTTTCTTGACCTGGGTCTTTATATAAAATGAAATAACCCAATCCGATCACTAAGACAACGGAAAGTAAACCAATTAGCCCTACTCGTAATTTCTTTTTGTGCATAGGCTACCTCCCTTCTTTCTTATATAAACTTAGACTCCGTTTTTCCTAAAAATGTTACATCGGTTAGTTCGGATTGGAAACTTCACAATCTTGTAAGGAACAAAAACATCTCCATGTTTCCCTAGGAGATGTTTTTATGAATTATAATATTTCTGTTATAAATTGTGGCAACGAGAAACAGCTATTTACAATTTGCTCGTTCACATATTTTGTTTCTTTATCGCTAACCTTGCTTGGGTTAGGCTGAATATGTTGCTTGGATCCAATGGTGAAGCTCCAAAATCCTCCCGGATAGGTAGGTACTACGGCCGTATACATTTTGGCCTCTTCGAAAAGCTCAGAAATTCGTGTATACGACTGTTTCATAACGTCCGCATGGAAAATAGGCGATTGGCTTTGGCAAACCATGATTCCATCCTCTTTCAGTGCTTCATGCAAACTTTGATAAAAGTCTTTTTCAAATAATACCTTCGCAGGTCCAATTGGATCGGACGAGTCTACGATGATTAAGTCATACTCATTTTTCTTGCCTGCAGCAAATATTACTCCATCATCAAAAACAAAATGAACACGTGGGTCTGCCAGTCGACCTGATACATCAGGTAGATGCTCGATACATGTTTTTACAACGAGTTCATCAATCTCGACCATATCAATATGCTCGACTCCATCGTACTTGCAAAGTTCCTTTGCAACTCCACAGTCCCCGCCACCAATGATTAACACTTTTTTTGGATCTGGGTGAATCGACATTGGCACATGTGAAATCATTTCATTATAAATATGTCCGTCAACCGAAGTCGTTTGGACAATACCATCTAACACTAGCATTCTTCCAAAATGATAGGATTCCAGAATCATCACATCCTGGAAAGATGATTGTTGATCAAAAATAACATCTTTAATCCGGTAGCTGACTTTCAAGTTATCGTATTCATCTTCGGTGAGCCATAAGTCTCCATTTTTTCTTGATAAATATGGTTTATTACGTTCCATCATCATCCCCCATTCTGAACTTTATCTTCCATTATAAGAATAAGAAAGAACCGGGTGCGTGTCCAGTGATGTGGGTCAGAGGGACAGGTCCGTCGTCCCAAATTATGTCGCAGGATGAGGTAAACTCGCCACATAGGATGATTTTTCCTTAACGGAGATTTTCCGGTTAAAGGCAGAATGGAGCACATTTCGGGGTAAATAATGGGAGATTTTCCGATTACAGAAAGCAAAATCGCCTATTTTCACGTTTTTTGAGTCAATAGGCGGAATCTCTCCGTCTATATAAGCCATTTTTAATAAAATTTACTAAATAAGCGAAATTTGTTCGTCTATTTTACAATTCAAGTACCTAACCTTATCCCCCAACAGACTGGAATAGCCATAAAACGAAAAAAGCCGCATGTCTAATGATTGCGGCGGTAATTTAAAAGCAAAGTCTGGGACAGGGAACCTGTCCCCATGTCCCAGCAGCTTAAAATTTCTTCAGATAGACTTTTTCCATTAAATGATCTTGGCCCTTTTTTAATACGACTTTGGCACGGCGGCGAGTGGGGAGAATGTTTTCTCGTAAATTTTTCGCGTTGATTTCTTCCCAGATGTCAGTTGCTTTTCGGACAGCTTCTTCCTTTGTCAAGCTCGTGTATCGATGAAAATACGACATTGGATTCTGAAAAGCTGTTTTTTGTAGCGTCAAAAATCGTTCAATATACCACTTTTTGATATTGCGTACATCTGCATCAATATAAATGGAGAAATCAAAGAAATCACTAACGAACACAGAATGGGATTTACTCACTTGCAATACATTAATCCCTTCTACGATTAAAATATCTGGTCGATCAATCACTTCTACCTTATCGTTCAGCACATCATACGTTAAATGGGAATACAGTGGTGCTTCTACTTTCGGTTTGCCCGATTTCACCTTCATCATAAACTGTATTAATTTTTGAGTATCATAGCTTTCAGGAAACCCTTTGCGACTCATTAATCCCTTGCTTTCTAATGTTGCATTAGGATATAAGAATCCATCCGTTGTAACTAACCCTACTTTTTTATGGTTATCCCATCGTGATAATAGAGTTTGAAGTACTCTCGCTGCGGTACTTTTTCCTACTGCAACACTTCCTGCAATCCCAATAATATATGGAATCTTTTTAGCTTTATAGTCTAAAAAGGAGTTCGTGACTCCTTCTAGCTGTTGTGAAGCTTCCACTTTTAAATTGATTAAACGAGTCAATGGTAGATAGATTTCTTCTACCTCTCGAAGTGAAATTTCTTCGTTTATCCCTTTGATACTCTCAAGCTCTTCTGCTGATAGTAACAAAGGAGTTTTATTGCGTAGTGTCGCCCATTTTTCTCTATTAAATTCAATATAATTTGTTAACGGATACATAACATTACCTCAAGTTTAGATTCTTGTTCATTTTATCAAATTGTTGCTGGTTTGAGTACCTTTAAATAGAAACAGTCTTGTCCGACACCTGCATGATTCTCTTCATTCTATTATTGACAACCTGAATGATTTTACCTAATAACAATGCAATCACTAACGTACCAAGCCCTACCGGTCCTCCTAAAATAAACCCAAAGACGGCACCTGTACCTTCAATCCCCATTCTTACTTTATTAAAGCTCCAACCTAACCTATTGGATATTGCCACCATCATTCCATCAATTGGCGTTTTTGGTAAATTTGCCTCCATATATATTCCAATCCCTACACCGGCAAAAATAAGCCCTGCACCAAAACTCCCCCATTGCAACTCCCAGGAAGATGTAAAGTCAACGTTCCTTAGGACAAAATAAAACCAAATATCAAGAAACACACTTCGTATAAGAATGGGAATGACTGACTCAAAACGAAATCTTGTTTTTTCAATAATCCAGGTGATCCCCGTAAAAATCACTTGCGTTATAATGGACCATGTTCCAATGGTCAAACCCAAATGAATGTTTAGGCCAACTGCTACCGTATCCCACGGCCCTGCCCCAATAAATGATAGAATAATAATCGCAATCCCAAGAGCTGTGAGAGCTAATCCCCCTAAATAAATGCCTATGCGTTTTGACATGTTGCACCTCTATATTAAAGTTCAAAATAATTATTTAATTATAACACTATTGCGAATAAAAAGATTTAAAAAAATAAGCATCCGCCCCTAAGGACAGACGCCTACATATCGAAAATCATCTTTAAACTTCTCAATTACACAAATGATTGTTCTTCTTTAAAATCGCATTACTATTAGTCTACTTCGATCAAGATGGCTGCTCCTTGACCTCCACCGCCGCACATGGATGCAATCCCTCTGCCTCCTCCGCGTCGTTTCAGTTCAAGAGCAAGAGTGAGCACTAGCCGGAAGCCACTTGCACCTAAAGGGTGCCCAAGAGAAATCGCTCCTCCATTTACGTTCACTACATCAGATGGAAGCCCTAGTTCACGCTGACTAGCGATAACGACACTTGCAAATGCTTCATTTATTTCGAACAAATCAATATCTGAAAGACGTAAATTTGTACGATCCAATACAGCCCGTATTGCATTTGCTGGCTGTAAATGCAAGGATGGATCTGGTCCTGCCACTACTGACCAATCAACAATTGTTGCAAGCGGTGACTTTCCTATTTTTTCACATGTATCGAGACTAGAAAGTAGACCTGCACTCGCGCCATCAGACATCTGACTAGCGTTTCCAGCTGTAATGGTCCCTCGGTCTTCAAATGCTGGAAGAAGTTTTTGTAACTTGTCAATTGTGGTTTGAGGTCGAATACATTCATCCTCGGTGATAAGCTGACCTGAAACATTTACTCCTACTATTTCATCCTTAAAAACTCCAACTCTTTGTGCCTTTGCTGCCCTTAATTGGGATGTTAGGGCATATTCATCTTGATCTTCTCGGCTAATCTGTAATTCCCGGTTTGTTTTTTCAGATAACCCACCCATTGATTGATCAGAAAGTGCACACCACAATCCGTCATTCAAAGTATCGTAGAATTCAACCGCACCCATTTTTACTTCCCGGCGAAGATTAGAGACATGAGGAGCATTTGTCATGGATTCAAATCCTCCGACAACGAATAAGTCCCCTTCTCCTCTCTCAATACGGCGGGCAGCATCAGATACAGCTGCTAAACTAGCAATACAAACGCTGTTTAATGTTAAAGCAGGAGTGTTTATATCAATTCCAGCGTTGACCGCCACTTGACGTGCTGGATTTTGCCCTTGCCCAGCCTGGATTACTTGACCTAGGATAACACCATCTGCCTTAGTGGCTACAGGATAGCGGTAAATAAGTTCTGAAACTGTAGCCGTACCTAGTTCAGTTGCTGAATTCTTGCTAAAGTTTCCCTTGAACCGTCCAATAGGAGTACGAACTCCATCAATTAATACAGTTTTTTTCAATGAAATCACCCATCCTTTTAGTAGATTTATAGAAACTAAATTACTGGGTTAGTGAATCTCGGTACGTTTCCCGTGCGAATAATGTTGCAATGATACTTATTACACCAAGTGCGACTAAATATAAAATGATTGGTAAGCTTTGTCCATCGTATTTTGCTAGTAGCCAAGTCGCGATTAGTGGGGAAAATCCACCTGCTAAGATAGCCCCGATTTGGTAACCAATGGAAGCACCACTTAAACGAACCTTCGACCCAAAAAGCTCAGAGTAGTATACAGCCTGAGGACCGTATACAGAATCATGTATGACATTCAATCCAAGTACAATTCCGATTGTGATCCAAAGTACCGATCCCGTATCCATTAACAAGAAAAATGGAAAGATAAATAGTGTCGTCGCTATTGTACCGCCCAAATAGACAGGTTTTCGACCAATCTTATCTGATAAGTAGGACCATAATGGCATAGTCACGAAACCAACTACTGAAGAAATCATAACTGCATTTAGACCAATGGACCTGTCGACATTAACCGTACCTACGAGATACGTTAGAACAAATACAGAATAGATATAAAAGGTTGCGTTTTGAACTAATTTCATACCAATCGTTAAGAATAGTGGTTTTTTCTGGGTACGCAGAACAGTGAGCACAGGTTTTTCCTCTAACTGTTTCTTTTCTGCCAAATCCTCAAATACAGGCGATTCACTCACTCTTAAGCGAATCCAAAGTCCAATGATGACAAGTACTGCACTGAGTAAAAATGGAATACGCCAGCCCCAGGCAAGGAAAGCTTCATTTGACATGCTATTATTTACCATTGAGAATACGAAAGTGGATAAAAGCAGACCAGCAGGTACTCCCATTTGTGGGAAGCTACCGTATAACCCCCGTTTTCCTTTCGGAGCATGTTCGACAGCCATTACCACAGCTGATCCCCACTCGCCTCCAACAGCAAATCCCTGTAAAATGCGTAGAATACTTATTAATAGTGGAGCCATCAATCCAATTGTTTGATAGGATGGAATCAGCCCCATCAAAAATGTGGCTATTCCCATTAATAACAGAGACAATGTCAGCATTTTTTTTCGGCCAACTTTATCGCCGAAATGACCGAATACCATACTGCCTAATGGTCGTGCGATAAATCCTGCAGCATATGAACCAAAGGCTGCTAGTGTCCCGTATAAAGGATCAAAAGTCGGAAAAAACAATGCTGGAAATACTAAAGCCGCAGCTGTACCGTATAAGTAGAAATCATACCATTCAATTGTAGTACCAATAAAGCTAGCCAAACCGACCTTGCGATGTTCTTTCGAAAAACCCTTTTTCTCTGTATTTAAATCCTCCTGAAGTACTGGAGCTGTAGACATCGACTTTCCTCCCTGTTTACGTTGGTGTAATCGTTCTTAAAACGATTTTCATTCCTTACTTTCGAAAAATGGCAACCAAACATCATTGCATTTTATATATTTGACCTTCAACGGCAGCCCAATTTTTAATTCTTGATCAGAATCAACCAATAGATGTGTCTGCATCGATGGACCTTCTTCTAATTCAACAACCCCTAATACATAAGGTGCAACTGCTGCCCACGCTGGATGACCAGGTCTATGTACCACGCTCCACGTCTTTAACTTTCCATTTCCTGAAGCAGGTGTCCATTCTAGTTGATTACTCCAACAATGTGGACAATGGGAACGAGGATAAAAAACCCATTCACCACAATCACAGCATTTCTGCAAAATAAATTCTTTACGAGCCACTGCGTCCCAAAATGGCTTCGTGATTGGTGTTATTGTTGGACCTGGGACCGTTAAACTTTCAAACTTCTCTATCATGACTCCACCCCCAAGACCAGTGCAGCAGCTTCACTCAATGTAGCTCCATTCCCTGTTATTAGAGCATGACGTGCATTTGGAATTTGTCGCAAATCAGCTTCATGTCTCAGTTGAAGAACGGCTTCAATTATATGAGACATTCCCCCAGCAAGGTCTGCCTGACCAAAACCTAATTGCCCACCATGTGTGTTAAGTGGCCAATCGCCATCATGACCGAAAGAATGCTCCTTCATCCAGGAACCAAATCTTCCAGGTGCACATAGACCGGCATTTTCTAACGTTTGTGCAACTACACTCGTATAGCAATCATAGATAGACAATAAATTCATGTCTTGCACGGAAAGTCCCGCTTGGTCCAATGCTCTTGGGATAGCATAGCTTAGTGGAGCATTTTCCAATGAAGGTGCCTGGCTAACAGCTCGATGAGTGACCTTTTCCCCCGCCCCGAGTAAATAAACGGGCGGATGAGCCCCCTTAGAGGCATTATCAACAGAGGTAACAACGACCGCTGCCCCACCTGCTACTGGCATCACAATTTCAAATAAATGCAAGGGATCCACAATTAGCGGCGAATTCAACACGTCCTCAACTGATGCTGGTTTTCCGTATGTAATGGCTTTTGGATTTAACTGCGCATTTTTTCGTGCCCAATGAGCAATGAGTGCAAAATCTTCTTGTTTCGATCCATACTCGGACATGTGCCGTTGCTTCAACAGCGCATAAGAAGTATTTGCGCCCGAAGCGCCAAATGGAACGTCAAATTCACGAATGGGGTTACGATTCGGTGAACGTAAGGTTTTACCTTTTTCATTAATATTTGCAAGCACACATACAACCGTCTCACACATTCCCGCTTCAATCGCAGCTGCAGCTCTCCATATCATCCCCGCACCAGTTGCGCCTCCTAGATCAACTACATTTGACATTGTCGGTTGAAGGCCAAGATATTCCGCGACAGTAGCCGGCACATGCTGTGGAGTCTCACCTACTTGGGGACCAATTAATAAACCATCTATTTCGCCTTTTTCGATTCCGGCATCTTGAATGGCTAGTCTCACTGACTCGGCGATTAATCCAAGAGTTGTCACACCCTCGCTATAGCGGACTGGGGTAAGCTCTCCAATCCCTATAATTGCACCTTTTGGAACGCGACGTTTAACCATTTATAAGAAACTCCTTTCAGACAGGCTGCTAAATTCTTCTAGGCATTCCGGGTTGGCAAGTGAGCCCTTGTTCTTAATTGGCTGTCCAAGAACTGTTGAACGAACTGCACCCTCTACCTTTTTACCGTTGATTGTATATGGAATTTCCTTCACACAGTAAATGCGTCTTGGCACATGTCGTGGTGAAGCTTTTTTCCTGACTTCCTTACGAATATGATCTACTAATGTACGGTCAAGTTGCCCATCCTCGGTAACGACACATAACACGATTTCCTCGTCATTATCAACAGGAAAGCCAAAAACGATTGAGTCCTGTACCTGTGGAATTTGCTCGACAACACGATAAATCTCAGCAGTTCCAATACGTACACCACCTGGATTTAGCGTAGTATCGGCTCTTCCATAAATGACCAACGTTTGCTCGATTGTCTGTTCAGCGAAATCACCATGTGACCATATACCAGGACGTTCTTCAAAGTATGCGGAATAGTAGCGCTTATCTCCGTCTTCTCCCCAGAATGTAATTGGCATACTTGGAAATGCCTTCGTACATACCAACTCCCCTTTTTCGTTGATGACAGATACGCCTCGATCATCAAGCACATCCACTGCCATTCCAAGTGCCTTACAGGTAATCTCCCCTCGCCTTACTTTATGTATTGGGGAACCCATTACAAAGCATCCAATGATTTCCGTACCCCCTGAAATGGAGGCCAACATAATATCCTGCTTGATTTCGTTATATATCCAGTCATATTGTTCAGCTGCTAACGGGGCTCCACAAGAAAGAACACTGCGGAGACTGTTCAGATTATGATTTCTCCCCACTTGATAACCTGATTTCATCAAAGTATCTAAATACTTCGGGCTCGTTCCAAAATGTGTAAGCCCAATTTCTTCAGCAATCTCCCATAGAATCCCTATATGATCCTTTGGAATTGGTGACCCATCATAGAGAAGAATGGCTGCACCACTAGCTAATCCAGAAAGAAGCCAAGGGTACATCATCCATGCCGTATTTGTATACCAAAACATGACATCTCCAGGTTTTACATCACAATGCAACTGGTGTTCCTTCAAGTGTTGAAGTAATGTACCGCCAACTGAATGAACAATCGCCTTTGGTAGACCAGTAGTACCTGATGTATAAAGGATGTACAGAGGATGATTGAAAGGAACTCGAGTAAAATCTAAATCAGAGGATCCATTTTGACATAGTTCCTGCCAGCTCAACACTTTCGTTGCTGGATTAATAGATAAATTTGCGTCTTCAGATAAGGTTACAATAGCTGAAACATCATTCAGTACTTTACTTACAGCTGAGATGTTCTCTCGAATATCATAAAACTTCCCATTATATTGATAATCTAAAGTTGCAATTAATACCTTTGGATGGACTTGCCCAATCCGATCGATTATCCCCTTTGGACCGAAATCAGGGGAGCAAGATGTCCAAACAGCGCCTAACGAGGTGGTTGCCAATAAGGCTACGAAACCTTCAATCCCGTTTGTTACAACTCCAGCAACACGATCTCCAGCACTTACTCCTAAACTCTTCAACCCATACTGGACCCGTGCCACCCGATTACGCAGTTCACCCAAAGAAATTGTTTGAGTGACGCCACTTTCATTGGCTTCAATAACTGCTGTCTGCCAGTCGTCACCACGCAAAATATTTTCCGCAAAGTTTAATCTCGAATCAGGAAACCACTGTGCACCAAGCATTCCGCCATCGCTTGGGGGAACTATGATTCTATCGCCTTTCTTTCCTATTACATTCGTAAAGTCCCATACTGCTGACCAGAATGTTTCAGGCTGTGCGATCGACCAACGATGAAAGCGGTCATAGGGTAAGAGCGGAAAACCCACCACTTGTGAAAATTTCGCTAAATTTGACTGTGAGATCCATGTTTCACTTGGCTCCCATAAAACCTTGGATTCTAGTATATTATGTTGAGTTGTCATTTCTCTTCCTCCCTCATACTAAGAGAAGCATTATCTCACTGCACCCATCCCTTAGTCATCATCAATAGACTCCCTTACATTCATCCCCTACCTATAAAGGTAGGGGATTTGCAAATTAAGGTTAAATTTCACAGGCATACGTAACAATTGCACCTCTGAGACGTTGTGCTTCCTTATAGGTACATCTGTTTTGAACAACCTCAAGACCTGCTTCTTTCGCAACCTCAACTGCCCTTGGAGAAATGACCCCTTCTTGGAGCCAGAAAACTTTAGGCTGTATTTTTGCTGCTTCTGCCGCTACACCGATCGCCGCTTCAGGGCTGCGGAATACTTGAACGATATCAACCTTAACCGGAATAGATGTTAAATCTGGATATGCCTGTTCTCCGAGAACTTCTGTTTCTCTTGGATTAACCGGTATGATTTTATAACCAAGACGCTGCATTTTTCGTGCAAGTCTGTAGCTTGGGCGTGCAGGGTTACCGCTGAGTCCAACGACAGCAATTGTTTTTGCTCGCTGAACTTCTTTTCCTTCAACCTCTTCACGAATAAATGTTGATTGAAGTGCCCAGCGAATAACTCCCTCATCATTTACTGCTGTGTCGCCTTTTTGTTCACCTTTTGATGAGATTCCAGTCGCTTCATAAAAAGCTTGATCCAAATCATTTACTAAATCACGATATGATTCAATACCAACCGATAAGCGGATTAATTCTTCGCTTACTCCTGTTTTTACTAACTCTTCTGCACTTAATTGCTGATGAGTTGTTGATGCTGGGTGAATAATAAGTGACTTGGCATCTCCTACATTGGCCACATGTGACCATAACGCAATGTTATTAATTACTTTCTTACCCGTTTCTCTACCACCCTTAATACCAAAGTTCACGATAGAACCAAAGCCAGTTCGTAAATACTTTTTCGCAAGTTCATGTGCCGGATGCTCTTCAAGGCCTGGATATGAAACCCATTCAACCGCAGGATGGTCTTTTAGGAATGTTGCAACTTTTAGTGCATTTTCATTATGCTTTTCGATTCTTAAGTGTAATGTTTCAAGCCCCTGTATCAATAGGAATGCACTATGTGGACTTAAAGATGAACCAAAGTCTCTTAATAGCTGAACTCTAAGCTTTGTACTAAATGCTAAAGTTCCAAATTCATTCGCATACTTAATTCCGTTATAACTTTGATCAGGCTCAGTAAATCCAGGAAACTTTTCACTGTTCCAGTTAAAACGACCTCCATCAACGACTAACCCACCAATTGTAGTTCCATGACCACCTATCCACTTTGTTGCGGAGTGAACTACGATATCAGCTCCAAATTGGATTGGTTTACAAACATATGGGGAAGCAAATGTATTATCAATAATGAGCGGTACTCCATTTTCATGTGCAATCGCTGATACAGCTTCAATATCTAAAACATGCAAGCTTGGGTTTCCAATCGTTTCAGCAAATACGGCCTTTGTTTTCGGCGTAATGGCATTTCTAAAGTTTTCAGGGTCAGTTGGATCAACGAAATGAGTCTTGATTCCATATTTCGGAAGGGTCACAGCGAAAAGATTGTAAGTCCCTCCATATAAATTGGAAGCTGCAACAATTTCGTCCCCTGCTTGTGCAACGTTCATAATGGATAGAGCAATTGCTGCCATTCCTGAAGATGTGGCTACAGCTGCGACACCATCCTCTAACAACGCTATCCGTTTCTCAAGCACATCAACAGTCGGGTTACCGATTCGAGAATAAATATTACCTGATTCATCAAGACTAAATAGACTTTGAGCATGATCTGTATTATGAAATACGAAAGAACTTGTTTGATAAATCGGCACTGCACGTGAACCAGTTGTCGGATCTGGAGATTGACCTCCATGTAAAAGTATTGTTTCATCATCATACGTTTCATATTGTTTTGTCATTGTATAATCCTCCTAATTTGATTTTTTGTGAGTTTTCTTGATTAGTTGATTACCTGGTTACTTTATGTAAATAAAAAGCCCCCTCAACATAAGAAGAGGGGGCCTCATCTTATCTTTCAGATGCTTGTGCATCTGCAGGAATTAGCACCTTTTCAAGCTTTCACTTGAAGGTTGCTGGACTTCTACGGGCCTGTTCCCTCAGTCTCTCTGGATAAGAAATCTTTATTAAATTGACGCACTAACGCATTAATTCTTCAACCATATAAAGTATTATAGAACACATCATTTTTGCAGTCAATGTATTTTTTTGAAAAATTCATGTTTTCTTATAATTGATCTTTTCAAATGAAAAACCCCTTCTGAATGACAACAGAAGGGGCACAAGAATATCCAATAATTACATATTCGTTCATCCACCTTCTCATCTTCGGAAAAAAATACTTCCTCTGAACTTGGCACCGGGCTTTCAAATGCTGGTTGCCGAGGCTTCCTAGGGTCAGTCCCTCCACCTCTCTTGATAAGAAGAATTGCATTATTAAAGTGTTTAATAAGAATGTTAAAACACTTTTGATTACTTAGTCAATACCTTTCTAAAAGTTTTAAAAAAATAACTGGGGTTTTGTTTTTTCTTCAACGATTTATGTAGGGAATCTACCTATCAGACTATAGCCCCTCTTAGTCTAATCACTAAACAATCATTTAATTTTTGTAGAATAAATGATAAAATTGAACTAAATCCTAGTACTTTCGTTTCATAACCTTCCAAAAGTAATGTTAATAGAAATTTTAAATTTACGACAAGAAAGGCGCCTCCCTATGCTTAAGCAAATAAAAAAGTGGAATACATTACGTAATCAAATTTTATTTATCTTTTTATTTGTAATGATTATCGTTCTTTTGATTGTAGGTCTATTAACATTAAGACAGGTTTCCACCCTATTAAAAAATAATGCTGAAAAACAAATCCACCAAGTTGCAATTGAGGCTAACGGTAGAATTGAGTCGTTATATGAACAAATTAATATGTCTTCAAAACTTGTCATTACAGATGAAAGAGTTCAAGAACTCCTAACAAAAATTTACGATGGGAAAGAAATCTCCTTTCATGACCGTCAACAATTAATGGGTCAAGTTAATCGAATTATGGGGAACACCGATGGCATCTTTTCCTTTCAAATTTTTTCTAGTGAACAGCGGCGAGTCATTCCTCTTGATGAAGACTTATTAAAAAACCGAATAGATAAAAAGTGGGTTGAAAAAGCAAATAACGCAAAAGGTGGATTAGTTTGGGTGGGTGATGATCCCCAGGATAAAAACAATTTTCTTGCCATTCGAAGGGTTAGTTTAATCGAACGGAAATATAGAAATGGCGGATATCTTTTAATAAGCATCGACCGTGACCACTTTCAGTTTGCAAAATCAAACAATCAATATTCTATTCTTTTAGATGAAAATGAAAACCCGATTGTTCAGAATTACAATGGTGACATCCGAGAAATCATTTCCAATAATGAAGGAACAATTCATCTCGATGAAGGCGATTATATCGTTAACAAGGTAACCTCAAATCTTACAGGCTGGACTGTCCTTATTTTAACTCCTGTAAGTGAACTGACAGATGGACTTGCGGGAATTCGGACAGGGATTATCTTATCTGGAGTAGCTGGCGCGATTATTTTTATGATTTTTTCATTATTTTTGTCAACAGTGATTACCCGGCCAATTGTCCGACTAACAAAAACAATGCAGCTAGCTGGCCAAGGTACCTTGACCCTGAACCCGGAAGTGTCATCGGTCAATGAAATCAATGAACTGAACAGTACGTACAATCAGTTGGTGAAGGAAACAAACCATCTAATAAGAATGGTCTATCAAAAAGAAATATTACGGAGTCGAAGTGAGTTAAAAGCACTTCAAGCACAAATTAATCCGCATTTTCTCTTTAATACTCTAGATTCGCTCCATTGGACACTTGAAGAAAAAAATGAAGATGAATTGTCTGAAGTTGTCATTGCCATGTCTGATTTATTTCGTTACACAATAACAAAAGAGACCGATGATGATTGGGTCTATTTAAAGGATGAAATCAAACACATTGGTGACTATATGGAAATTATGAAAATGCGTTTCGGAGACCGCTTGGATTGGCGAGTCTCAGTACCACAAGAATTTGAGCAAGTTCGAATTCCAAAGCTAATTATACAGCCGCTTGTTGAAAACGCAGTTCTTCATGGAACGGGTAACAAGGCAGGTGATAGTCTAGTGACAGTTACAGTTGAGCCTGTTAATACCGACGTGATTAGGATTGCTGTGCAGGATAACGGACCTGGCATGAAGCTAGAGCGTATTCACCAAATTCAAGCATCTATGAAAGACGGAGTTGTCGCTTCGACAAGAGGAAAAGGAATTGCCCTATCAAATGTAAATAAACGCTTAAAACTCTATTACAACGAGACATTGCATAGTGAACTTTTAATTGAAAGTGAGCCAAATATAGGAACACGAATTTCATTTGAAATTCCGATTAGGGGGAACTAATATGTTTATTAAAAATATCGTCATTGTTGACGATGAACCAAGAACAAGGCAAGGCTTGCATAGAACACTGGAAACTTGGAATAATGGCGAATTTAAAATCCTCACCGCCGAAAATGGTGAGGAGGTTTTACGAATTGCGGAAAAGCAGAAGATTCATATTTTGTTATCGGATATACAGATGCCTGAGATGACAGGTCTTCAGCTTTTAAAAACAATACAGGAAAAAGGATTGTCCCCTGTTGTCATTGTTATATCTGCATACTCCGAGTTTGAATACGCCCAAGAAGCGCTTCGCCTTGGTGTTGTCAATTATCTTTTAAAGCCAATTAGCAAAAGGAAGTTAATTGAAGCAGTTGAAGATGCATTGAAAGTTTTGGAAAAACAGTTTAGAGTCGGAATGATTGAAAAAGTGGTCGACGAAAAAATTGTTGATGCCACGATTAAAATTGATACAACATCAAATACAATTCGTGAGGCCCTAACCTACATAGATCACCATATCAAAGATGAAATCACTCAGAAAGAAGTTGCAGCCCATGTCCATCTAAACCCAAGCTATTTTAGTGTGTTATTCAAAGAGGAAGTCAATTTAAATTTTAGTGAATATATAACAAGACGCAGAATCCAACATGCGAAAGAACTGCTCCTTTCAACCAAGCTAACTATCAATGAAATTGCTGATGAAGTCGGCTACAAAACTGCTAAATATTTCATTAAAATTTTTAAAGAATATGAGAATATGACACCAACTGCATACCGAAAAACCAATGATGAAAGGGCTTTCTAAAAATAGTAGTATTTCTCCCAATCAACGTTCCCTTTTTTGATTGTTTTCAAGAGTGTAGACTTAAACTGTAAGGCAAAGAGGAAAACAAATTAAGGGGGTTTTGAACAATGAAAAAGAAAGCGTTTACTACTGTATTATCTATGGCATTAGTCGGTGGATTACTTTTAGGAGGTTGTTCCTCATCTGATGATACGGCTAAAGATTCCGGTGGATCCAGTGGTGACAAAACAGTCGTAAAAATGATGCATTTATGGCCAGAGGGTAGCTCAAATGCACAGTTTACAATCGTAGATGACATTATCAAGGCTTACGAAGATGAACACCCTGATGTAGACATTCAAACAGAAATTTTAGGTAACGAGCAATACAAGGAAAAAATCAAGGTTCTATCAGCTTCAAACGAACTTCCCGATGTTGGTATTACATGGGCAGCTGGTTATATGAAACCTTTCGTCGATGGAAATATGTTCACACCACTAGACGATATCGTTCAAGCAGATAATTTCGTTGCTGGTACTCTCGATGCTTTTTCAGTTGACGAAAAGACGTACGCTCTACCATTAGAATTAAACATTACGCCAGTTTATTACAATAAAGAAATCTTTGAAAAATACAATCTAGAAGCTCCGAAAACGTATGATGAATTCTTAAACGTGGTTGAAACCCTTGCTGACAACGGTGTTACCCCAATCACTTTAGGAAACAAAGACCGTTGGACAGGTTCTATGTGGTACATGTACCTTGCAGATAGAATTGGTGGTCCTGATGCATTAAACAATGCAATCAATCGTACAGGAAGCTTTGAGGATCCAGCTTTAGTAAAGGCTGCTGAAGAGGTTAAAAACCTTGTAGATATGGGCGCTTTTGTTAAAGGTTTTAATGGTCTTTCTAATGATGAAGCAAAAGGTTATTTCATGAACGAACAAGCCGCTATGTATTTAATGGCTACTTGGGAATTACCAAACTATACAACTAGCCCTGATGTCGATCAGGAATTCAAAGACAAAATTGGTTATTTCAAATTCCCTACCTATGAAGGTGGGAAAGGTGACATCGATAGCTATGTAGGTGGTCCTGGTGTTGGTTTATTCGTATCTGAACAATCAAAAGTAAAAGATGAAGCGAAGAAATTTGTTTCTTACCTAGTCGATGAGTGGGGCAAGCGCTCTGTTGTTGATGCGGGTGTTATCCCTGCAACAGTTGTAGATACATCAAACGGCGAACTTGACCAAATGTACATTGACATTCTTAATGACTTAGGAAATGCAACAAACTTAACACTTTATGCGGATGTCCAAATGTCTGCTGGTGTGGCTGATGTGCATTTAAATCAAATTCAAGCATTATTTGGCGGTCAAACAACTCCTGAAGATTTCGCAAAAACACAAGAGGAAGCTCTAGCTGCCGAAAAATAATTATGGCTTAAATGACTGGGGGCATATTGCTTGTAAATATGCCCTCTTCTCTATAGAAAGGAAGGGGCAAAACCATTATGAAAAATGTGATGTCGAATAAATTCGTTATCGCCCTTTATACACTCCCTGCATTACTTCTCATTTTAATCCTTATTTATATCCCGATCGTGTTATCTGGTTACTACGGCCTTATGGATTGGGATGGAATTGGTGAAATGAAGTTTATTGGTTTAGACAATTACATTACCTTAATTCAAGATAAATTATTCTGGTCCAGTACATGGCACTCATTTTTATTAGCCATTTTTTCAACTGCTAGCTTGCTTCTTTACTTGAGCATTTCACTCGTTTTAGCAAGCAAAATTAAAGGTTCTGACCTTTTACGAAAAATTTATTTAATTCCAATGCTATTATCGTCTGTGGCAATTGCTCAGCTTTGGATGAAGATCTTTGACCCAACAAATGGTATGGCAAACAAGTTGCTTGAGTTCTTTGGGGTTGAAAATACACCAATTTGGTTAGCTGATCCAAAGATTGCACTTTATGCAATCTTCATTCCAATCATTTGGCAGTACGCTGGATTTTATATTTTGATTTATTATGCAGCATTGAAAAATGTACCTGATGAAGTCATTGAAGCTGCAAAAATTGATGGTGCTAGCCCACTACAAATCGCTTTTAAAATTAAATTACCCCTTATCTCAGGCGTGTTTAAAGTAACAATCATGCTAGCTGTAGTAGGATCATTAAAATATTTCGATTTAATTTACGTAATGACTGGTGGAGGACCAAATGGCGCAAGTGAAGTTATGGCCTCATACATGTACAAGGAAGCATTCAAATTAAATAACTTCGGTTATGGAAGTGCAATTGGATTTGGACTATTAGTAATTTGCCTTGTCATGACATGGTTAACCTCTCAATTAACGAAATCTAAAGACGATGTTCAATTTTAAGGAGGAGTGAGTTACAAATGAGTGAGGTTCGTACACAACAAATAAAACCAAACCTTTCCGTACCAAAATCAAAGAAATCCTCTTTGAACAAAATTGGCTTTGGATTTCTTTATCTCTTACTTGGGACGTTTGCAGTTATTCAAATCTATCCATTAATTTGGTTGGTGTTCTTTTCCCTAAAAACCAACAAAGAAGTTTTCGGGATGTCTCCCTTCGCTTTACCACAAAGCCCACAATGGGAGAACTATACAAAAGCTTGGACTTCCGGAAATATCGGGGTCTACTTTTTCAACAGTGTTTGGATTACAGTACTTTCTGTTGTCCTAACCATCATTCTTGCTAGTTTAGTAACATTTGCAGTAACACGGATGCACTGGAAGTTAAGTGCTCCGGTTCTAGGATTATTCTTAGTCGCGTATATGATTCCGTTGCATTCAACCTTAATTCCACTATTTAAAATGTACAACAGTGCAAACTTAATTGATAATCCATTATCGATTGTATTATCATATACTGCGTTTAACTTACCTTTAACAATCATGATTTTACTAGGTTTTTATAAAACCTTCCCAAGGGAAATCGAAGAAGCAGCAGTTATGGATGGATGTTCCGTCCACCGAATCTTTTTCCAGATTACACTACCGATGACAATACCAGTGCTATCAACAACTGCAATCATTAACATGATCTACAACTGGAACGAGTTCGTTTTTGTAAATACATTTATCAGTTCGGATAAATGGAAAACATTAACGGTAGGTATCAATAATTTCGTCGGTCAGTATTTAACAGATTGGGGCGCAATTGGTGCAACGCTCGTCATCAGTATCGTGCCGATCCTCATTGCATTCTTATTCTTAAGTGATAAGATTGTCGAAGGAATGGCAGCTGGTTCTGTTAAAGGATAACTCATTAGAAAGTCAGATAAAACGCATGACCGCTGATTGCAACCTGATACAAAATTAACTACCACAGTCTTTTGGAATTAAGGACTGTGGTAGTTTTTCGTATTATCCCCAAACTTTCAAATAATTTTTTCCTGCTTTCAACGAAGCGATTGGTCCTATTACACTCTTTTCTTCCCGATGATTTCCTAAAAAGTCCGTATTCAGTACCACTTCGCTTCCATCCGGATTTTCAAATTCTGCATCTACTATACGGACTCTTTCCAACGTATTCGTAGATTGAATCTCTCCTAGGAATGTCTCGAAATCTTCAGGGAGTTCTAGTGAGAGATAGACTTCATTTCCTTCTTCAATAATGTTCAAATTCGGTTCAAATAAGGCTTCCATTTTTTCCTTTTCTCTTTCGAATGATTCTGCACCTTTAAAGTACGCATTATGATTAATATAAACTGGTTGCTCAACTGCATTGAACGCTTGATGATCTCCATCTTGTTGGTGTACAGCTTCAATATATTCCTCTAGGGATGTCGTATATCCGTTGTAATGCACCGTACCAACGTTCTCTAAAGTCTCATCACCGATGAACATATTATTAAAAAAGCGGTCATCTCCTCCATAAGTAACTGCAAATCCAGCAATCTCCGTACTATGTGGAACATGATATGGTGTTGCACGGTCGAGCATTTTTCGGTGAACCATTTTACCTCGAATTAAATTATTTACATAGGCTCCCCCTTGAGCATGATTATCTATAGCGTAGTCCGCTGTTAAAATGTTGTGATCGACAATATAAGGGCCACTACTCACTTCCACAAATAAGTCCCGACTATTTCGGTAATACAAATTTCTACTGACTCTAGTTCCTTGTGTCTGCCAATCTAACCACGTGCCTAAAGAGCAGTCATGGATTCGATTATTGTGAATTTGCACATCAATTGCTGCGTGTAACTTAATGCCAGCAATTTCATGTCCATAGAACTCGCGCTTTATGCCTATATTATAAATATGATTTTGATAGATTTCGCTAAATACACAGCCTAGATGACCTACAACACCATTTTGACCACAATCATAGATTGTATTGTTTCTAATAATATGAGAACCTATTTTTTCTTTGCTCCATCCAGCTTGTTTGGCTAGAAACACGGATTCAAGCTGGTATTGATAGCCTGGCTTATCCTTCCTTTTTGTACGATAATTATCGCCTGTCGAAGCCTCTTTCCCAATACTAATCCCACTACACTTTGAATTATGGATAATATTATTCTCAATAATCCAGCCTTTACTCCAATGAGGTCCAATTAATCCTGGTTGGTCAGCTGTAGGTGGAGTCCATGGTGTCGCCGCTTGACACATTTCAAAACCACTTACGGTAATATAATCTATACCAATTTGCTCTGGATAAAAACAAGCTTT
The DNA here is from genome assembly GCF_004799755.1 of Bacillus timonensis. Lineage (GTDB taxonomy): Bacteria > Bacillota > Bacilli > Bacillales > Bacillaceae_L > Ferdinandcohnia > Ferdinandcohnia timonensis_A. The sequence goes on along the minus strand of NZ_SLUB01000016.1, from coordinate 47,978 downwards.
TCGTACATTAATTTCCACCAATTCTTCATTTGGGTTCGATTGGTGAAAATTCGCGTAGATAGTTGTATTCTCTTCATCCACTTCTGCATACCATACGTATTTTGTTTGCTCTGGGTCAAGTACAGGTACAATTGTTTGCGTCCAGTGGTCTAACACTTCCGTTTTTACTTCAGGGTTGTGTAATTGCTCGAGATTCTCAGCTTCATAAAAGGACATGCCATTTAGATAAACATCACCTAGATGTCTACCAGGATTATACACAATCCAATCTCCAAAGATTTCTTCTTTATACGGGTTATAGTCTCCGAAAAATTCGTTTGGTAATACGACTTTCCATACTGTTCCTTCCACTTGTTCCCATTCTTGTATCCGATCGGAACCTTTAATAACAACCTTCTCACCTTCTGCTGCTTGATATGTAATTCTTCTATATTCACTTAATCCTGAATTTTTAGGTTTGACCCATTCACGATACTCTCCCTCATGGACAATAATCGTGTCACCTGCTACAGCTATAGAAGCTGCCTTATTAATGGTTAAGAATGGATCCTGTTTTGAACCCTGTGCTAGATCTGAACCATTCTTGGCTACATGATATTCAATTGCCATTATTCTTCTTCCTCCCTTAGCTCTACTATACGTTCATTATAGTTGGAAAAGACTATACCTATCTATTCAAAAAATAGTATAATTAAAGACAATATTAGTGTTTTTACTACTTGATTTAGGGGGTGTGGCTTGTGGCTTTTTTTGAACATCATGGAGTAGAAGAAAATGAATTATTTCGCACTTTTACACTCTTTAATTTTTCCTTCCCTCTCCACTTTCACCATGCTTACGAACTAATCATCGTAAACGAAGGAGAATTAGTAGTAACGATTGATCAAAAAGAGTATTTACTACAAAAAAACGATGCCGCCTTTGTTTTTAATAACCAGATGCACGAATTTAAAACAATGAATCATTCTACTATTTCCATCGTAATCTTTTCACCAGAAATGGTCGGAGACTTCTTTATGAATTATAAGGGATACGTTCCAGAGAATAATATCATTCACCTAAAAGCTATTCCTGACTTAACTAAGCTGGATTCTATATATCGTCAAAAAGGGTTCCTTTATAATGTTTGTGGTATTTTGGTGGATAACACGGAATTTATCCCTGTTGAGTACTCAACAAAAACGAAGGTGTTACATAAAATACTCCTTTATGTAGATAGGAATTATAGTGAAGAGTGTACCCTGAAAGTCATCGCAAAACATCTAAAATATGATTATCCCTATTTATCAAAGCTATTCGTTCAAATGACCAATCTACCCTTTACAGAATATCTGAATCATTACCGAATTACCCAGGCTTGTTATCTATTAAAAAACAGCGAACAAACCATTACCGAGATATCCAGTAAATGCGGATACAATAATCTTAGGTCGTTCAACCGTAATTTTAAAAGGATAACGAAAAATTCTCCTATGAAATATAGAGAACATCATAGGACACACCATTCCTCTTATGCGGTAAAACAACAACCACAAAACGAAAAATAATACGGATCACAATTCATAAAAATAGAAAAAATCCATTTTACAAATAGTGTAAAATGGATTTTTTCTATTATATATTTTTCTAGTTTTTCTTAAGACGTAGCATATTCCATGACATCTTAGGTAATACCGCAATTAAAGTACCGTTTTCGATATAAGAATTATTACTTGTATGTGGTTTTACTTGCTGATGCTCGACTGAATTTACCGCTTTTGGATTTTCATTTTCAAGAACAACATGCTCAACTAATTTATATCCTTCAAATGACCGAATATCAACATCAACTAGTAACTGATTTTCCATATTTCGATTTACTGCAAAAATTACCAGTTCATCATTCTCTTCATTAAAAATGACAGATTGATCTAAATATGGTACGTCTGTATAGTCTTTACTATCATATTTAGGTGAATCAACAATGGAATGAAGTGCAGCTCCACGTCCATAAACAGAAGTATAGTAGTATGGGTAAAAAATAGTTTGTTTCCAAACACCACCACCTGTTTCTGTCATAATTGGCGCAATGACGTTTACTAATTGTGCCATACAGGCCATTTTTACTCGATCTGAGTGTTTTAGTAATGTATTCAGCATGCTACCTACAAGGATTGCATCTTCAAATGTGTAAATATCCTCCAATAATGGTGGCGACACAGACCATGGCTCAATTTTCGTATCTTGATCATTAGAGTGATACCACACATTCCATTCATCAAAACTTAAATACATTGTTTTTTTACTGCGTTTCTTTGCTTTTATATAGTCACAGGTTGCAATTACAGTTTTAATAAAATTATCCATATCTAACGAGCTTGCTAAATAGTTAGCCGTATCATTATCTCGATTTCCATAGTACTGATGAAGAGAGATATAATCAGCATATTCATATGTATGGTCAAGTGTTTCTGCTTCCCACTCGGGAAATGTTGGCATGCCAGAACCAGAACTTCCGCAGGAAACTAACTCAATTGTTGGATCGACTAGTTTCATTGCCTTTGCTGTTTCAGCAGCAAGTCGACCATATTCATAAGCCGTTTTCCTTCCAATTTGCCAAGGTCCATCCATTTCATTACCTAAACACCAAACTTTAATTTGATGTGGTTCTTTAAAGCCATGGTCTCTTCTAAGATTACTCCAATATGTTCCACCAGGATGATTACAGTATTCTACTAAGTTTCGCGCAGCATCTATGCCACGGGTGCCTAAATTCACAGCCATCATCACTTCAGCATTTACTTTTTTGGCCCATGATACAAACTCGTTAGTACCAACTTCATTCGTTTCTAGTGATCTCCATGCCAATTCTAATCGATTAGGTCTCAATTCTTTTGGCCCAATTCCATCCTCCCAGTTATAGGCTGAAACCATATTGCCACCCGGATAACGAATAATTGGCACCTGTAATTCTTTCACTAGTTCTATAACATCTCGACGGAAACCATCTTCGTCTGCGGTGGAATGAGTAGGTTCATAGATTCCACCATACACTGCACGACCTAATTGTTCTATAAAAGAGCCATAAATCCTAGGATTAATTTCAGATATCTTATATGTCTTATCTATAACCATTTTTGCTTTGAAAGTGTCCAAAGTCATTTAATTCACCTTTCTTAACGATATTTGTCTTTTCACTTTTTATATCATTTTTTTGAAATAAGTTCATTGCAAACCAAATCCAACCACATGCACCTATACTAATTGTGAAGAAAGGAAGTATACCTGGATATTTTAGCGAAATATACAAAACGAAAAAAAGATAGAAAAATATAGCAATCGTATAGTGGAACCGACCAAATCCCAATATTATTGCATTTCTAAAAAAGTCTCTAATTTTACCATTATAATGTGCTAATTGTGGGAATGACCATATCAATAAATTAATATAAAAAATAATTAAGAGATAAAAGGCTACAGGAATTAAAATACTAATATTGTCCATACTTTTAATAACTAAATAATTAATAAAGAGTATGATTCCTGCAATAGTAAGCATCCAACCTATTAAGTTAGACTTGATAAACTCTCTCCGATATTCTTGTCTAAAAGTACTCCAAATTGGTACTTGTTTTTCACCAATGATCCACTTTCTAAATATTTTTAGAACTGACAAAGTAGCCGGAAAAATCCCACCTACTACTAGCCCAATCATTGTGTAAAAAAACCATAATAAGTTGATGACCACTAAACGTGTTATCCAAGTAAATAGTCTGTCTAGAGAATTAACAATGTTTTGGCTACTCATCCTAACACCCTTCTATCACTAGTAAAATTGATTATCCTTTAACACTTCCAGAAGCTAGACCCGCAACAAAATAACGTTGGAAGAAAATAAAAAGAATAATGATAGGTAAAATTGTCATTACAGACCCAGCAATTAACGTATCATAGTTATTTCCATATGGTGTCAATAATGTTGCCAATCCAATAGGCAATGTAAATAAATCATTTGATCGTATAACAAGTAATGGCCATAAGAAATTATTCCAACTGCCTAACCCTTGTAGAATAGCCATTGCCGAAAAAGAAGGTAACATCAACGGAGCCATTATTCTAAAATAAATCCCATACTCCGTACACCCATCAATCCTAGCAGAATCCATCAATTCGGTAGGTAGCCCCATTGCATATTGTCTAAAGAAAAATACAGCAGTTGGTGCAACAATTAACGGTAACATTACTCCCGTGTAAGTATTAATTAGTTTAGTATCAATCATTAATTGATATAGTGGCAGCATTAGCACTTCGAACGGAATCATAATGATTACAAGTACAAAGAGAAAGAGTAAATTTCTACCTTTGAAGTTATAGACTGCAAGTGCGTAACCAACCAGGGAAGAAAAAAATAATGATAAAACAATTGTTAATCCAGAAATAATTAAACTATTACCATACCATTTCCAATATGAAGGTGATTGTGTAAATATATGATTATAGTTGTTTAGTGAGAGTTCATTCAAATTTACTGAAAATGTTATCCCGTTTCTCATTAGTTCTGATGAAGGACGAAACGAGGAGATAATGAGGCTTAATAATGGAAATAAAGCAATAAACGCCACAATCACTAAAAATATATTTATAATCCATTTAATTAAAGTATTATTCTTTTTCATGCTACTCATCACCTCTTTTAAATGCACCTGTCAATAACAAATAAATAATACTTATTACAAATATTAGAATTAAAAGCACTACACCAATTGCAGCTCCAAATCCCATGTCATTTTGTTGAATGCCCTGCTGATACAATAATCCAACAAGCGTCAATCCAATATTCCCTGGTGAATTGCCTTCCCAAATAACATAACTTTCTTCAAAAACTCTAAAACCACCAATAATACTTATAGTCGTTACAAAAATAATAATTGGTTTTAAAAATGGTAGTGTCACATTTCTAAACTTTTGAAATAAATTTGCCCCATCTATTTCAGCTGATTCATACAATTCCTTAGGAATGCTTTGTAAACCAGCCAAAAAATATAGGACATTGACTCCCATCCATCTCCAAGAAGCCATAATTACCATTAAAAACATTCCTGACCATGCGTTGTATTTCCAACTAACCGGGTCAACACCCAAAAAGCCTATTATTTGGTTCGCAATTGCATTTTCCGATTCTGCAAAAACTAATCTAAAAATAACACCAGCCACCACAATAGAGGTTAGCGCTGGAATAAATAATGCAGAACGAAAAAAAGTTTTGAACTTAACTAACTTAGAATCTAATAATATCGCTAAAATAATAGGTAACGTTACTAAGATTAAAACAGTTAGAATCGTATAGATTGTAGAATTGAATAATGCCTTGTAAAAAGCCTGATTAAAAATTCGTTCATAGTTCTGTAATCCTATAAATTCAATTTGTCCAGGTAGAATTCTTTGAAAACTCATCATAAAAGCTTGAATTGTCGGATATAAAGTAAGTATAGTAAAGGAAACGATAAATGGAAAAACAAAAATATATGGTACTACTTTTTTAGAATTTAAAAATTTCATTATTTTATTTTCTTTTTTAGGCATTTGTGTTGGGGTAAGATTTCTTTTGTTTTTGACATTTACTTCGTACATTTTTATCCCTTCTATCATGTTAAAATTAGATGTGTGGGCAGGATTAAATCCTGCCCACACAAACTATTATTTACTTCCCATTTTCTGTCTTATAGTATCTGCTGACTGCTTCAATGCTTCCTCTGGGGTAGCATTTTGTTCCCTAAGTACTCTATGCATGATATTAGAATCAATTTCTGATAAAACATCAGGTGTGTATTCAGATATCTTAATACCCGCAACATTATCTTTTACAGATAATAAGATGTCAAATATATCTTTATGGAAATATTGATAATACACATTATCCTCTTTCATTTGCGGATCTTCCCAGACATCCCAACGAGGAGGATCAAAACCTAACTCTGTCCATAACTTAATATTTCCTTCTTTAGATAACTTTGCGAAGTATAAAAATTCTTTTGCTAAGTCAATATGTTTTGATTGACTAGTAACAGCAGTACCTGTCCCACCCATTGTTGCTGATTGATAATCTGAATCAGACCATTTTGGCATTGGGCGAATTTGAACCTTTCCTTTTAGGTCAGGCATATAGGTTGTAAAATCTTTCATATAAAACATAGGAATAACTAAAGATGCTTGACCACCATCATTCATGAAGCCATAGAATTCTTCAGAATGATAACCTCCCCCTGGAGCAATTTCTGCAATTTTATGTTTATTAATTAAGTCATTAATAAACTCTAAAGTTTCAATATTTTCTTTGCTATCTAATGTTAATTCACCGTTTTCATCAAAAAAGTCTGATCCTCTTTGAGCAGCATATGGCCATATTCCGTACCAGTTATCAGCGATAGTAGTCATAGGTTTCCCTGTCACTTCCACCACTTTTTTTCCAGCTTCTATATAATCATCCCAAGTTTCAATTTCATCAATATTTACACCGGCTTCATCCATAATTTCCGTATTATAGTAAACAACCGAAGCACCTAAGTGAGTTGGAGCACCATAATAGTTTCCATCTTTCTCATAAATACTTACCCTTTCTGGGATAAATTTATCTAATTCAGGCTCGATTAAATCATTAAGTGGCTCTAATTGTATATCACCCTTTAAGAAGTTCGAAAATTTGGCCAACTCAATATCAACCAAATCGGGTGCACCTGAGCCTGATTGCAATGCCATCAATAAATTGTTGTGCATTTGATCAAACGGATAATTTTCAACAGTTAATTTAATTGGTTTATCTGGGTTTTGTTCATTCCATCTCTCAGCTGCATTTGCATAAAAATCAGCGTGTGTCCCTGCAAACGTCCAAAAACTTAATTCTGTAGCATCCTCGATATCAGAACCAGCGGTTTTTATATCATCAGAATTCGCTGGTTTTGCTTCGTTCTCTCCACTACACGCTGTTAGCAAAAATACAAAAGACAAAAGTAAAACACTAAAGAACGAAAGAAACTTCTTTTTCATAAATCATTCCCCCTTCAATTCCTTTGTTTAATGGATAAACTAAGTGGTCAAAAAATATATATTATTTTATTATCACTCCCTCCCCTTTATCATTTATTACAAATTAATTGTAATATTCAATCATTATTATGAAAACGCATTCAATCTTACCTATATTATAGGTTTCATATCCGTACATGTCAACTGAAAATATAGATTATCACAACCAAAACCTTAATTTCACAAATTATAGTACTATGTTGTACGTATATGTCAGATGCATATAACTTTAACTAACTTATTAATATTCGGAATAACTTTTTTGCTGTACAAGTTGTTTGTTATAACCAGATTTTTATATAAAAAATAACGAAGATCCTTGTTAGTTCTTCGTTATTTCCTTTGTTGAATTTCTATAAACTATTATAGGATCAAACAGTGTTGATTCGTCCGTGTAATTCTCATATGGTTTTTTTGTATTATTTATTAATTCTATAACTTTTTTAGCAGCCATTTCCCCTAGTTCACTTTTAGGATGTCTTACAGACGTTAATTTCACCTCAGATATATCGGCAAAAAATGAGTCATCAAAGCCTATAATGGATATGTCATCAGGTGCACGTAACCCTTTTTGTCTAAGTATATCTAGTAACTTCATGGCAAGTTCATCATTATAACAAACAATGCCAGTTGGAATATCCACTCTAGTACTTAAAATATTTTCTAACTCATCAACAGGTTTACTAAATTTCTCAATTGTTGTATACGTTACAACATTTTTCGGATTAATAGGAATTCCATTTGCACGGTGAGCCTTAAAATACCCTTTCATTCTTCTTAATCCTTGCAAATCATCGTTTTTAAAAAAGCCTAAAATATTTGTATGTCCTAAACTAATTAAATGTTCGGTCTGAATATATCCTCCCTTTTCATCATCCAAAACTACACTTATTGGTTCTAGCTCATCATAAGCTGCATTAATCATGACAAAAGGGATTTTTAAGGCTTCTAGATTTAAATAATAATTAATATTTGGGTTAGATATTGCACTTTTTGTGGGTTCTACTATAACACCATCAAATTTTTGAGTAATTATTGTTTCTAGTATTTTTCTTTCATTATTATGATCATTATTTGTACTAAAGAGACTCACTTGGTATCCTTCCTGACTTAGAATACTCTCAGCTCCACGAATAATTGAAGGGAAAATGTAGTCTGAAATGTATGTTACAATAATTGCTATACTCATATTATTTGTCATATTAGATGCACTAATTTTTTTTCCTTTTGTTTCTGAAACAAACGTGCCAGATCCCTGTTCCTTATATAGCCAGCCCTCACTTACCAGTTCCCCTAATGCTAATCTAACCGTATGTCTACTAACATTAAACTGTTCCATTAACTCACTTTCTGAATAAATCTTTTTATTTGGCACAAAAGTCCCATCTAAAATTTTGGACTTTATCCAATTTTTAATCGTGCCGTATTTTGTTTCAATCACACAATAACACTCCATCCGTACACTTGTAATACAATTGTTTGTCCAAGTATACTATCATATTAATTTCATTTATAAATCAGTATTAAAAACAAATAAAAACTGGGCTGTTTTGCCAGTTTATCTTTTAACTTATCTAGATCCTTCAAATTCATTTTAAAAATCTATAACCATATGCCATTCATCGACTAAAACCCGCTGGGTGTAGCGCTTACATTAATTGAAGTAAGTTTAAAAGACAGCATTGATAATAATAAATGTGCTTTTAATATTTGTTTTGTAAATAATTTTAATAAGTGAAACCGTTACATTGCTTGTACGTATAAGTTTCTTATAATTTGATAATAATACGAAACTTTCGTTTAATCAAGTAACCTCAAAAAGCGAGGTCACCTCCCTTAACCCTATACGACTTTTTTTCCACCTTTAGCCACAGGTTGTTTCACGGAACGAACTACTGACGGCAGTTTCCCTTACTTATCAAGTATATTAGTCATTTCAACATATGGCACAAAGGACATTGTGGTTCAAAAAGAGGGTTTTGGCTCTTGAATTTAGAAATTGGGGCTGAGAAGGATAAAGAAATTATTGGACTTGACTAGTTGGAGTGGGTAATTAATATCTCAGGAGGGCTTGGCAGAGGACTAATCTGTAGTTGATTTCCTGTTTAGTCCCTCATTCCCGTACGTAGAAGTGTTTTTCTATGTTCCTCATTCCTTCTTCTCCTGCTTCTTCTCCATCTTTTTGAAAGCCCGGATACACACTGACATGATAATTGCTGCAGTTAAACTACCACCGAAGAAAAAACCTAAGCCTGGAATGTATTTCACCACAAAAAACACCGTTACAAGGCTCACAATCATCACAAGATTCTCAAGCGGATTAATTAGCATCAACAAAAATGCGTTTTTAATAATATGTACTATCTTAAGCTCATAGTGGACGAATACCGGAAAAACATAGAGCAGCGTCAATACTACTAAAAACATAAACAAATAAATAGGGATTTGAATCACACTTAAATTTTTCACAAACATTAAATCGAGGATGACCAGGCTGCCTACTATTACAATAATCAATCCAAGTCCGTTACTTTTCAAAAATTCCGCTTTATATGTACTCCAAAAAGTATGAAAAACAGGAACATCAGTCTTGCCCATTAACCATTTGCGAACGACCGCAAACATCGCCATTGTTGCTGGAAAGAATCCTAAGACAATGAGGCCGACCAATGAGAAGCCAAGCCAAAGTAGGTTAATATATGCAAATTTTGAAATCCATAATGTAGCAGCATATGCCCGATTAGCTGTGTTGCTCATCAAATCCCCTCCAACATCATTCCATACACAAATATTATCTTAAAAAAATTTTATCATAATTACTCTTTAAAATCCTTTAATAGCTCGCTTAAAGTAATGAAGTGTATCCCCGGCTCTTTATCTCCTGAACTAGCATGCGAACGGCTTAACTGTTTGGGTCCTATTTCCATATCCGCATGAAAAATATCGGCTTCCTTTAGAAAAAGAATGAGACTAAGCTCATTCTCTTAATAGGCACCTCTGATAAAATCTTTAACATTTTCATGGTAAAAGCGTTGAATCTTTTCCATTTCTTCAGGTGAAAAAGGTTTTGTTTCCAATGTAGTTAAATTATCTTGAACCTGTTTGACATTTTTGAATCCAGGAATAATACAAGTAATCTCTTCGTGATCTAAAATCCAACGTAAGGCAGCACTTGCCATGGAGTTACGTCCTTCTGCAATCCATTTTAATTGGTCAGAGAGTTCCACTCCTTTTTTAAAACCAAGACCGGCAAATGTTTCACCAACATTAAACGCCTCTCCATTTTCGTTGAAGCGACGGTGATCATCTTCTTCAAAAACATGATTTGCTGTAAATTTACCAGTAAGTAACCCGCTTGCAAGTGGCAATCGGACAAGTAGGCCCACACCTTTTTTATAAGCCTCCGGAATTAAAGCTTCCAACGGCTTTTGACGGAACATATTAAAAATAATCTGAAGGCTCTTCACGTTCGGGTTTTCCAAGCAAATTAACCCTTCCTCAACAGTCTCCACACTTACACCATAGTGACGGATTTTCCCTTCACTTTGCAAACGATCTAGAACTTCAAACACACTGCCATCCCTTAAAATCTCGGTCGCTGGACAATGAATTTGATACAAGTCGATTGCTTCCCGGTTCAATCTTCGAAGACTATCTTCACAATAACGACTTACTTGTTCATAGCTGTAATTTTTCGGGTCAAAAATATCTCCTTGACGACAGAATTTTGTCGCGATATGTATGCGGTCTTCCTTACCCTTTGTTGCTTTAGCTAAGAGTTCTTCACTATGACCGGCACCATATACATCGGCTGTGTCAAAAAAGTTGACACCTTGATCAATTGCATATTCCAAAGATTTCAGTGACTCAGCGTCATTTTTCTTTCCCCACGCACCGCCAATTGCCCATGTTCCAAAGCTAACTTCACTAATCTCTAACCCAGTATTCCCTAGTTTACGATAGTTCACAGTTATCTCTCCTTAAAGAAACCCCACGGCGCTGTGGGGTTCATTTTATTTTCGAAATTCTCTCAATTGCTCATTGAGGGCCATAGTTTGTGTATAGACCTGTTGATATAGTACAAATAGTTTCTGATAAGCTTCCACGTTTTCTGGGATCGGTTCATATGTTTTTGAGGTTTGAAGAAATGTGTCAGCACACTCTTTTAATGATTCAAACCAGCCACTACCATATGCAGCAAGCATAGCTGCTCCCATTCCTGGACCTTGTTCAGATGATAACTTCTTTATTTTAGCATTAAAAATATCGGCTTGCATTTGCAGCCATGTTTCATTTTTTGCACCACCACCGATTGAAATGATGGTATCAATTGTTTTGCCACTGTTTCTAAATATCTCAATCGATTCGTTTAACGAAAAGGTAATACCTTCAAGAACTGCACGTGCAAAATGCTTTCGTTCATGAGCTGCATCAATGCCTATAAAACTGCCACGAATAGTTGAATCTGCATGTGGTGTCCGCTCGCCAACGATGTATGGAGTAAATAGTAATCCGTTGCTGCCCGCTGGCACTTCATCGATACCTTCTAAAAATTGATCAAATGCTTCTTCTTTTGCAAAAGTATCCTTGAACCAGCTTAGGCTATAGCCCGCGGCAAGCGTCACCCCCATCGTATAATACGTATTTTCTTCCCCATGGTTAAAATAGTGAACCTTCCCTTCAAAATCAAGGTCATTACGTTCTTCATAAGATAGCACAACACCAGATGTTCCAATGCTGCAAAGGGTTTTTCCTTCTGATAATATGCCTGAACCAATCGCACCACAAGCATTATCCGCACCGCCAGCAAAGACTTTAGTTTCACTAGATAGACCAGTTGCTTTTGCAAATTCAGTAGTAATCGTTCCTACAAATGCATGTGATTCCACTAATGGAGGACAGAATTCAGTGGATAGACCAAAAGTCTCTAACACTTCCTGACTCCATTCGCGTTTTGACACGTTCAACATCAATGTTCCAGCTGCATCAGAGTACTCCATATTTACGGCACCCGTAATTCGGTAGCGTAAATAATCCTTAGGGAGCATGAACACGCTAGAACGTTCAAAAATTTCAGGTTCATTCTCTTTTACCCACAGAATTTTCGGTAGCGTAAATCCTTCTAAGGCTGGATTCTTTGTTACCTCTAATAATCTTTCTTTGCCGAAAGTGTCATAGATTTCCTTACATTGCTTGGTTGTTCTTGTATCATTCCAAAGAATAGCATTTCGCAATACTTGGTTTTCTTCATCCAGTAGAACAAGTCCGTGCATCTGTCCGGAAAAACTAATACCCTCAATATCCATGATATCTCCATCAAATTGTTCAACAAGTTCCTTAAGACCGGCTGTTGTTTTTTCGACCCACTCCTCTGGACTTTGCTCACTATAACCAGATTTTTCAATAATAAGAGGATATGACTTCGATACCTCACCTGCCACTTCTCCATCTTGATTCACAAGTAATATCTTAACCGCACTTGTTCCGAGGTCCACACCGATTACATATTTCATACGAATCATCCTTTTCTATGAAAATGTGCTGGAGCAACATACATCCAGCACATTTTTAAGTCTATGAATTAAAGGGTCTCTAATAGATATTGATTTATTAATGCTTTTAAGCGCTCAGTTCTACCTGATGTATTTTTGATTTCTGTTAACCCAAGAGCATATGCTTCAAGCTCACGGAAATTTGTTTTTCCTTCAACGATATCTAAGCCGATACCCTTAGTATAACTGCTATAGCGCTCTTCAACAAAGCCATCAAGGACTTTATCTTCAATTAATTTATTCGCCACTTTTAATCCGATTGCAAATGCATCCATACCTGCGATATGTGCATGGAATAAGTCGTCCGTATCGAATGAGCCTCTTCTTACCTTCGCATCGAAGTTTAGACCACCCTTACCAAGACCACCATTTTTCAAGATTTCATACATAGCTAATGTATTTGAGTAAAGGTCTGTTGGGAATTCATCTGTATCCCAACCAAGTAATGTATCTCCTTGATTTGCGTCAACTGAACCGAGCATACCGTTGATACGTGCTGTTCTTAACTCATGTTCGAAAGTATGACCAGCAAGTGTTGCGTGGTTTGCTTCAATATTAAACTTGAAGTAATCGGTTAGGTCATACTTTTGCAAGAATGCTAGACCGGTTGCTACATCAAAGTCATACTGATGCTTTGTTGGCTCTTTTGGTTTTGGCTCGATTAAGAATGGTACATTTAATCCAATTTCCTTCGCATAGTCAACTGCCATGTGGAAGAAACGAGCTAAGTTATCCATCTCAAGCTTCATATCTGTATTTAATAATGTTTCGTAGCCTTCACGTCCGCCCCAGAATACATAGTTTTCAGCGCCAAGTTCTTTTGCGACTTCTAAGCCTTTTTTCACTTTCGCTGCAGAATAGGCAAACACATCAGCATTTGGAGAAGTTGCAGCACCATGTGTATAACGTGGATTTGTGAACATGTTTGCTGTATTCCAAAGTAATTTAACCTTGCTCGTTTTCATGTAATCCTTAATCATCGCTACAATGACATCAAGATTTTCATTTGTTTCCTTCAATGTGCTTCCTTCTGGTGAAATATCAACATCATGGAAAGCAAAGAACGGAACATCTAATTTTTCAAAAAGCTCAAATGATGCTTCAACGCGCGCCTTTGCTAAGTCTAATCCTTTTAAGTGATCCCATGGACGGATTGCAGTACCGACTCCAAATGGATCTGAACCATTAGCCGTAAATGTGTGCCAATAAGCTACTGAGAAACGAAGAAGCTCCTCCATTGTTTGACCATTGATTTTTTCTTCTGGATTGTAATATTTAAAAGCAAAAGGATTTGTTGATTTTGGTCCCTCGTATTGTATTTTGTTAACAGATTCGAAATAAGTCATCGGTGTTCCTCCTAGTTTTTTATAGTTTTTCGCCATGTAAATGCTTTCAAAATAGTATCGAAAGCTTATAATCTATAAGCTTTTTATACCCCAATTATAGCACCGTGTTTATAGTTTGTCTATAGGATAAACTAAGTTTAGGTTAAGTTTTTATTTTAGATTCTTTTAAAAAATTTATTTTAAGCTTTTTCCCTTAATTACTATAAGTCTACCATTTGTATACTCATCATACTAAGTTTTGTGATACAATTGAAAAAATAACGCATAAGGAGTTTTTTTTAGTGGGAACGATGACATGGAATCAACAGGTTGTGAAAAAAAATAATAAAGCACTCGTCTTGCAATTGATTATAGAAAAAGAGCCCATTTCGCGTGCAGACATCGCACAAGTTTCAGGCTTAAATAAAACAACTGTTTCTACATTAGTAACTGAATTATTAGAGGAAGATTTGATTTTCGAATCGGGTCCTGGGGCTTCAAGTGGTGGACGCCGCCCTGTGATTCTTCATTTTAATAAGGATGCGGGGTATGCGATCGGTGTTGATATCGGTGTAAATTATGTGCTATCTGTTCTCACTGACTTAAAAGGCAATATTCTAATTGAAAAAAATCAAACTGTAACGCGCACCTCATATGCAACCATTATGAGCATTGTCCAAGATATGATCCAGTCGTTAATGACTGAAATGCCTAAAAGCAGATATGGAATTGTTGGAATCGGGGTTGGTGTACCGGGAATTGTGAACAATGAGGGTGCCATCCTTCTTGCCCCAAACCTTGGTTGGAGCAATATCCAGTTTAAAGAGGACCTCGAAAAACTCTATAAGGTCCCTGTAATCATTGAGAACGAGGCAAATGCCGGAGCCGTCGGTGAACAGCAATTTGGTGCCGGACAGGACCAAGACAATATCCTTTATATTAGCGCAGGTATTGGAATCGGTGTTGGAATCTTTGTCAACAGAGCACTTTACAAGGGTAAAAGTGGATTCTCCGGCGAAATGGGTCATATGATTATTGATATGAACGGGAAACGTTGTAATTGCGGGAGCCGTGGCTGTTGGGAAGCATATGCATCAGAACAAGCCCTACTTGAAATGTCTGACTCAAGCGTTGAATCATTGGAAGAACTAATCCAATTAGCAATTAACGGCGATAAAAAAGCAAAAGAGCTGTTTGAAATGATTGGTAACTACCTAGGATTTGGTATTAATAATATCATTAACACGTTTAATCCAGAGCAAGTTATCATTGGAAACCGTCTTGCTTTAGCAAAAGAATGGATCGAAGAACCAATACGGAATACGATTGAAAAACACACACTCTCATACCATCAAAATAACCTGTTGCTTAACTTTTCAAAACTTGGAAAATACTCAACATCCCTTGGCGTCTCGGCCTTTGTCGTTGATAATTTTATCAAAGTATAGAGCCAGTAGTACATTAGCCTACCTTTTTCCCCCTGCTTCTATTATCAGCAGGGCTTTTTTTTATAAAAAAACCGACAGGCTAAACCTGTCGAATTCTTTTCTATTATTTATCACCATACGGATCAATCGTTTGGATCGTTCCGTCTTCATTGTATTTTAGTTCTGTGAATTTGACGCTCCGTTTATGATTTATCCCGTTTGATAAGGAAGAATCATGATAAAAAAGATACCATTTGTTTTTAAATTCAACGATTGAATGGTGAGTAGTCCAACCGATGACAGGTGTTAAAATTGTACCTTTAAATACAAATGGGCCCTGTGGGTTCTCGCTTACAGCATATACAATTTTATGCGTGGTGCCGGTTGAATATGAGAGATAGTAAAGTCCATTGTATTTATGAACCCATGGTCCTTCAAAATATCGACGGTCCTCGTCACCTGCTAAAATTGGATTCCCCTTATCATCGACGATTTTAATTTCCCTAGGCTCACTTTTAAAAGTAAGCATATCGTCTGTTAATTCAGCAACGATTGGTCCCAAAGCTGGTTCTGTTGGAGCTGGTCCTTCAGTAACTTCTGCTTTAAAAGTGCCAGTCTGCCATTTTTCTAATTGACCGCCCCAAAGCCCACCAAAGTACATATAAGCCCGACTATCATCGTCCACAAAAACAGCAGGGTCGATACTGAAGCTTCCTGTAATATAGCTTTCCTCAGGTGTAAAAGGACCTGCAGGACTTGAACCGGTTGCAACTCCGATTCGGAAAATGCCATCTTTATCGCGTGCCGGGAAGTAAAAATAATATTTACCGTTTTTATAGGCAGCATCCGGTGCCCACATTTGCTTACTTGCCCATGGCACATCCTTTACGTGAAGCACTTCCCCATGATCTACAACAGGGCCGTCTATATTCTCCATGGATAGAACATGGTAATCTTCCATTTTATATTGGTCCCCATTGTCATTTGAAGGTTCATCGTGTTCAAGGTCATGAGAAGGATAAATATAAAGCTTGCCTTCAAAAACATGCGCAGATGGATCTGCCGTAAAAATATGTGTAACGATTGGTTCATTTGGTTTTGTATTTTTCTCCATCATAACAGCCTCCAGTAACTTTTATGATACTTATACATTCATTATAATCATAATAGGCTGACTTTGTATAGTGGAACAACTAACTTTTCCCCAAAAAACAGTAGCTTTTCTCAAATACAAAAACTGTGAGGCTTGAAAACAGTATTTCATCCTTTTTGAACCCCTCGCTTTTTTTACTGTAATCTTTAGCAGTAAAGCGAAATATTATCCAGTTATTTGGAAATTATGGATACATTTATTATTTAATGTAAGGGAATGCTCGTATTGTAGCCATTTTAGGAGGAAGTTTTTTTAATGGAAATTGCTATTATGGGGGCTGGACTTTCAGGTTTAGCGTGTGCCATCACCCTTGAAAAGAACGGGATATCTCCAACCATTTTTGAGAAAAGAAGCAAAGTGGGAGACCGATTTGTCAATGGCGAAGTCTTACTAGACATCTTTACTCGACCCGTCCAGGATTGCATAGCCTCCTTGTCAGATGAGTACGGCATTTACCTTAAACCAACATCAAGCATTCAGAAAATGGAGCTTTACTCAAAAAATGAAGAGGCAGTCATCGAAGGGCATCTTGGGTTCACAAATATTCGTGGCAGAGAAGAGGATTCCTTTGAATCGCAATTAGGGCAACAAACCAAAACGCAGATTCATTTCAACTCAAATAAAACGTATGAAGATTTGCTTAGTGAATATACTCATGTGGTGTTGGCGACTGGAGATGGCGCTTATGCAAAGGAGACTAAAAATTTCAGAAAAGATTTGTCTGTATCTATAAAAGGCGCAACCGTTGAAGGTTCTTTTGACCGTTATACAGTCATGGCTTGGATTGATTATTACATCTCTCCCTACGGGTATTGCTTCCTTATCCCATACTCTGAAAAAGAAGCATGCATTTCGATAGCTATACCAGATTTACCTGAGAACAAAGATGTAAATATCGGTCAGCTATGGGAAGTGTTTTACCATAAAGTTCGCTCACAACTCAAACAGGAATTACCCATTACAGATCAGTTCCAAATTACAAATTATCTCATGGGAATCTGTCATTCTCCCCGAATAGGCAATACCTTCTATGTTGGGAATAATTTTGGTACAATGATGCCTTTTATGGGATTTGGCCAATATGCATCGATTGTGAGTGGAGTTTATGCTGCCTATGATTTATGCGGGTTGGGTGATTATCATACATTAATGGAACCACTTCGTCAAAGCTACGAAGATGCCCTTGTGTTAAGACGAACAATGGAGCATTTATCCAATGAAGGACTAGATCGAATGATTCGTTCCTTACAAGGATACTGGGGTGAAACCTTATTTCTTACAAAAACAATTAATCCGATTAGAGTAGCAAGCTATCTACTTCGGCCATATATAAAAATGAAAAAAGGGGTGACTTCCTAATGAATGACCCAAAACCAATATCCTTAACTGCTTCAGAACTAGGCTATCTTTGGACTGGCTACTCGATTAATGAAATGTCAATGTGGTACCTAATCATGTTTCAAAAACATTCGAAAGATGAAGATATTAAAAATATATATGATTATGCCCTTGAGAACACGACTAAAATGCTTCAAACCAGAAAAGAGATCCTTAGTAACGAAGACTATCCAGTCCCTGTCGGCTTTTCTGAATCGGACATTAATAAAAACTCTTCTTCTTTATTTTCTGATCGCTTTTTGTTAATTTATCTACATAAAGCCACTAGGCTCGGTCTTGAATTCCATTCAAAAGCACTATCTTTATCCACTAGGGCTGATGTCCGTAAATATAATATGGAATGTTTACAGTCTGCGATAAGTCTATATGAAAGAGTGGTCAATCTTCTTCTAACAAAAGGAATATATTGGCGAACACCACATTTACCTCCACCAACGTCGCCAGAGCATATTCAGAAAAGCAGTTATCTAAATGGATGGTTTGGAAGTATCCGTCCGATGAACAGTATGGAGATTGCCAATTTATATTCAATCATCGACTTACTCAACATAACGGAAACCCTCTTTATAGGTTTTGCTCAAACCACAGAATCCGAAGAAGTTGTTGATCTTATTTCGGATGGAGTCACGGTTGTCAAAAAACAAAGCAATGCTTTATGTGGCTTATTAGTCGAAGAACACTTACCAAACCCACCTGTTTATTCTGCAGAAATAACAGGTACTAAGAAAAGAGTTTTCTCTGACCGAATCATCGTTACCCATATGGCTGGTTTATTTGGAAGTCTTTTATCCCTTTATGGATATTCACTTGGGTCTGTTATGAAGCATGATTTACTTGCAGCCTATATTGCTCAAATCGCCAAAGCAGGCGCATTTTCTGAAAAGGTTACGAAATTCCTAATAAAAAAAGAATGGTTGGAAAAAGTACCTGGAGCTATTCAGCGAGAACTATAATATATATGCTTCTATCAAAGAGCCCAATTGAGTTTGGGCCTATTTTTTTAAATGTGAATTCCAAAAAAATTGGACCTCTACTATTTATAACCCTCGTAAAATACTTTTTCTACAATCCCCTAGTTTTCTAGTATAGAATGATGAATAAACACAGAGTTAATAACGGTTAAAATAATATTAAGAAAATCTTAAGATATTTTGATATGGAATGTTAAGATTTACCGGTTATGATAGAAACAATGAAAGCGGAATAGAAGGTTGGGGGAACAATGGATCATTATTTTGTACTAGTTGTTGATGATGAAAAAGAAATTCGGGATGCGATTGAGATTTACTTAAAAAATGAAGGAATTACCGTGTTGAAAGCGAAGGATGGAATCGAAGCATTGGAGATTTTACATGAAAACCAGGTTCATCTGATTATTTTAGATGTGATGATGCCTAAACTGGATGGGATTTCGGCAACTTTTAAAATCCGTGAAACGAATAATATTCCTATCATCATTTTAAGTGCAAAAAGTGAAGATACCGATAAAATTCTGGGTCTACAGGTTGGCGCTGATGATTATGTGACAAAGCCGTTCAACCCAATGGAATTAGTTGCACGTGTAAAATCACAGTTGAGGCGATATGTCACGTTTGGGACTTATGAAGGTGCCAACAAAGTGATTGACCTTAATGGTTTGACACTCGACAAGAATGCAAAAGAAGTAGCGGTTCACGGCGAGCATGTAAAGCTAACCCCGATCGAATATAAAATCGTTGAATTGCTTATGACCAATGCTGGTCGAGTGTTCTCAATTACTGAAATTTATGAACGGGTATGGAAGGAACCAAGCTATAACGCGGAAAATACCGTTGCAGTCCACATCCGGAAAATTCGCGAAAAAATTGAAATTGATGCGAAAAATCCTAGATATTTAAAGGTGGTATGGGGCATTGGCTACAAAATGGAAAGGTAAAATTACGATTGGTTTGATTGGCCTTTTATTTACGTTTGGGCTAGGTGGGTTCTTGTCTGTAATCGCCAATGGCAGCGATTATATCTATCAAGATTATTTTCACACTCCTTACTTCCAAGAAGAACTAGGACAGTTCGCTGGTTATGTGAGCATGTATGAGCTTTTTGATTTGACAGAAGAGGAAGCTAAAGATTCGATAGTCGTGACAGAAGATGAAATAAATGAGCATCGCTATCGTTATGGCGACCTACCTCAACAAATTGAGAACATCAACTTACAATACGAAGAGCGAATTCAGGATGCCTTGAACGCGAACTACCAAGACATTGCTGATACATACATAACTGAACGAGATCAAAAGATTGAAGACATTACGAAGAATTTCAAAAGCGACAACTATGTGAAAAATAAGATTATCAAGGAAAAAGAAAAAAAGGTCGAGGAATTTTACAAAGCAAAAGATGGATACAAATCTCAATATGAAACTTTTAAAAAGAAGTTTCTCTATTATTTCAAAAACCCTACAACACGCCAAATTTATACAAATATTAAACGAACTAATGAGGATTCAATCGAAACCGCTATGACCGAAGAAAGCACTTATTTTTTAAAGGATTACACCATAACAAGGGAAGATTTTATTCATCTTGGTCCCTATCCTGATTCCGAATTGCTAGAGTCGATTATTCCTGCTGATATTGGAATCCTTGAAGGTAAAATTGCAGTATCAACAACTCTTGCTGCTTCCAATCCATTGATGATTCAATATAACACCTTTAAACAAAGTCAATTGATTTTACTAGTGACTGGATTAGCAAGCATTCTATCATTCCTTATTTGCTTTATCCTTGGTAAAAAGGTGCAAGCAGTTCGAACTGAAATTGAAAAATGGAGACCTTATTACAATAAGCTCCCTATTGATTCACGTGTAATCTTTTTTATACTTACAGGCTTAATCTCGATTTTCTGTGTGTTTTTTGCTGTGAGTGAGTTTTATTATGTATTGATAAATCTTTACAATGCAGTCGAGCCAAGTGTGGCTCTCATCATAGGATCATGTTTTGTAGGACTGACTTATCTACAAGGAAAATATCTTTTGACAGAATTAAAGGATTGGCAAAACGTAAAAACCGAATGGGAAAATGGCCTTGTCAGCAAAGCAAAAAAAGAGATTATCGTCCTTTTTAAAAAAGGAAAGCAACGCCTTAAGGACGCATTTTTAAATCAAAGTACTGGGACACAGTTTTTTGTCATACTCGTCATTATCTTTGGTTTAGGTTTTGGAGTTGTTTTCATTCTTCTAAAACCTGTTTTTATCCTTTTTTATGTTCTGTTTCTTGCGGTTGTAGGAATTCCTCTTCTCATAACCCTAGTAAAAAAATTGGGATATTTTAATAAAATTGTCGAGAAGACAAATGAACTAGCCGCCGGAAAATTAGGCGAGGATTTACCTGTCAATGGGAAATCTGTGTTTGAAACGCTAGCAAGTAATATTAATTTGTTAAAGCATGGTGTCAAAACGTCTCAAAATGAACAAGCAAAAAGCGAACGATTAAAGACAGAACTCATTACGAATGTAAGTCATGATCTCCGTACCCCGCTAACATCGATTATTACGTATACGGAGTTAATGAAAACTCAAAATCTATCGGATGATGACCGCGCAGCCTATCTTGAAATCATTGACCGTAAATCAAAACGTTTAAAGGTGCTCATCGATGATTTGTTTGAAGTCTCAAAGATGGCTAGCGGAAATATTGAATTAAACTTGGAAAAGGTTGACCTCGTTCAACTTTTACAACAAGCGCTAGCTGAACATGATGATACGATAAACGCATCCAACCTACAATTCCGTGTGACAAACAGCGAGAAACCACTCTACGCACTTGTGGACGGACAAAAAATGTGGCGTGTATTTGATAACTTACTGGGAAACATCTTTAAATATTCACTTGAACATTCACGTGTCTATATTTCAACAGACAGAATTGAAGAACAAGCCATTATTACGTTTAAAAATGTATCAAAATACGAATTAAGTGAAAATAGCGACGAGCTTTTCGAACGTTTCAAACGAGGTGACACCTCACGTCACACGGACGGCTCTGGACTGGGGCTCGCCATTGCCCAATCCATCGTCGACCTTCACCACGGAACTCTCGAAATCGAAACAGACGGCGACCTATTCAAAGTCAAAATCACATTGGCGCTTATGTAATGGGACAGAGGGACAGGTTCATTGTCCCACGCGGAACAAATCCTCTCCTTCGTCTCAAACCACAAGGGAGTGTATTTCTATGGAATTTTCAAAGATGTATCATGAATACCATTCTCGGCTATTTCGAATTAGTTATTCCATCACGAGGGATATCCATCTAGCGGAAGATGTGGTTCATGAAACATTTATTAAAGCGATCAATAAAATAGATACAATCGAAGACGAAAGTAAAATGGGAGCCTGGTTGTCCACCATTGCAACAAGAACAGCGATAGATTTTGTCCGGGTGGAAAGAAATAAGAAAGGGACCCCAATGGACCACGAATTAATCGACTGTCTAGGGAAAACAATGAAACAAAATGTGGAGGAAGAAGTTGAAACGAACATTGTAATGGAGCAAATCCATCAAGCCACCCGTAAGCTGAAACAAGAATATCAGGACGTACTCACTCTAAAAATATGGCATGGTTTAAAAGAAAGCCAAATTGCCCACAGCCTTAACCTTAAGCCATGCACGGTTAAAACAAGAGTCTACCGGGCGAGGAAGGAATTGAGGGGATTTCTGGGTCAGGGGGATGAGGCCATCATTCCTCCCCTTACCTAAAAAGGTCAGACGCAACAATAGCACTGATCTTTATTAGTGTCGAAAGGATGGATACTTTCCCTCGGAAGTCGTGCCGACTGACTGGTCCTCTGACCCTAAAAAACCCCCTTACACGTGGTAAGAGGGCTCTTTTCGATCTATTTATTAATATACGTCACGTAGGTAACGTCCTTCTGTTTTCATGTCTTTTAAATACGCTTCTGCTGCTTCTCGGTCCAAACCGCCTTCTTGTTCAATTAAAGTAAGAAGGGCTTCATTCACATCTTTTGCCATATGGTCTTTATCTCCACACACATAGAAATAAGCACCATTGTCAATCCATTCGAATAATTCCTTGCTGTGCTCAAGCATCTTATGCTGCACATATACTTTTTGATCTGAATCACGAGAAAATGCAGCATCAAGTTTGGTTAGAATGCCGTCTTGTTGGTATTTTTTCAATTCATCTTGATATAAGAAGTCAGTCGCTTCATGCTGGTCTCCGAAGAATAACCAAGAACGACCTGTCGCTTTCTTTATAGCAAGTTCTTCAATAAATGAACGGAATGGTGCAATACCAGTTCCAGGTCCAACCATAATCACATCTTTATCAAGAGTCTCAGGTAAATGAAAGTGCTTATTGATCTGAACAAATACTGGAAGTGTATCACCTTCCTGTACACGCTCCGCACATTGAACGGAGCAGACTCCCTTGCGTTCACGTCCATGCGCTGTATAACGCACAGCACCGATTGTTAAATGAACCTCATCAGGATGTGCAGCTAAACTACTTGCAATGGAATAAAGTCTTGGTA
The DNA here is from genome assembly GCF_004799755.1 of Bacillus timonensis. Lineage (GTDB taxonomy): Bacteria > Bacillota > Bacilli > Bacillales > Bacillaceae_L > Ferdinandcohnia > Ferdinandcohnia timonensis_A. The sequence continues at coordinate 24,530 of NZ_SLUB01000016.1, read as the reverse complement.
TCATTTTTCGTAATAAAGCAACAATCTCTTGCGCTGGAACCTTCCACGGACCAAAATCACGTAACATATCAAGTAGGTCACGTCCATCGCAATATTCTTTAACCGCTGCTGGGTCTTCGACAAGATTGTGAAGTTTCTCGTTGTCTGTGAAGTCTGCTGCAGTTTGTAAAATCTTCCTTGAAAGTAATGTAATATCAAGATACGTTTCCAGTGCTTCTTTCAGTGGCATGGACTCGCCTTGACGACCAACAGTTACAATTTCCTCTGCATCCCACTTCATTTCTTCAAGTATGGCTGCAACTAATTCTGGATCATTGCTAGGCGCAATTCCAAGGGTATCACCAGGAATGTACGAAAATCCTGATCCTTCTAATGATAATTCAATATGTCTGGTTTCCTTATTTGAACCTTCTCCATTCAAGTTTATGTTCTTTAGAACCTTTGCAGGAAATGGATTTGTTCTAGAATATGTTGCAGGAACTGGCTTTTTCGGATTTTTTTCATTATCTATAGTTCGTTGCATTTTTTAACCCTCCAACAATGATATATATAATAAGAATAACACATGTACAAGTTATCTAGCGTGTATTTTAGCACACTATTGACATTTATTTATCATTTAACAATAAAAATCTCGTCGCAAAATATACTACAATACCCAATATATGTTACAACAAAAAAGGAACGAAATCCATTTGGATCCGTTCCGTAAGTTTATCTACAAAAGTCAAATTTTTTTTACGCAGTTTTTCTAGTACTTTCTCCAAACTTTTCAATTTCCTCTAATGTACGACCTCGTGTTTCAGGAACGCGTGTCCGAATAAATATTACACCAAGTAAACAAATTGCACCAAAGATTGCAAAAACAGCTTCCTGAGACATTGAAGCGGTCATGATTGGGAATAGCAATCCAACTAAGAAGGACCCTATCCAGTTAAAGGATGAAGCCAATCCTGATGCACGTCCACGAATCATCAATGGGAATATTTCTCCGACAATGACCCATGTTAAAGGTGCCCATGTGAATGAATAAAAGGCTACATAAATACTTAAAAACACAACGATCATCATTGGATCCGCATTTGGAATGATTAGATTCAAAATGGCAGGTAAAATAAACGACAACCCCATAACTGTTCCGCCCAATGTAAGTAAAGTACGGCGATTAAATTTATCTGCAATCAATAGGAATAGCAATGAACCTATTACTAAAATAATTCCTTGAATAATTGGCCACATCAACGCTGAACTAGCTGCATTACCAGTCGCTTTTTCAACAATCAAAGGAATGTAATAAAAAATTGCGTTAGCTCCTTGGAATTGTTGAAAAGCAGCAACACCGACCCCTGCAATGACTAAATATCGGTATTTACTATTAAGTAATGAACTCCACGATACATTTTGACCTGCATATCTTTCTTCTTTTATAGTATCTTGAATTTGTTTAACTTCAGTATCAATTTGGTTTTTAGGACGAATGAAGCTTAACACTTTACGTGCTTCTTCAAGTCTATTATTCTTTATTAAAAATCTTGGTGATTCAGGTAGCTTTAATACTCCAATAAATAAAATTATAGCTGGAACCGCTGCCAACGTAAGCATTAAACGCCATGCCATTGTTGTAGGTAATCCACTTAATAAATAATCAACAATGTACGAAAGTAGCATTCCGGAAACAATCATTGTTTGATTTATACCTGACAAACGTCCTCGCAAACGAGCAGGAGCCATTTCCGACATATACGCAGGAACCAAAGCGGAAGCAGCACCAACGGCCATTCCTAAGAAAACCCGAACAACAATCAAAAATATATTTCCATTGTGAGGAGCTATACCTGACAAAATAGAACCAATCGCAAAAATGATAGCTGATAGTAAGATCATCTTGCGTCGTCCTAACTTATCAGAAAGCTGACCGGCCATAGCACCCCCAAAAATTGCACCAAACATAATGGAAGAAGTTATCCACCCAATAACTGCAGCGTTTTCAAGCCCCCAATCCTGTTGCAGGAAAGGTAAAGCCCCCGTCATAACCCCAATATCGTATCCAAACAAAATTCCGCCAAAAGCTCCGAAAAAGTAAATGAAACCGCTTGAAACTTTCTTTTTATTAATCATGTTGCTCACCTCAAGATGTAGAATAATATTTTTTAATTTATTGCCAAAATATTGATAGCCCTTTCAAATGACTTTGAAAGTGTTTTCAAAACATATATACTAGTATACCATGTTGTTTAGCTGATGTTGCTAAAAAATCTACCTATCCTCCGAGGAAATAGAACTTCCCCGAAGGATAAAGACATTACTTAATTACGACATATTCTAAATCAACTAGTTTTGCATATGCCACAATTTGTTCTGTTGTTAGATTCAATGAAACAACTGTATGGTGACCGCCACCATTCTCAATCCATGCTTGAACCCCTTCTTGGAAGTTCGGCTTAACCTCCCATAGCACACGTGCTACTGGAAGATTTGGAGCTGGAACAGCAGGTTCAAACGCAGAAACTTCGTTGATTAGAAGTTTAAAATGAGTACCAAAGTCAGCCATGGAAACAACTACACCCTCTCCAGCTTTACCATCAAACACTAAGCGAGCTGGATCTTCACGATCACCAATACCTAATGGAGATACAATGATTTTTGGTTTATTACTTGCTAATGTTGGGTCGACCTCAAGCATATGAGATTGTAGGATTGATTCCTGTCCTGCAGCAAGTTCGTATGTGTAATCTTCCATAAAACCAGTAGATTGGTTATGACTCATCACTTTGAGCAAGCGATCGAGCGCCGCTGTCTTCCAATCTCCTTCACCAGCAAATCCATACCCTTGTGCCATTAATCGTTGAACTGCTAGACCAGGTAGCTGTTTCATTCCATATAAATCTTCAAAATTTGTTGTGAAGGCATTGTACCCTCCTTCATCAAGGAAACGTTTAATCGCAATTTCATAACTTGCTTGTACTTTTACACTAGCTTCCCAAGCTTCCTTACTATAAGTACCATAATCAAATTCATAAAGCTCCTCATATTCCGCAAACAAATCATTAATTTCCTCTTCCGTAACGGCATTCACATATTGAACAAGATCCCCGATACCGAAATAATCAACAGTCCATCCAAATTGAATTTGTGCTTCAATCTTATCTCCATCCGTTACTGCAACATTACGCATGTTATCACCGAAACGAGCGACCTTAATATTGAAGCTTTCATTATACGCAACCGCTACGTCCATCCAGTCGGCAATCTGTCTCTGTACTTCTGCGCGTTGCCAGTAACCAACAACTACTTTATTTTGTTTCTTTAAACGAGCATTGATAAAACCATATTCACGATCTCCATGGGCTGCTTGGTTTAGATTCATAAAATCCATATCAATCGTCGCCCAAGGAATACTTTCATTGTATTGAGTTGCTAAATGTAGTAATGGTTTTTGCAATAACTTTGTACCGCGAATCCACATTTTTGCTGGTGAGAACGTATGCATCCACGTGATGACACCTGCAACCTCATCACGATAGTTTACCTCTTTCATGATGTTTGTAATTTTATCTGCACTAACTGCTAAATCTTGTAATACGAGTTTATATGGTAGGACTCCGCTTTCATTTAATGCATTGGTCATCTCTTGCGCATGCGCTTTCACTTCGGCTAACGCTTCTTCTCCATATAAATGTTGTGAACCAACAACAAACCAAAATTCTTTTTTCATGATAAGAAACCTCTTTTCCTTGATTAATAGTTTTCTATTATTTTTGACCGTAATAGGCATTTTTCCCGTGCTTGCGCAAATAGTGTTTATCTAAAACACGTTGTGGCAGAAGTGGAGCAAAATGATTTAATTCTCTTGCGAATAAATTCATTTTTGCTACTTCATCTAAAACCACACTATTCATTACAGCAGATTTTACGTCCTTGCCCCATGTAAATGGACCATGACCTTGGAGTAAGACACCTGGAACTGCTAAAACATCTAACCCACGCTCTTCAAAAGTTTCGATAATGACATGACCCGTCTGCGCTTCGTACCCCTGATCAATCTCCTCTTGTGTTAGGAAACGAGCACATGGTATAGATCCATAGAATGTATCTGCATGAGTGGTCCCCATCGCTGGAACATCAAGGCCTGCTTGAGCCCAAATCGTTGCCCATGTTGAATGTGTATGCACAATTCCACCGATTTCTGAGTAATGTTTATAAAGCACTGCGTGTGTCTGTGTATCTGAAGAGGGGTTCAACTCCCCTTCTACAATATTCCCTTCAAAGTCAACAACGACCATATCACTTGGCTTCATCGTCTCATAATCGACACCACTAGGTTTGATAACAAATAAACCTCTTTCACGATCAACGGCACTTGCATTTCCCCATGTGAATTTCACAAGACCGTGCTTAGGTAAGTCCAAATTCGCTTGATAAACTTCTTCTTTAAGTTGCTCTAGCACGTCATAACCCCTCTCGTTTTTTGTTTATATTAGTAAATGTTCTACAGCAGACTTTTCAATCATTAACCCTTTTTTGTAACGTTCGATAAATTCCTCAAATCCTTTAACGTCGTACCCATCGGGATAAATTTCTTGTCCATCTACATCTACAAACACTTTTTTATCGAGGAAATCTTCTAGGCTTTCAGCTTGATTCTTGTTCGTCATGTAAGATGCTAAGATAGCCATTCCCCACGCACCACCTTCTCCAGCTGTAGCCATTACTGAAACTGGAGTATTCATTGCAGCAGCCACAATCTTTTGCCCAACTATTGGTGTTTTAAATAAACCCCCATGAGCTAAAATGCTGTCAATTGTTACGTTTTCTTCCTTTATTAAAATATCCATTCCCATTTTTAAAGCACCGAAAGCGGTAAAAAGATGTGTCCTCATAAAGTTAGCTAAGTTAAAATTACTTTCAGGTGACCGTACAAATAGTGGTCGACCTTCTTCTATTCCAGTAATATTTTCACCTGAAAAATACCCGTAGCTTAGTAAGCCTCCACCATCTGGATCTGCTTCTAAAGCTTTATTTAACATCACTTCAAATAATTTATCCGTATCAACCTTCTGTCCCATCGCTTCCGAAAATTCCCTGAACAATCCGAGCCAAGCATTGATGTCACTTGAACAATTATTTGCATGCACCATTGCAACTGGACTTCCATTTGGTGTGGTGACCAAATCAATTTCTGGATGTACCTTCGATAGTTCCTTTTCCAATACAATCATTGCAAAAACAGAGGTTCCTACAGATACGTTTCCTGTGCGTTTTCTAACACTATTCGTAGCAACCATCCCTGTTCCTGCATCACCCTCTGGTGGACAAAGTGTAATACCAGGTTGTAAATTCAGAGACCGATCGAGGATTTTTGCTCCTACTTCCGACAATTTCCCCGCTTGTTCTCCTGATTTATATACTTTTGGAAGAATATCTTTTAGCTTCCATGGGTAACCTTTACTTTCTATTAGTTCGTCAAACTGTTTAAGCATCAATTCATGATAATCTTGTGTAGCTTCATCAATCGGAAACATACCAGAAGCATCTCCTATGCCTATAGCTTTGTTTCCAGTCAGTAACCAATGAATGTAGCCCGCTAAAGTTGTAATGAAATTTATTCGTGGTACATGTTTCTCTTCGTTTAATATTGCTTGATATAGATGAGCAATACTCCACCTTTCAGGGATATTGAAATTAAATTTCTGGGTTAATTCTCTTGCCGCAACACCTGTTGTTGCGTTACGCCAAGTCCGAAACGGAACAAGTAATTCACCCGTCTCATCAAATGCCATATACCCGTGCATCATTGCAGAAAATCCAATCGAACCAACCGTTCGAATGGTAATTCCATAATTTCGTTCAACTTCCTGTTTCATTTCACTATAAGCTGTTTGTAATCCAGTAATAATATCAACTAAGTTGTACGTCCAAAATCCATTTTCGAGACGGTTTTCCCACTCGTAACTTCCAGATGCGATTGTCTCAAAATGATCATCAACCAACACTGCTTTAATTCTCGTGGAACCGAACTCAATTCCAAGTGATGTTTTCCCCTCAGTAATTGCTTGTTTTATGTCTACTCGATTTGACACCATCTTAACATCCCTCCCTGGTAACGGTTTCTTTTTATCATAAGGATGCGCTTTCCTATTTGCTATAGCATTTACGATTAGTATATTTTTTGTGCGTACATTTGTCAATCAAAATATAATTTATACAAACAACTTTCAAATTTAACATTCAATGCATCTCCAAAATATGTCGAATCTTAAAAAAACTTTAATCTTCGCCTAGAACTTTGATGATTTTACTGTAATTTGTCTAAAATACATTTTAAAAGTATCATCAAAATTAAAAACATGATAAAATATGTCCATACAAATTAATGTTGAGAGAAAATTTGAGCACGAACATTTTTGAAAGTAGTGAGATAAATGAAACCAAAATATCAAGTCATCATTGAAGATATAAAAAGTAAAATTCTTTCCGGAGATTACACTGTTGGGGAGCAAATCCCAACTGAATTCACTTTGCAAGAAAAGTACAATGTTAGCCGACACACTGTTCGAAAAGCTATTTTAGAACTTTCAAATGAGGGATACTTAAGAAGTGAAAAGGGATCAGGTACTTATGTTAGTAACCAATTTCGGTCAAAATCCAACGGTAGTTCAACAAAAAAAACAATCGGTGTAATCACCACCTACATTTCTGATTACATATTCCCTTCCATTATTCGAGGAATTGAAGGGAGACTGAATGAAGATAGTTATTCGTTGCTATTAGCTAGTACAAATAATGACGTTGAGCAAGAAAAGAAAGCTTTGGAAATGATGCTTTCCTATGGCGTGGATGGTTTGATCGTTGAACCAACTAAGAGCAATCTTTATAATCCTAATATTGCATACTACCTTTCTTTCAAGGAGCAAGATGTCCCATTCATTATGATCAATGCTTATTATGAAGAATTGGACGTCCCTTACCTCTGCCTAGATGATGTGCAGTCTAGCTACATAGCAACTCAAGAACTAATTTCTAAAGGGCACACACAAATTGGTCTAATTGCAAAAACAGATGATTTACAGGGAAAGTATCGAATGAAAGGATATATCAAAGCGCTAGGAGAAGCCAGACTGCGCCTTCAACCAGATCATGTGTTTTCGTACAACACGGAGACCAAGCAGGACTTATCCACTAAATTGAAAGAATTTCTAAATAAAAACAAAAACGAATTGACTGCAATTGTTTGCTATAACGACGAAGTAGGGTTGGAAGTTGCAAATGTATGCAGACAACTTGATATTCCTATTCCAGACAAATTATCAATAATTGGTCAAGACAACTCCTATATTGCAAAAAATGCGAATATCAAACTGACAACATTAACACATCCTCAAGAACAAATGGGACGCGATGCAGCTGATTGGATCATCAAGAAACTACAAGGCAAAAAAGATTTACCCAACGAAACTACTTACCAACCAGTACTAGTTGAAGGCGAAACAGTTAAAGATATAAGATAAAAAAACACAGGAACCGTCCCTACGGTTCCAAGATTTGGCGGGACACTGTACCTGTCCCTCCGTCCCACAATTCTCCAAATATGGTAAAATAGGAAAAAACTAATAGTTGTGGAGTTGATGGAATGACTGGAGCCATTGTTGAGATTGCTAATTTACAAAAAAGGTATGGCAATAAGTCGGTTCTGCAAGGGGTTTCCTTAACAGTAAATAAGGGCGAAATCATCGGGTATATCGGTCCAAACGGGGCGGGAAAAAGCACGACCGTAAAAATTATACTAGGAATTGAAGAATACTTTCAGGGTGAAGTAAGGATTTTCGGTCAAAGTATTTTAGACGGCAATATGGAATATAAACGGAAGATTGGGTATGTGCCAGAAATTGCCGATGTCTATGACAGTCTAACCGGGCAAGAGTACCTCACTTTTATTGGTGAATTATATGGTCTCGACTATGATTTAGCTGACTATAAAGCTAAAAACCTAATGGATCTGTTTGGAATTGGTGAGGTGTATCATTCTCGAATTGCTTCTTATTCAAAAGGAATGCGACAAAAGCTCCTGATTATTTCAAGCTTATTACATAATCCAGAACTTCTCTTTTTCGATGAACCGATAAACGGACTTGATGCAAACAGTGTAATGGTTTTCAAAGAGATTATGGCGCAGCTGGCACAGCAGGGAAAAACCATTTTTTATTCTTCACATATCATGGATGTTGTTGAAAAAATAAGCAGCCGAATCATCCTTCTCCATGATGGGAAAATTGTGGCTGATGGAACCTTTGAGGAATTAAAGGTACAAAATAAGGAAGGGTCTTTAGAAGGGATTTTCAACCAATTGACCGGATTCAACGAGCATACAGAACTTGCATCACGTTTTGTATCGATAGTTGGTGAGGTGTGATATGCAGGACTTTCCTTCTTTAAAGCTACTGGATCGTTTTGAAAAAGGCTTTACTAGATTTGGGATTGATTATCGAACGATGCGAAAAATTCTCCAGGCGAAACTCGTGATGGACCGACGACGTGTCCCGACCATTTTCTCACAAAATAATAAAAAGGAGAAAAAAGATAAAAATCATTATCTGTTATCCTTGTGGATTTATGTTTTGTTCGGGTTCTTTTTAATTCCTTTTACCATTATGGGGGAAAATTATGTTTTTCAGATGAGCCTTGTTTTTGGTTTGATTACCTTTTTCTTAATGACCTCCATGATTTCTGATTTTTCGTCAGTGCTCCTTGATATTCGCGACAGAAATATTCTCTACCCTAAGCCAATTGATCGAAAGACAATCAGCGCGGCGAAACTCACTCATATCTTGATTTATCTATCTTTGATGACGATTGCCTTAGCAGGCCCTTCAGTCGTTGCAGGTCTTTTTAAACATGGCATTGTGTTTTTTCTTATTGCGCTTTTTAATGTCATTTTAATAGATTTATTGATTATTGCCTTGACGGCGTTAATATATTTTATCATTCTTCAATTTTTTGATGGAGAAAAACTCAAAGATCTTATTAATTATGTGCAAATTGGCTTGTCCTTTTCGATTATGATTGGCTACCAGCTTCTTATTAGGTCCTTTGAAATCGTCGACCTTTCGATTAGCCTTGAACCAGCATGGTGGCACGTCTTTATTTTTCCTATTTGGTACGGTGTTATTATGGAACTGGGCTTGAACGGTGGTTCGCAACCATTTTATTTCTTACTAGCAGGACTAGGTATACTTGTTCCATTTGTTTCGATTTGGATCTACGCTAAGCTAACTCCTACTTTTGAGAGAAATCTTCAAAAGCTTTCTCAACATAATAAAGGAAGGATGAAAAAACAACTTAAGCTGGCGGAAGCGTTTAGAAAATTAATTTGTCCTACAAAAGAGGAGAGAGTTTTCTATCATTTTTCGAGTCTCATGCTTAAAAATGAAAGAGAGTTTAAGTTAAAAGTTTATCCTTCTTTAGGATTTTCGATTGTGATTCCTTTTATTTTTTTATTCACATTTATGGATGATTTCAGTTGGGAGTCTTTTAACCTTCTTAGAGAAGGCAAATCTTATTTGAATATCTATTTTAGCTTGTTGATGATGCCCACCGTCCTCATTACACTTAAGTACTCAGGAGCACATAAAGGAGCTTGGATCTACAAACTCACACCATTAAAAAACCTAAAACCCGTTTTTAGTGGAACGATAAAGGCTTTTATTGTAAATCTATATGTACCCATTTTTTTCATACTCTGTATCGTGTATATTCCTATTTATGGTGTAAGAATTATTCCTGACCTGATACTTGTCTTTGTTAGTGCGGTGATCTATGCAGTTATTTGTTTTGCTATTTTGGAAAAGTCTCTCCCTTTTTCAAGGTCGTTTGAAACTTATAGTTCGGGCAATGGAGTTATTATTTTTATGCTGATGTTAGTAGCTGGTGTCTTTGCAGGTCTACATATCATCAGTATGCTTTTCCCATATGGACTCTATATTTATCTTGTCCTAGCGGTACTAATTTTGACTTTACTCTGGAGAAAAGTTTTCAATGTTTCGTGGGAAAAAGTGGAGTAATGATTCACCAACCCAACATTTAGTTATCATTAAAGATAAATTGTATTTGAGGATAATAAGAATACTACAAAGCAGAGGGAATTAGCCTCTGCTTTAATTTTTATCAGTTGTAAACCGAAGAGCAAACTTAAAAATATCCCTCTTCTTTAATTTTTATAGTCCTATTTGGTCAGCTGCATATGTCGCATCCTCTTGGCTGTGCCCTTCAAACATTAATTGGTCAATTAAACCTTGCCTTGACATTGGCATTGTGTCATTGTAATTTTTGGCATGCTTCACCGCTTGTTCTCTCCAATCTACGTCAATATGATCAACTGCATAAGTGGCATCCTCTGTGGAATATCCTTCATATTCTAATTGTTCTATGAGACCTGTCTTTGAGAATGGCATTGTTGAAATATAGTTTTCGGCATGACGAATTGCATTTTGTTGTGAAACTGTTAATTGAGGTTCTTCTTTCACTTCTTCTTTAGGTTGTTCCGGTTCTTCTTTTACTGGTTCTTCTTCCTTTTCAACATCAGGTACTGCTTCCTTTTCTGTCGGTTCTTCTTGCTCAACTTCGTCATTTTCTTCTGTTTCTGTTATTGGGGATTCTGCTTGGTCAGTTTCAGATGAATCACCGCCTAATGATAGGGCAGCAATAAACAATACAAAACATACACCTGTTATAATAAAGTTCCTCTTAGTATTCTTAGACTTCCTTATTGCCCCAACAATACCTAAGATAAGAAATATAATCATTCCTACAAAACTGATTAAGCCGATAAACATAGCCAATGCAATCATCTCCTTTGTATAGTTTATTTTCTAAAAAAGTGGAACACTTATGGATTCCTTGACTTATTACAGTGGATACCCCTCCTGCACTAGAATCTTCCTTTTTAATTCGAAATATTCACTTTTCACGATCAGGAGAACTCAATACCGTTATTATTAGGAACTTTTTCATAATTAATCACTCCTATAAATGAATTGTTCCCAAAGGAAAAAACGCTTAGAAAAATTCTAAACGTTTGTTTGCTGGCTATTTCCTATTTTTAACTCGAATCCGTTACTTTTCGATATGAGGAGAGGATTATTGGATTGACTTTCTCTTTTTCAGATATAGTAGAATGAATATAAGGACAATAGCGGCTACAATTAAAAATAAGGGAACGTTTAGCTTATCATTTTGTTCGACATTTGTTATTTCGAATGTTTTTGTCGGATTTTCGTTTAAAAACTCTTCGAAAAAAGTCCTTCTTTCATCATCCCGCTCATCAACTTTTCCGTCAATCACTTCTATCATGCCATTCGGTCCACCTACCGGAAGAAGTAATTTACCGTTCTCGTTTTCTTCTAAAAACAAAAGAAAAGCGCCACCCATATCTTGGAATTCCTCTGCCCAACCTACATCATAAGGATCAATACCTACCGTTAACGGACTCACCGCGTTTCGGCTTGCTGGAAAAGTCATACTGCCCCATCACAATTACTTCTGCACGTTCGAGTACCTCTTGTAGCTCTAATTCCGCCCAGCTTGTGGCCGAAACGCTAGTTACTACTAAAAATAAAAATGAACAGGCTAACAGAACGACGCGAGCTAAAATACGCATGGAGCACCCCTTTTTTATTTTTAGACGTAATTTCATTTTAATATGTTTCATTTATCCGATTTAAAACAAAACCACCAAATGGAACCACAGGAACCGTCCCTTTGGTCACTTTGTGAAAAAGTTCACAAAGTTTTAAAACTCTTTTCATTTTTTTCTTAAAATGAATGCTATGCTGATATTGTATTTGAGAATCTACTATTCTATTTTGAAAGGTTGAGGATCATGAAAGCTCTTAGATGGTACAAGGCAAAAGATTTACGTTTAGAAAAAATTGCAGAACCAACAGCAAAAAAAGGAGAGGTAAAACTCAAAGTAGAGTGGTGTGGAATCTGTGGAAGTGATTTACACGAATATACAGTTGGACCTATCTTTATTCCGGCTGAAACACCACATCCGCTTACAGGGGATAAAGCACCAATTGTAATGGGACACGAGTTCTCAGGCCAAGTTGTTGAAATTGGTGAAGGTGTAACTAGAGTCCAGGTTGGTGACCGTGTTGCAGTTGAGCCAATCTATTCTTGTGGGGAATGTGAAGCTTGTAAACAAGGGAAATATAACCTTTGCGATAAAATGGGATTCTATGGTCTCTCTGGAGGCGGGGGCGGATTTTCTGAATTCGCTTCGGTTCCTGAGCATATGTTACATAAGCTACCTGAAACAGTATCCTATGAACAAGGAGCACTTGTTGAACCAGCAGCTGTTGCCCTTCATGCGGTGAAACAAAGCAAGCTACAGGTTGGTGATAAAGCTGCAGTATTTGGAACAGGTCCAATCGGTTTATTAGTGATCGAGGCTCTCAAGGCTGCTGGCGCAACCGAAATCTATGCAGTCGAGCTTTCGGAGCAACGAAGACAAAAAGCTGAAGAACTAGGGGCAATTGGCATAAATCCACATAACGGTGATGTCGTAGAGCAAATTCAACAACTTTCAAGTGGCGGAGTCGATGTAGCTTATGAAGTTACAGGTGTGCCACCTGTCTTAGTCCAAGCCATCAACTCTACAAAATTCAACGGTGAAACCATGATTGTCAGCATTTTTGAAACAGAGGCTTCTATCCATCCCCAAAATATCGTGATGAAAGAGCGTACAGTAACAGGCATTATCGGATATCGAGATGTATTCCCAGCCGTTATTAGCCTAATGGCAAAAGGATATTTTCCAGCTGAAAAACTAGTAACAAAACGTATAACACTTGATGATGTCGTCACTGAAGGATTCGAAGGTCTTCTTAAAGAAAGAAATCACATTAAAATCCTAGTGAAAGCTGAATAAGTTGTGATGAATGAGCCAATAGATCATGGACCAATGACTATTGGCTCAGTCTTTTAGACCTTATAAAGCTTCCAACATGTTTCGCTTCCTTTCATCCCTCTCTTTTATAGAGTATGATAGGCTTAGGAGTTATGAGTGAACTGATGAAGAGCGCCCGTGTACAATGCAGTTGAACGGAGCCACAGGAACCGTCCCTGTGGCTCCTTTGTTACCTAATTTTCATTCAAAAAGGCTTTGACCATTTCATTAAATTTTTCATTATGCTCCCAAAACATCATATGTCCTCCAAGGACCTTCACTTGAGATTCGGGAGTCAGTTGGTTTGTGGACCTTTTGGCAATATCAGCCCAGTGCTCTGCGACAATCGTTAAAGTAGGGACAGCTTTACTTGCCTTTTTTGCTTCCTCACGATAATCAGAAAACATACCTGATGCAAACAAATTACCTGCGATGTAATATGGCGTTTTTAATGATTGCTCTACTAGCCAGGTTAATTCTTCTCTCTCAAGTTCTCTTTGCACCATGACTTGAGTAATATAGCTGGTTATGAACTCACGATGTCCTGCTGGATTTCGTAAATAAGCATTGTAAATGCCTGCAATATCATCTAGCTTTCCTTCGACCCAGTCATCATTGACAGATAAGGATTTGGGTGGCATATCAACAAGTACTAAGGATTTAATACGATCAAAGCCATTCTGCTTCACGTACTCCCAAACTGTAAAACACCCAAATGACCAACCAACAAGAGTTGCATTTTTTACCTCTAACGTGTGGAGAACAGAAGCTAAATCAGAACCGTGTGTGACATAATCATTTCCATGAAGAGTGATAGTCGATCTTCCGTGACTTCTTGGATCAATCACGATGACTCTGTTCGTTTTTGAAAAATAGTCTATTTGCTTTGAAAAAACCTCAGCTGTAAATGTAAAACCCGGGATGAAAACAATAGGCTCCCCTTCCCCTACATCTTGAACGAATAATTCTACCCCTGAATCAACTTCAATATATTTTCCTTCGATAAAACTCATCATCGCTCCCCCTTCATTTGGCTTTTACACACTATATTCAACATGTTGGTACTGCATTCCTCCTAACTTAAGTCAAAAAAGCCTCCATTGATTTCGAAGGCTTATCTTAACTTTTTCACTACTATATAATTGAAAGTAAGAAGTTTTCTAGATTTACTTTTTCTGTCCGGTTAACCTATCCAGGGTTTTTTGAAGATCGTCCAGTGGAACGTCAATAATTTCTCCTAAGCCTCCTGTATCATCACTATAGGCCTGTTTTATTTCCGGGTCTTGAATGAGCGATGCAATCTTTTTATAGGTTTTATTTTCCGTGTCCTCAGATCGTACCGCAAATACATTCGCATATGGTAATCCATCCATACTAAGTGGATCATTTTCATACAAAATATTCTCCATATCAATTCCTGCCCTACCAGCTATACTAATATATATCGCTGCAAGTGCAACATCTTGCAAGGTTCGTGGTGTTTGCTGAGCATCCATCTCATTCATTTTTAATTGTTTTGGATTTTTTGTAATATCTTCTGGCGTTCCAAAAATACCAACCCCATCCTTCAATTCAATCAAACCTGCTGATTCAAGCAGCTTTAAATCTAGCCCCATATTGGCGGGGTCATTAGAAATGGCAACACTTGCACCATTTGGTATTTCAGAAATTTTATCGTATTTTTCAGAGAATAGCGCTTTAGGTCCAATAAATGTAGAGCCTATCGGGACAAGATTCGCACCTCTTTGTACATTATATTGACTCAAAAATGCCAAATGCTGAAAGGCATTCATATCGATTTCACCGTTGACTAAAGCATCATTCGGCAATTGCCAATCTACTATCTCTACTATTTCTATATCAATTCCTTCTGCCTTTGCTTTTTCTTTCAATAAGTCCCAAACGGGTCCATCCGTGCTAGAAACACCTATCTTGACTGCATTACTATCTTTATTTCCACCTGAAGAGATATTTGTTCCACAAGCTGTAATGATATTCAAAGCAATAATCATATAAAATAAAAAGTATAATCGTTTTTTCATGCCTTTCATCCCCTTTCAATGTCCCTTTTATCGTCGTAAAAAAAATCGCGATAGAAAATTCCCAACGAATTGTGCCCCCTGGGCTAATATAATTAAAATAACAATCGTGACCACCATAACTGTGGTATCAAACCGCTGGTATCCATAACTCATAGCAATTGCCCCTAATCCACCTCCACCAACAGTTCCCGCCATAGCCGAAAAGTCAATTAGGGCAACTGTAATAAACGTAAGTCCCAAAATAAGAGGACCTAAAGCTTCCGGTATCAGGACGGTGAAGACAATTTTCGTTGGACTAGCCCCCATTGCCTGCGCCGCTTCAATGACCCCAGGATCTATCGAAACAAGATTGTTTTCAACAACCCGCGCGATTGCGAATGATGCAGCAATACTCATTGGAAATACCGCAGCAGCGGTTCCAACCGTTGTCCCTACTAAAGCACGCGTCATTGGACTAACGGCCACAAGTAAAATAATAAATGGAATAGGCCTAATTACGTTAACTAATATATTTAAGATCGTAAAAACAATTTTGTTTTCTAAAATATTCCCTTCTCGTGTAACAAAGAATAATAGTCCAACAGCAAGCCCAACGATACTTGCGATAACCAAAGTAAGGAGCACCATCGAAATGGTTTCACCCAGAGCTACTACTATTTTTGGCCAAAATGTGGTCCAATCAACCTTCATTGACTAGCACCTCACTCACTTCTACTATTTCTTTTAGCTCAGCTACCGCTTTTTTTACAACCGAATCTAATCCTATTAGTTCTACAATGAGATTACCAAACAGTTGATCCTGAATTTCATGAATGCTACCATACATAATATTAAAATCCAGATTGTATTTTTTGGATATTTGAGAGATAACTGGTCTACTTGATACATTTCCCGTAAATATTAATCGATAGAAATTTCCAGTATGTTCTTTTTGCAGCTGTTCATACAATCTATGAGAAAGTTGGTCATTCAAAATAGAACTAATGAAGGTTTTAGTCATTCTTGATTTTGGATTTGAAAAGAGGTCGTATACATTACCTTGCTCAATCACCTTTCCCCCCTCCATTACAGCAACTCGGCTACAGATACTTCGAATCACATGCATTTCATGTGTAATTAACAAAATTGTGATATTATACTCCTTATTTACCTTTCTTAATAAATTCAGGATTTCTTCGGTTGTTTCTGGATCCAATGCAGAGGTTGCTTCATCACATATTAAAATATCAGGCGATGTTGCAAGTGCTCTTGCAATCCCTACTCGTTGTTTTTGGCCACCTGATAATTGCTCTGGATATTTAGCGGCTTTGTCCTCCAACCCAACAAATTGCAGTAGTTCTTTCACCCGCCTGTCTCTTTCAGCCTTTGGGACCTTTGCTAGCTTTAAAGGATAAGCAATATTACCTTCAACATTTCGCGAAGATAACAGATTAAAAGACTGAAAAACCATCCCGATTCGACTTCTCAGTTTCCTTAAATCTGTTTTGGAAATAGTACTGATTTCTTTATCATTGATAATGATCCTTCCAGAGGTTGGGCGTTCTAATAAATTCACCATTCTAAGCAATGTGCTTTTCCCGGCACCACTAAAACCTATAATTCCAAAGATTTCTCCTTTATGGATTGTTAAAGAGACATCTTTGACAGCTTGAACCTTCCTCTCGGCCGTTCCGAAAACTTTATTTACTTTATCAAACTTTATCAATGGTACTCCCCCTTTATCTAAAAAAGACATCTACCCTCTGATAATTTTTCTAATTATCAGCATGATAGATGCCTTTAGTCGTCTAATCGGCAATTGTTTCAAATGATACTTCTTGGCAGAAAAATGAACATTCCTAGATGTTTGTTATGTTGTTGCTAAAATACTTAGTTTTCCGTACTGTTTTCCGGGATGGTGTTCTGATAGCTGGCTTCCCTTGCCAAATAGACTATCCCTTAATGTTCCACCTTCATATTCCTTTCGAACTAGACCTCTTTCTTGTAATATGGGCACAACAAGTTCGATGAAATCTTTAAAGGTACCAGGAGTAATCGCATAGGCAATGTTAAATCCATCAATTCCTGTCTCTTCCACCCAACTCTCCAAATCATCTGCAACTTGTTCTGGGCTTCCAACAGTAACAGGTCCCATTCCGCCAATTCCCGTATAATTTTTGATTTCATTTACAGTCCATTTTTTATCCGGGTCAATCTTTGTAAGGTTTTCAACTGCAGAATGAATCGCCTCATTTTTTACAAAACGAAGATTTTCATCTGGAGCATATTCTGAAAAGTCAATTCCAGTCCATCCCCCAAGTAGTGCTAGTGCACCTTCATAACTTATATATTTTTTATACTCATTGTATTTTTCAAAAGCTTCTTCTTCCGTTCTGCCAACTATCGGAGTAATCATGGTCAGTATTTTAATTTCCTCAGGTGATCTACCTGCCTTTTTAGCTTCTTCACGTAACTTCTTAACTGACTGCTTCGCCACGTATCTTGTAGGTGCTCCGATAAAGATGAGCTCTGCATTTTTACCAGCAAAAGCGCGCCCCTTTGTTGAAGTTCCAGCCTGATAGAGTACCGGCGTTCTTTGTGGAGAAGGTTCACACAGATGTGCACCTGGAACTTTAAAATATTTACCTTCATGGTTGATATCATGAACCTTACTCGGGTCAGCGAAAATCCGATTCTCTTTATCTGCTAATACGGCATCATCCTCCCAGCTGCCTTCCCATAATTTATAGCAAACTTGTAAATATTCCTCGGCAATATCGTAGCGCTCATCATGTTTAATTTGGTCTTCCAATCCCATATTCACCGCGGCGCTTTTTAAATAAGAAGTGACAATATTCCAGCCGACACGCCCTTTTGTTATATGATCCAGTGTCGACATTCTGCGAGCAAATGTATAAGGATGCTCATGTGTAACAGATGCCGTGACTCCAAATCCTAAATGCTTTGTCACTGCTGACATTAATGGCACTACTAGTGATGGGTCGTTAACAGGGGTTTGGGTCCCTTGACGGATAGCAGCATCTCGAGAGCCTTGGTATACATCATATGGACCTAATACATCTGCTAGAAAAATAGCATCGAATCTACCTTTTTCTAAAAGCTTCGCTAGTTCTATCCAATACTCGCTATCTTTATAGCGATGGGATTGATCCTCAGGATGTGTCCATAGTCCTGGAGATTGATGCCCCACACAGTTCATATCAAATGCATTTAAATAAATTCTTTTCTTTGTCATTTTTGTTAGCTCCTTTTAAAATTAATTTTTTATGGCAAAATCTTTACTCTGATTAACTGATTCAATAAAGTAGTACAGCTCCTTTTTCAATCTTTCTAAAACATTTACATCGATAATGGGATTGACCGCTTGTGTTTTATCAATTTGACAATCTTGGAAGTACACCCCCTGTAAGCTTTGCCCCTTTAATGCAGCCAATAAAGGTTTGAGACTAAAGTCAATCGCAAGGAGATGTGCTGGGCTTCCGCCTGTCATAATTGGTAAAACGGTTTTTCTTGCTAACACATCTTGTGGAAGTAAATCTAGCACAGCCTTCAGAACTCCTGTGTACGCAGCCTTGTAAACGGGGGATCCTACAATCACACCTTCTGCCCCTTGGATTAGTGAAGTGAGCTCCTTAAGGGCTGGACTATCAAACTTCAGATTGAATATGTCATCAGAAGGAATATCTCTCACGGATACATGTGTGATTGAAAAACCTTCATGTTTAAGCTTTTTTCCTACAAACTGTAGAACCAAATCCGTTCTAGAACTTTCTGAAGGACTTCCTGATAAAATAACGATTTCACTCATCTTAATCATCCTTTCGCATTTTTATTGAAATCATTTCTTATGAGTTTTGGAACATCAACCTCCCCCTTCCACTGAAAAAAGGAATAGAAAAAGGCATCTTTATCCAAAACGTCAAAAGTGGACGCTTTGAAAATAAAGATGCCTTTAGTCGTCTAATCGGCTTATTATTTTTTCGTTGTTTGGTTTTGGATTGATTTTTGTAGGGAAAAACGCTTTTTTTCCGTCGCATCAATTTGGGTGATTTCTCCATTGTGGACGGTAATCACAACAGATCCAAATTCCAGGTTCTCCAAGGTTGATAAAATATGGTTCACTTTGGATTCATCAAGTTTTGCCATGTCACTCCTCCTTGTAAAAGATGTGTATTAAGCCATTGCCGCTGGTTTACCAGTAAGACAATTGTTCATTTTGCCAAAATAAAAACCCTCTTCTAACAAGAAGAGGGCATACATGCATAGTTCAAATACACTCTTCTTATCTTTCAAGCTTAGCGCTTGCTGGAATTGGCACAGTACAAAATGTCTGTTGCCGAGGTATCGTCGGGCCAGTCCCTCCACCTCTCTGGATAAGAATCAATTCGTAATTAAGTTGTTGTTTGTTGATATAAAATTACACGGAATTTTACTATCTGTCAATCACTTTATCCAAAAATTTTTAAAAGAGGAAACTTTTAGTTACTTAGTCTTAGTTGCGAGTGTGAGTTTGGGTATTTCTGAATACTATTTTTTTAATCCCGAAACATCCGCGCGAGCTCATCCATTTCTTCAACTGACAATATTTTCTCTGCTAATGGAAACAACATATTTTCTTCCTTTGCAAAGTGCTGTGTTAAGGTTGCATAAGCTTGTACTGCGTAAACTGTAATGGTTTGCGCATGGTATTCATCCATTTTTTCTCTCACTGCAGCAGTCTCATTTAAAAAATCCTGTAGATGCTGTTCTGCCTTCTGATGCTCATATTCCATCGTCTCGATGGTTGTGTCATTTTCTCCAAGGTGCTGATCTATTAACGGGAATAAGCCTTCATCCTCTCGCTTCGAATGGACGGATAGTTTGTCATTGAAAGCCGAGACCAATTCAAATAAATCCCAAAACAGTTCCAGCACTTCAGGGCCGGACTCAAACTCTATTTCTTCCGCAATTTCATAGAAACGATCCATGTCTGCCCGCAAAAACGTATGCTCATCTTTTAATTGTTGAAGTGGAGCACTTAATTCAATATTGGGGTCTCCTATTATCATATTAGCCATTATCCTCCTTCACTACAGTGCATGATGCCTTTTCTTATAGCATACGCTACATCAAAAAATAATTTAGTGACAGGAATCACGGCGGGACAGAGGGACAGGTACATTGTCCCAGGTGTCAGGCCTTATCTGTACCAGTCTAATATTTATTCAGTTCTTGTGCCGGCGTCTGAACGATAACAGGATTTTTTGCTGGATCCAACCATTTCAAAAGTTTGATCACATTTGCTTCCGATGTTGCAGTACACCCCAACGTATACCCACTGCCAACATGGAAGAATATCGCACTTCCTTTATAGGGAGTTCTCTCTGTATTGTAATTGATCACAAATCCATAGGTATATAGACGATGCATCATATCCTCTGCACTTTTCCACTGTCCTTGGGTTGCGCTTCTTGATTGCCAGGAGTTGTAAAGTGGGGATTCCGGATCATCGACCCATACATCATCATTTGTAATGTTTCGGAAAGATAATTTCGTTCCTGGATTACCTTTTTGACCAAAAGCAGTTCCGATCGTATATTTGCCTACCGGCGATTTACCATCGCCTTCTTTTTTGTTTGTTGTAAAGCCATTTTTTCCGATATAGCCAGTCGTGCTTAAAATCGGATTCCATTTTCCATTTGCATCCTTCTCAAACGCTTGAATCGTTGCCCGATTGGTATTGTATCCATTCGCCGTTACAAGAATAAGCTGTTTATTTCCATTAACCGTTTTTAATGTATCAGCAATATTCCCACTTATTTCAGGCTGTGTTACAGGTTTTGGAGCTGGGGCTGGTGGTGCTGCCACAACGCTTTTTTCAACAACAGGTTTCGAATCGGACAAATATTCACTATACACCCAGCCTGTTTTATCATTCATTTTCACTTTACTCCAAGAATCTGTAACCTCACTAACGAAAAGGGATTGGCCTTGCGTAACAGCCATAACAACTGGATAATTCGTACCTGCCCCGCTACGCACGTTTAAAGAACCTACGGTAACATATTTAGTGACGGGCTTTCCTAGAGTAGTAGAAGTCGCCTTCTCAGTCTTTTGTGTTTCAACTTTTATCTCATTTTCTTTTTGAATATCTTCGTGTAACGCTTCCTGCCTAACTGTCTTGTCCTCTTTCATTTCCTTATCTATTTCGCTTGCTATTGTAGCCTTCGTTATTGTTTCTTCTTTTAAAAAAGTTTCAACAGTATCGTCGCCACCTATATCAATTGTAACGGCAATTATGATTACAGCCATTATCAATGTTGTTAAAATTCCGACTAGCCATTTTTTCTTCTTCATGCTGAAAATATCCCCCTAATGAAAAACTGCTCAAATAATTATATTACGAAAATAAAACTAGAGGAATTGTAAATTTTACCCACATCAACCCACAAAAAAAAGAGACCCCGACTATACCGCAATTCAAGGTCTCAAATTCATCATTTATTGATTTGCTTTTTTTACCCATTCTGCAACAGTAACCGTACGTTTTGCTTGATGTTTTACTGCCGCTTGTACGTCTTCAATCATTTTTCCATCTTGACCGACTGTCACACTTGTTCCGTATGGATTTCCACCAGCTCCAAACAATACTGGATCAGTATAACCAGGTGCAGCAATAATCGCTCCCCAATGCATCATACTGGTGTATAACGAAAGGATTGTCGCTTCTTGTCCACCATGCGGATTTTGAGCAGACGTCATTGCACTTACAACTTTATTAATCGTTTTTCCACTAGCCCAAAGGCCACCTTGCGTATCAAGAAACTGCTTCATTTGTGAAGGCATGTTTCCAAAACGGGTAGGAACACTGAAGATAATGGCGTCTGCCCATTCAATATCTTCTGATGTGACCACTGGAACGTCCTTCGTTGCTTCAACTGTTGCTTTCCATACTTCATTTCCCTGGATGACAGACTCTGGAGCTAATTCCTGGACCTTTAATACTTTAACTTCCGCCCCTGCTTCTTTAGCTCCTTCTTCTGCCCATTTTGATAACTGATAATTTGTGCCGCCCATACTGTAAAAAATAACGGCTAATTTAACATTTGACAATTTTACATTCTCCTTTATCAATGATTTTTAAGTGGTAGAGTAAATCCCAATATCTTACCTAACCTATTATTTCTTATAATTTGTTTTATATGCGGGACAGAGGGACAGGTTCATTGTCCCAAAAGTTATTTGGTAAAAAGACTGGGACGCAGTACCTGTCCCTGTGTCCCCTGCATCTTTGCCTTTCTAACAGAAAAGAAAAGCCCCCCATCTGGGAGCCTTTTTCAAATTAAGTATAGTGAAACCTTTACTTTTCTTCTTGATCCACAGCCTCTTCAGCACCTTCGCCAGCCTTGTTGCCCAGTGCCCCACCAGCAATAGCACCCGCAACTGTACCTAGTGGTCCCAACACAGATCCCACCACTGCTCCTGCAGTTGCACCGGCACCCGTTCCAAGTGCCTCGCCAGTATTAATATCATCGCGATTTCGTTTGTTGTCAGCCAATTATCCCACCTCCTCGTGTAGGAAATGCCTTTTGAATCTCACACTTCCCTTAAACGATAGTTTGCTCAAAATAATCACATAATTACCGTATGTTTGTTTCCTCATTTGCCCAATTCGTCCAAAACATACCCTTCTGCTCTTACTCTATTCATGTAAAACCTCCTACACTTCAAGAAACAAACATGAAACAAAAATGTTTGTTGATTAATAAACAAAATTATAATATATTTGTTTTACTACAAACTTTTAATGGATGTGTTTAAACAATGGATATTTCAGATGGTTTTTGGAATGCAACGTTGGAAGAACTTAAACAGGGATATTTGGAAGAGTCAGATTCTTATACTTGTCTTTTATGCGGAGAGAAGATCGAAAAAGGAATCATTTACCCACATGAAGGATTTTTATATGAGGCAGAAAGGTATATGCGTGTTCATATTGAAGGTTCCCACCAATCCGTATTTGATTATTTAATTGGACTTGATAAAAAACTGACAGGGCTAACCGATCATCAAAATCAGTTGATTCGCCTTTTTTATCAGGGCAAAAGTGATAAAGATGTACAGTCTGAGATGGGTATAGGCAGCACTTCTACTATTAGGCACCATCGGTTTGCGTTGAAAGAGAAAGAACGTCAAGCAAAGACCTTTTTAGCCATAATGGAACTTTTAAAAGAGAAAGATCAGCATGCACCTGCCTTTGTTCCACCTCATAAAACAGCAACAATGCTTGATGATCGCTATGCCGTTACGGATGAGGAACAAAAAGAAATTATCAAAAAGTTTCTAACGGAAGGGAAAAATGGGAGGTTAAAGAAATTTCCCCCAAAAGAAAAACAAAGACTAATTATCCTTCGGGAAATCTCTGGGCGATTTGAAAAAGATATAATTTACACAGAAAAAGAAATCAATCAGATTTTAGAAGACATTTATGATGATTATGTCCTCATTCGAAGATACTTAATTAGTTATGGATTTTTAGGAAGAAAGACGGATGGAAGTCAATACTGGCTGAAAAAATAGCGGAACACAGCAGTAAGTGAATACTCGTAAAATACCCATTGAAAGGGAGAATATAAAATGGATCGCAAGAAAGAATTGAAACAACAATACAAAGAAACACCTATCGAGGCCGGTGTTTTTCAGATAAAAAACACGCAAACTGGAAAAGTATTTATCGGTAGCACCAGAAATTTTAAAACTTTAAACGGTTTAAAATTCAGTTTAGAGGCAGGCACAGCTTCACCTATGAACAAGGAACTACAAGAAGACTGGAAGCATTACGGAGCCAGTGCATTCAGTATTGATATTTTAGAAACACTAAAAAAGAAAGATGACCCCTATTTTAATGAAAAAGAAGCCTTATCAGAACTTGAGAATAAATGGATTAATCAGATTCAACCCTATGAAGAACGGGGATACAACAAGAAAAAGACCCGTTAATTATACTGGGTCAGTGGGACAGTGAACCTGTCCCACTAGCTTTGCATAATTGCATTTATTTTGATAAAAAGTAATATATTTACAGTTAGTTTTTTCGCTTGGGAGCTAAAACAACAATCATGGATAAAATTGTTGTTTGTTCCCATTTTTTGGTATTTACTTTACTTTATTTTCCTTTTAATACGTTTCTTTTTCTCACCAATTAGCGCAACACTTCCGTAGAATATTTCTTTCGTCGGTTTATCTGGAACCTTTTGTCTTCCTTTTGATGTCTTTACTGGTTTATATTCTAATGCAGAGATAAACTTTTCCCATGTTTTATCGAAATACACTCGAATATTTGTAAGAATAAACTTCTGGCTTTTCTTTGATTTGGTCTTTAGTTTAACAATGAGCGTTAAAATATAAGCGATCATCGCTATAAACATTTGGTTCCAAATTCCTTGCGGTTTTGTACTCCAGACTTTGACGAATCGTAGTGATTGCTTTATCCATTTAAAAAATAATTCAATAATCCACCGATTTTTATAAATTTCTGCAATCTCAGATGCGGATAAATCCCATCG
>NZ_SLUB01000153.1 GCF_004799755.1 Bacillus timonensis | reverse complement strand
GATTCTTTTCCCCATAATGTAGATACCGCAAACAATGAGTATATTACGTGGTCTTTAATGGTGGTTTTACCCCGTATAAAAAACTGTTGGAATGAATTTGGTGTACAACCCATTGTTAGCTCTCTCTATCGAGAGATGACTACGAACAGAAAAATGTCTAATTTCAAATTCATTCCATTGTTTGTGGAATACATTCTAAAAGGTGGAGTGAAATGGAAACTTTGCACAAACGATGTGCTGGGTTGGATGTACATTCAGAAACAATAGTTGCTTGCGTACTTCTTGGTGAATCAGAGACAGACATGGTAAAGGAAATTGAAACTTTTCCTACATTGACTAAAGATTTATTTCGTCTCTTGAAATGGTTAGAGGAAAAAGAAGTGACACATATCGCAATGGAAAGCACAGGAGTTTATTGGAAGCCAGTATATAACATCTTAGAAGATTTCTTTAATATTACTTTGGCTAATGCACAAAGAATTAAAAACGTTCCAGGCAGAAAAAC
>NZ_SLUB01000152.1 GCF_004799755.1 Bacillus timonensis | reverse complement strand
TTAAAGTTGTAAAAGAACTTGAATATTATACCAAAGGTACTACTGGTCTACCTCGAGGTGTTGGAAAACTTCGCATCGTAGATGCGACACATATACCACTTCCACCTATTTTATCAGAATGGGCCTATGTAACAAAGGGCTGGACAGTCGTCAAAATGCATACACGATTGATAGTTGCTTCGCCTGATGTACATTATCCAGATAAAATTGTTCCTTCTAATGGGAAAGTACAAGATCATGAAGGCGGAGACCTATTAATAGAAGAATCTGATGCAACTTATGTGATGGATCGAGGATATATGGATCTCTATCGAATGAATGAATGGATTAAGAAAGACATAAACTTTGTCGTTCGGTTAAGAGGGAAACTCGTCGAAAGAGTCATAGAGGAATACGAAGTACCCGAAGGGTCTAATATTCAAAGAGATGTTAAGGTGATTCTTGGAGAAACAGGTAAGATGAGACCAATTAGGCTCGTGGAATTTCTCGATGAAGAGGGAAAAGTGTACAGACT
>NZ_SLUB01000151.1 GCF_004799755.1 Bacillus timonensis | reverse complement strand
AACTTTCTACAAAGGAGCTTTCAATGAGTAATACCATATTAAATCAAAATACAGTAATTCGTCAATGTTTGTCATTATTACCTACAGAATATTTAGCTTGTCCCCTTCTAAACTATGATATGAAAAAGCTTTCAACAGAAGGTTTAGTTAAAATTTTTGTAGCTGCCCAATTGGGAAAATGGGAATCTTATCCCGAATTTGAAGTTAATATGCGCGCACACAAAGATCTAATGGAATATATCGGTGTAGATAGTATCAGTGCCTCACAATTAAGTCGAAGAATTAATGATTTAGACACCGGAATAGTACAGAACCTTTTCTTTAAAGTTGTAAAAGAACTTGAATATTATACCAAAGGTACTACTGGTCTACCTCGAGGTGTTGGAAAACTTCGCATCGTAGATGCGACACATATACCACTTCCACCTATTTTATCAGAATGGGCCTATGTAACAAAGGGCTGGACAGTCGTCAAAATGCATACACGATTGATAGTTGCTTCGCCTGATGTACATTATCCAGATAAAATTGTTCCTT